>DASQZA010000410.1:0-56912 GCA_035638935.1 Gemmatimonas sp. | reverse complement strand
GGAACTCACCACGTTCGACCTGCATTGCGAGACGCATCCGGTGGATGCGACGCGGTGCGCGGCCGCCGAGAACTGCAGCATCCGACCCGTGTGGATGTTGCTGCAGCAACGCATCGACGAGGTGCTCGCCTCCGTGAAGCTCAGCGACCTGCTCGAAGATGAAGGCAGTGTGCGTGTGCGTGTCGGGCTTCCGGTCCCGACGTCGATTGCGGGGTTGTCGGTCACCGCGGCAACGCCGCCGTCCCGGCATGCGTTGCTCCCGATCTTTCCTGGCTGAGGCGCGCATGGGAATGCTGAACGAGTGGCGCGCAGGCCGGGAGCGGAGGCGTCGGTCGGCAACGTATCTCGTCGCGCTGCTGCAGGCGCCCTCGCCGTCCGACGTGGAGTGGCTGTCACGGCTCTCCGGCAACGCATCGACGGCCGCTCAGGAACTGATGTTTGCCAGGCGCGCGATCGGTTTGATCGTCGCGGAACGCGATGCATTGGATGACCGGACGGCGTCCGATGTCGCGCACCAGCTCGCAGACGTGGTTGTACGCGAGGCTCGCGATGCCCCGGCGCGGGGACGGGCGTGGGCCGAGCGCTGGCGCGCGTACACCGGGGCGCTCGCGGTTCGAGGGGAGACCGACGCGCCTGCCACCCGCCTCGCCCGGGTCCTGCTCGCCGGTGCGGGCCTCGAATCACCGGGGGCCGACGCCATGGCGCGCGCGACGCTCTACGTGAGCAGCACCCGTACGCAGGCAAACGAAGCGCTCCGCGCGGTCTTCGGGGTTGCCTCGCTCCCCGAGGATGTGCGGCCGTCCGCGATTCGCCTCTGAGACCCGGTCAGTGCTTGCCCGGCACTGACCCGTTTCGATCAATCCACGGCCGAAGCACATCCGAACGACAAAAAACCTGAGCCCGTCGCGAGTGATGCTCGCAGCAGACTCAGGTTTTTCGTTCGGATTGCAACAGTGCCAGAGGTGGGACTCGAACCCACACGGGCGTAAGCCCACTGCGACCTGAACGCAGCGCGTCTACCAATTCCACCACTCCGGCAGTCCAGCCGACTCGCGTCGTCGCGGCGAATCGTCGTGCGGCATCACTCAGGGTCGGGAAGAATAGACGCTGCCCGCATGGTAAGTCAACGTGGGTGTCGAGAATCGTGGTTGCTGCGGGTCGTTGCCACACCGTAACTTGCGCGTCGAATGGCAAAAGACGACTCGAAATCGGCTCCCTCGGACGAACCGGAACCCATCGCGCGGAACAAGCGCGCTCGTCACGACTACGAGATACTGGACACGTGGGAGACCGGCGTGGTACTCACCGGCACCGAGGTCAAGGCGTTGCGTGAAGGCAAGGCCAACCTCACCGATGCGTTCGGGATCGTGAAGGATGGGGAAGTGTTCCTTCTCAATCTGCACATCGGTGCCTACGGTCTTGGCAACGTGCACAACCACGAGCCGACTCGCACGCGGAAGTTGCTGATGCACCGGCGGGAGATCCGCCGTTTGATCGGTGCGGTGGAACGTCAGGGCCTGACGCTGGTACCGCTCGATCTCTACTTCCTTCGCGGGCGTGTGAAGGCGCGGCTGGCGCTGGTTCGTGGAAAGCAGCAGCACGACAAGCGCGAAGACCTGAAGAAAAAGGACGCAGAACGTGAAATTGCCCGTGCCATGCGGCAGCGCTGACGCGAGAGTCGTAGGATGCTGATGGCGCTCCTGGCTGGGGTGGTCTGCGCGTGTCAGGTCGCATCGGCGACCGCACCCGCATCCGCATCCGCATCACCGACGCTTCGCGTCACCAATGGCGACCAGTCGAAGCAGATCGCGGTGACGCGGCACCCCGACGGCGGCAGTGCGGTGCGCGCCGACCAGTTGGCCGACGCCCTGGGTGCGACCTTCGTTGCCGATGGCGGTTCGCAATATCATCTGCAGCTCGCCGGCTACCGTGTCGACGTTGGTGTCGGCAGCCGATTCGCGATCGCTGGCGCCGACACACTCCCGCTTCCCAGTGCGCCGTACCGTGCAGCTGGCCGCGTCTACCTGCCATTCGCTTTCGTCAGCGACGCGCTCCCGCAGCTGGCCGGTGGTTTGGTCTTCGATGCGCCCAAGGCGGAGTTGCGGCAGTTTGGAAGAGTGGTGACGCGCAAGCCGTTGCCGACTGCACCTGCGGCGCGAAACGAACCCGCGCGAGCCGAACCCGCGCGCGGCGCGGCGTCCTCGTCGGGCCGGGCACCTGCCGGTGCTCGACAGCAGGTCGTCGTCGTCGATGCGGGCCACGGCGGACCGGATCGTGGCATGACCGGGCCACTCGGGTCGGGAGCCAAGGTGTACGAGAAGGACATCACGCTCGCCGTTGCGAAGCAGCTGAAGGAGGCGCTCGAGCGCCGCGGTGTGCGCGTGGTGATGACGCGCACTCGCGACACCCTCATCGCACTGACCGATCGCGGAAAGATCGCCAACGAGGCGAAGGGCGATCTGTTCATGTCCGTGCACGTGAATGCGGCGAATCCGCGCTGGAACAGCCCGGGATCGGCGCGCGGGTTCGAGACGTACTTTCTGGCGGAAGCGAAGACAGAAGACGAGCGTCGCGTCGCCGCGATGGAAAACGAATCGATCCGGTTCGAGACATCGGTCGACGCGTCACGGGACGATCCGCTGGGCTTCATCATTCGCGACATGGCGCAGAATGAACACCTGCGCGAGTCCGCCCGGCTCGCGGAACTCGTGCAACGTGGATTGGCGAGCATGCACCCGGGACCCAATCGCGGAGTCAAGCAGGCTGGATTCCGAGTGCTGATCAACAGCTTCATGCCGGCAGTGCTCGTGGAGATCGGCTTTGGTACGAATCGCGCGGAAGCCGCGTACATGACGGATCCCGACAAGCAGCGCGCGCTCGCGGAAACGATGGCGGATGCGGCCGCTGCCTATCTCACGCAGTACCAGCGCAAGGTCGGCAGCGGGTCATGACCGCAACGGGGCACGCAGCGCCGACGGTATGGCGTGCGCTGCTGAAGCAGTTGAGCCTACTGGCGCTCGTGTTCGGCGCTACGGGATGCGTGTACTTCAACGGCATCTACAATGCGGGGAGTGCGGCGCATTCCGCCGACCGCCACCTCGAGCGCGGAGACGAGGCGGGGGCGGCGCGGTACTTCCAGCAATCTGCTGCGAGCGCCGAATCCGTCCTGGTGCGGCATCCGACGTCGGCGTGGCGCTCCCGCGCGCTGCTGCTCGCCGGCCGAGGCGCCGCGTACGGTGGCGACTGTAACGCGGCCGAATCGCGACTATCGGAGTTTCTCGGGACGTCGTCGCCTCGACCCACTCGCGACGACTCGCTTCGCTCCGTCGAGGCGCGCATTGCGCTCGCAGCCTGCGAAACACGACTGGGTCGTCCGGTCGTGGCTCGCGCGCGACTCGACTCGCTGGTCGGGCATCGGACCGTCCGCGTTGCGCGCCTCGCGCGACTCTGGGCATCGCGGGCCGCCTATGCAGTTGGCGATCGGCGCGGCGCGGCGGCGTATCTCGCTGGTATCGATGCCGCGCCGTTTCAATGGGAGCTCGTCGGTCTCTCCATGGCGTCGGGTGAGTTCGCGCGCGCCGAGTCGCTGCTAGCACAGCGAGCCTCCCGTGGTGATTTTCGCGAGGACGCGACACGCGCCGTGCGCGACCTGTGGGGCGCCGGTGAATGGGACGCCGCCGAGCGCATCGTCGCAGGCTATGACCTCGCGCGCGCGGGCGATGCCAACCGAGCCTCGTTGCACTACGCGCTCGGTGACCTGAGCTTGCGAGCGGGGCGAGACTCCATGGCACGACGGCATCTCGATCTCGCGCGGGGGCTCGCCGGCCGGGACACCGTGCTGCAGAGCGAGGTGCGCGCTCGGCTCGCCCTCATCGGCATGTCGGCGCTGTCGCGCGTGGACGATGTCGATTCGGTGCTCGCCTCACAACCAGTGCTGTTGCAACGGTCGGAGTACGTCCGCCGCCTCGGCGAACATGTCCTGCTGATCCGGATGTTCGAGAGCGCTGCGGACAGCACCGGTGCGGCGCTCTATCTGGCCGGCGAAGTGGCGCGCGACAGTGTCCGCTCACCCCGCGCTGCCACCGCATTGTTCCTGCGCGTCGCGCGCGAGCTTCCGACCGCGCCGCTCGCACCGGATGCGTGGCGTGCCGCGGCGCTCCTGCAGCCCGACAGTGCATCCCCGTGGACGTTGACGATCCAGCGTGATTACCCGCAGTCGGCTGCCGCCGCAGCCCTCAATGGGCAAGATCCCGCCACGCGTGCGGATTTTGCGACGACGGCTGCGCTCCTTCGCGCGCGTTGGCTGGAGATCACTGCGCGCTGGACCGACAGCGTGCGTGGGTTGCGCACGATCCGCCGGTCCGGCGAGGGTGCGGCACCCGCGCCGGTGGTGAAGCGGCAGTAGCACGCCGCAAGGCGCGCGGCATGATGGAGCGCGGCTCGACAGAGCGCCGCATGACAGAGCGCCGCATGACGGAGCGCTTCACGCCCGCGCGGCGATGGGGGCGCGGACGTTGTGCAACCGGTGGGCGACCCCGTAGACTCCGGTCGTGACGGATTCTCCAGCTCCCGCAGCGCATGCGGCAACGCATACATCGGCGCGCGTCGCGGGCCTGTCGTTTCGCAATCGCATCGTGCTCGCTTCGGGCACCGCGGGCTACGGAGAAGAAGTCGACGACGTACTCGATCTGTCACGACTTGGCGGGATTGCGACCAAGGCGGTGAGCGTGGAGTCGCGTCATGGCGCCCCTCCGCTGCGCGTGAGCGAGTTCGCCGGCGGCATGATCAACGCGATCGGGCTCGCGAATCCGGGCCTCGATGACGTACGACGCGGGGCGCTACCGTGGCTGGCGCGGCATCATCCAGGAACGCGCGTCATCGTGAATGTCGTCGGCAACAGCGTCGACGACTTCGACACCGTGGTGAGCGGGCTCGACGCGGGCGCCGTCGACGCGTACGAGCTCAATGTGAGCTGCCCCAACGTGAAGGCCGGTGGCCTGGAGTTCGGAGCCGATCCCGCAGCGCTCGCGGCGCTCGTCGGTCGCGTTCGCTCGCGGACGCGACGACCGGTGTTCGTCAAGCTGTCGCCGACGCTCGGTGCCGGAATCGTGGATGCCGCCAGGGTCGCGCACGACGCAGGCGCAGACGGATTCACCTTGGTGAATACGATGCCTGGATTGGTCATCGACACGGCGCGACGTCGCCCCAAGATCGGATTCGGCACAGGCGGCGTGAGTGGTCCCGCGCTCTTGCCGTTCGGCGTGCTGGCGACGTGGCGTGTCAGCCGTGCGCTGCCGGGTATCCCGATCATCGGCCTCGGTGGGGTGTCGGCCGGCGTCGATGCCGCGCAGTATCTGCTCGCGGGCGCGTCGCTCGTCGGCGTCGGAACCGCAGCCCTGCGCGATCCGCGCGCACCGGAGCGCATTGCACGTGAGCTCGAGGCGTGGGCGCGCACGCACGGCGTGCGTGAGCTGTCAGAGATCATCGGAACATTGGAATGGCCATCGTGACCGCAGCACACGCGCCATCTCGTATGCCCACACCGCGGTCGGTTGTGCCGATCGTCGCCCTCGACGTGCGCACCGCCCGGGAAGCCGAGGCGCTGGTTCGCCGTCTGGATGTCCACTGCGACTTCTACAAAGTCGGTCTCGAACTGTTCACGGCGGAAGGGCCCTCGATCGTGCGATGGCTGCGCCAGTCGGGAAAGCGCGTCTTCCTCGATCTCAAGTTGCATGACATTCCCAACACCGTGCGCGGGGCGGCCCGCAACGCAGCCAGTCTGGGTGTCTCGCTGCTCACGGTCCACGCATCGGGTGGATCGGAGATGGTGCGCGCGGCGGTCGAAGGCGCGCGGGAAGCCGTAGAAACGACCGATGCGCATTCTGGCGTGCTGCCAGCAGCTGCCGATGGGCGCCATGATACGCCATGCGGCATCCTCGGCGTCACGATCCTGACGAGTCTCGACGGTGCGGCCGTCGACCGCGCGTGGGGCCGCTCCGGCAGCGACGTGGTGACCGAAGTCGTCCGTCTTGCAGGCGTGGTGCGGGAGGGTGGCGGGGTGGGGATCGTGTGTTCGGGGCACGAAGCGGCGGCGGTGACGGCAGCGCACGGTGCCGAATTCGGGACGCTCGTTCCCGGTATCCGGCTGCCCGGAGGGCCGCAGCACGACCAGCGCCGGGTGATGACGCCCCGCGACGCCGCCGCGGCCGGCGCCCGCTGGATCATTCTCGGGCGAGCGGTGACGGGCGACCCTGATCCGGTCGCGGCCATACTGGCTGTGCACGCAGAGCTTGCCAGCGGCAGCTAACCCCGCTAGGATGAGGGGCTTGCCCATGTTTGGGCAGGAATCTAGGCCGGCCCGCCGGCCACATTTGCTTTGCACGTGCGCGGGATCTGCGGGTCGCAGATGCATCACGTGCAATGAACCATGGGGAGTCCAGCCGGCCGTGCGTCGAAAGATGCAGGGTGCGGGAGGCTCCGTCGGCGTATGCACGCCGAGGTATCCCGTGAAAGTTCGGAGCAGCGTAAAGCCGATTTGTGAGCACTGCAAGGTCGTCAAGCGACAGGGCGTGACTCGCATCATCTGCAAGCGGAACCCCAAGCACAAGCAGCGTCAGGGCTAAGGGGAACCACACACATGGCACGTATTTCAGGCGTCGATCTCCCTCGCGACAAGAAGGTCGAGATCGGCCTCACCTACATCTTCGGAATCGGCCGCGCGATGGCGCTGCGGATTCTGGCTGCGGCCGGCGTGAGCCCTGCGCAGCGTGTTCGCGATCTCAATGACGCGGACGTCAACAAGCTCCGTCAGGAAATCGAGCGCAACCACCGCGTCGAAGGTGCCCTGCGCACCGAAGTCGCGATGAACATCAAGCGCCTGATGGACATCGGCTCGTATCGTGGCACGCGCCACCGTCGCGGGCTGCCCGTGCGTGGTCAGCGCACGCACACCAATGCGCGCACCAAGAAGGGACCGCGTCGCGCTATCGCCGGCAAGAAGAAGGTGACCAAGTAACATGGCAACCGCGAAGAAGACCAAGCGCGTCGTGGATGCCGAGGGCATCGCCCACGTCAGCGCGACATTCAACAACACGACCATCACGATCACCGACATGCACGGCAACGCCGTGTCGTGGGGATCGTCGGGCAAGGCGGGCTTCAAGGGTTCGAAGAAGTCCACGCCGTTCGCCGCCACGGTGGCCTCCGAGCAGTGTGCGCGTGAAGCGCTCACGCTCGGTGTACGCCGTGTGCACGTTCGCGTGCAGGGTCCGGGATCCGGCCGCGAGTCGGCGATCCAGGCGCTCGCTGCGGCAGGGCTGCAGGTCAAGTCCATCCGCGACGTGACGCCGATCCCGCACAATGGCTGCCGTCCCCCCAAGCGTCGGAGAGTCTGACCATGGCTCGCTATACAGGCCCGAGCTGCCGTCAGTGCCGCCGCGAAGGCGCCAAGCTGTTCCTCAAGGGCACCAAGTGCTTCACGGAGAAGTGCCCCGTCGAGCGTCGCCCGTATGCGCCGGGCCAGCATGGCCAGGCCACGGCCCGCCGCAAGAAGATGTCGGAGTACGCGAAGCAGTTGCGCGAGAAGCAGAAGATCAAGCGCATCTACGGCATCAGCGAGAAGCAGTTCCGCAACACGTTCGAGCGCGTCGCCACGACGCCGGGCATCACGGGTCACAATCTCCTCGCGGCTCTCGAGACGCGGCTGGACAATGTGGTCTATCGCATGGGCTTCGCACCCAGCCGCAAGGCCGCGCGTCAGCTCATCCGGCATCGCCACATCGAGGTGAAGGGCGCGCTGGTCGACATCCCGTCGTTCCAGGTACGTCCCGGGCAGGAAGTGCGCGTGAAGCAGTCATCGCGCGAACTCGTGCTCGTGCAGGCGGCGATGGAGCAGAGCGCGCGCGGCGGTTCGCTGTCGTGGATCGCGGTCGACAAGGAGTCGTACAGCGGCCGCGTACTGGAGAAGCCGGTGCGTTCGTCCATTCCGCTCGCGGCGCAGGAACAGCTCGTCGTGGAGTTGTACTCGAAGTAACCAGCCGGAAGAGTCGCGGCGCACTGGTGCGCCGCGACTTCGTACAAGCACAGGTGGGCCGCGGCGCGTCGCGCCCCAGTCCACCGGTCGGGACCCGAACTCCCATACGAGTCTGCCGCGCGTCGGGGCGGGGCAGAGCGTCGCCGGAATCGCAAACTTTCCGGTGTGACCATCACAGGATTTCATAACCGCATGGCAACCATCGATCTCAGCGGGCTTGTCCGCCCGCAGCTTGTCGAAGCGACGAAGCGCGAGGACACGCCGAATCTGGCAGAATTCCGGCTGCAGCCGCTCGAGCGCGGTTTCGGTCACACGTTGGGCAACGCAATGCGCCGGCTTCTGCTGTCGTCCCTGCGTGGCTCCGCGGTGTGGGCGTTTCGCATCGAAGGCGTCGTGCACGAGCACCAGACCATCCCCGGGGTCGTCGAGGACGTGCACCAGATCATCGGCAACCTCAAGACGCTGACGCTCGCCCTGCCCGAGGAAGTGGAGCAGCAGGTGCTTCGCATCAACAAGGCAGGTCCGGGCACGGTCACCGCAGCCGACATCCAGATCAGCGGCGGCGGCGTGCGCGTCATCGACCCGTCGCACCACCTGTTCACCATCACGGACGACCGCGAGTTCAACGTCGAGTTGTACGTGAACAAGGGACGGGGCTACATCGAGAGCGATCAGCATCCCGCCGACAAGAATCTCTCGGTGGATGTCGTGCGCATCGACGCCATCTACAACCCGGTCCGTCGGACCAACTTCACCGTCGCGGAGACTCGCGTCGGCCAGCGTACCGACTACGACCGCCTGACTCTCACGGTGGAGACCAACGGCACGATGTCGCCGGAGGAAGCCGTGAGCTATGCCGCAGCGCTCGCCCAGACCCACTTCCAGTATTTCGTGGGCTTCGGTTCCTCTGCCTCGGCCCAGCCGGGTGCAGGTGGCGACGGCGCCAACAGTGATGCCCTGCGCCTCGCTGACCTGTTCCGCACCCCGATCGACGATCTCGAACTCTCCGTTCGCTCGGTCAATTCCCTGAAGAACTCAAACATCCGCTCGCTCGGTGATCTGGTTCGCCAGACCGAGGCGCAGATCCTCCAGGTCAAGAACTTCGGCAAGAAGTCCCTGCAGGAAATCGCCGCACTGCTCGAGAAGGAAGGGCTCAATTTCGGCATGCGATACGAGGAAGGGGCGGACGGGGTCCGCGTCCTCGATCATGGCACGGCACCCAGCCGCGCTGCCGAGAATGCGCCTGACGACGACGAAGACGAGGAGTAATTCCCATGCGCCATCGCAAGGCCCACCGCCAGCTACGGCGGACCAGTGAGCAGCGCCTCGCGCTGCTCCGCAATCTCGCAACCTCGCTCATCGAGCAGGGTGCGATCGAGACGACCGAGGCGAAGGCGAAAGAACTCCGCCCCTTCGTCGAGAAGCTCATCACCAAGGGTAAGGAGGGCACGCTCCATGCGCGCCGCCTCGCCGGAAAGCACATCCACAAGCGTGAAGCAGCCGACAAGCTTTTTCAGGAAGTCGGCCCGAAGTTCGCGACGCGTCCTGGTGGATACACGCGCATTCTCAAGACCGGTCACCGCAAGGGTGACGGTGCTGAGATGGCGCGGATCGAACTGATCCTCAGCTGAGACGATCATGGCCATTCAACGCAATCGCTGCTTCCACTGCGACAAGGGCGTCGCTTTCGGTAACAACGTGTCCCACGCGAACAACAAGACGCGTCGCACGTGGAAGCCGAACCTGCAGGTCGTCCGCACGATGGACCTGAAGGCCGGCAAGATCATCAAGGTGAAGGTGTGCACGCGCTGCCTCGCCGCCGGCAAGGTGCCTCGCGCACCGCGCGGCCAGGTCGCCGTCGCGTAACACGCACGACGTTCGACGCAAGCGGGGAGCTCGTTTCATTCGGGCTCCCCGCTTCGCATATCACTCCTCGTCTGTCGTTCGCTATTGCCGTTCCGCTTCTGCCGTTCCGCTTCTGCCCCTCCGCTTCTGCCCCTCCGCTTCTGCCCCTCCGCTTCTGCCCCTCCCAATGAAGACTGCCCTCATAAGCGGCATCACCGGCCAGGACGGCTCGTATCTCGCCGAGCATCTGCTCGCGAAGGGATATCGCGTCGTCGGCATCGTCCGTCGTTCGTCCACGACGCCCTATGAGCGCATCGCGCATCTCGTCGACCGCATCGAGCTCGTCTCCGCGGATCTCCTCGACCAGACGTCGCTGACCGACGTCGTCGAGATGACGAAACCAGACGAGATCTACAATCTCGCGGCGCAGAGCTTCGTGCAGACCTCGTGGTATCAGCCGGTGCTCACCGGGGAGTTCACCGCACTTGGCGTCACGCGCATGCTCGAGGCGATGCGCAAGGCGGCACCGAAGGCACGGTTCTACCAGGCCAGCTCCAGCGAGCAGTTCGGCAAGGTGATGGAAACACCGCAGCGTGAGTCCACGCCGTTCTACCCACGCTCACCCTACGGCGTCGCCAAGGTGTACGGGCACTGGATCACCGTGAACTACCGGGAGAGCTTCAACCTCTTCGCGGTTTCCGGGATCCTCTTCAATCACGAGTCGCCGCGACGCGGACTCGAGTTCGTGACGCGCAAGATTTCGGACGGCGTCGCGCGCATCAAGACCGGCCTGCAGCAGGAGCTCCGCCTCGGCAATCTCGACGCGCGTCGCGATTGGGGCTTTGCCGGCGACTACGTCGACGCGATGTGGCGCATGCTGCAGCAGGAGTCACCGGATGACTTCGTGATCGGAACCGGCGAGACGTTTTCCGTGCGCGAGTTCTGCGAACATGCATTCGGTGCAGCCGATCTCGATTACCGGGAGTTCGTCGTGCAGGATGAACGCTTTTTCCGACCGGCGGAAGTCGACCTCCTCGTGGCCGACCCGTCCCGGGCGCGCAATGAGCTGGGCTGGACACCGCACGTGGCATTTCCGGAGCTCGTTCGGATGATGGTGCAGGCCGACCTGGATCGGTACGCCCGCGCACGGTGATGCCCGAACGCACGGGCGTGTCCCACGGGACCGTTCATGACGAGAAGCCCGCCGAGGGGCAGGGGGTGGCTCGCGCCCTCGTCACCGGAGCCGGTGGTTTCGTGGGCGCATGGCTAACCGCTGCACTGCGTCGGCAAGGCACCCACGTCGTCGCCTTGGCGACCGACGCGCTTCCGGGTCACGATGCGTCGCTGGAGTGGCACTACGGCGACCTGCGCGATGACCGCTATGTCGAGCATGCGGTGCTGGCCGCCCGCCCGGATGTCGTCGTGCATCTGGCTGCCGTTTCTCACGTCCCGACCGCCGCAGCCGACCCGGCGCTCGCCTGGGACGTCAATGTCACGAGCACCGTGCGACTGCTGCATCACCTCGGGGCGGCACGGAGCGCGACCGGCATCGACCCGACGGTCCTGATCGTGGGGAGCGCAGAACAGTATGGCCGGCACGACGCAGCCGAACTCCCGCTGACCGAAGACGCCGTTCAGGCGCCACGAACCGTGTATGCCGCCACCAAGGCGGCGCAGGAGACTGCCGCGCTGCAGGTCGAGCGTGCAAGCGGCATGCGCATCGTGGCGGCGCGCTCGTTCAACCACAGCGGTCGGGGACAGGAAGCACGGTTCGTTCTTCCGGCGCTGGTCGCGCGGGCCGTTGCACTGCGCACGGCGCCCGAGGGCACTCCGATGGTGCTGGGCAACACGACGCCGGTTCGGGATTTTCTGCATGTGAGCGACGTGGTCGCTGCCTATATTTCGCTCTGTCGGCTGGGCGCGTCGGGTGAGGCGTACAACGTGGCCAGCGGGATCGGCTGGTCGGTGGCAGAGCTGGTCCAGCGCGTGCTGTCGCGAGTTGGCGTGAGCGCGCCGCTGACCGAAGATCCGGCACTTGTGCGCCCAGTCGACGTTCCCGCACTTGTGGGCGATTCACAGAAGCTGCAGCGCGCCACGGGATGGCGCGTGACGCAATCCATCGACGACATCATCGACGACCTCATACATGCCGCGACGCACTGATCTGCACCGAATTCTGGTGATCGGCTCCGGTCCGATCGTGATCGGGCAGGGCGCGGAGTTCGACTACTCCGGCACGCAGGCCATCAAGGCGCTGCGCGAGGAGGGATACGAGGTCATTCTCGTCAATTCGAATCCGGCCACGATCATGACCGATCCGGAGATGGCGGATCGGACCTACATCGAGCCCGTGACGTCGGAGTTCGTCGAACGCGTGATTGCGCGCGAACGTCCGGACGCGGTGCTGCCGACCATGGGTGGGCAGACGGCGCTCAACGTCGCGCTCGATCTCGCCGACCGTGGCGTGCTCGAACGGTACGGGTGTGAACTGATCGGCGCGAACGCGCGAGCCATCCGGGTCGCGGAGGACCGCAAGTTGTTTGCGGACGCGATGGAGCGGATCGGGTTGCAGTGCGCTGCCGGCCGGACGGTCGGCACCGTCGACGACGCGCTGACAGCAGTGGAGGAAACCGGATTTCCGTCGATCATCCGTCCATCGTTCACGCTCGGCGGCAGCGGCGGCGGTATCGCGTACAACTACGACGAGTTCGAGGCCATCGTGCGGCGTGGGCTCGACCTCTCGCCGGTGACCTCGGTGCTGATCGAGCGCTCGCTGCTCGGCTGGAAGGAGTTCGAGCTGGAGGTGATGCGCGACTCTCAGGACAACGTCGTGATCGTCTGCTCGATCGAGAACTTCGATCCGATGGGTGTGCATACGGGCGACTCGATCACCGTGGCGCCCGCCATGACGCTGACGGATCGCGAGTACCAGACGATGCGCGATGCCGCGGTCGCCATCATCCGCGAGATCGGCGTCGATGCCGGCGGCTGCAACATCCAGTTCGCCGTCAATCCGGCGGACGGCGATCTCATCGTGATCGAGATGAACCCGCGCGTGTCGCGCTCGTCCGCGCTCGCCTCGAAGGCGACGGGCTTTCCGATTGCCCGCATCGGTGCGAAGCTCGCGGTCGGGTACGCGCTCGACGAGATCCAGAACGACATCACCAAGACGACGCCGGCGAGCTTCGAACCCGTCCTCGACTACGTCGTGGTGAAGTGCCCGCGCTTCGCCTTCGAGAAGTTCGCGGCCGCCGATCCGGGCCTCACGACGCAGATGAAGTCCGTCGGCGAATCGATGGCCATCGGGCGCACGTTCAAGGAGGCCTTCCAGAAGGCACTGCGTGCGCTCGAGACAGGGCGCACCGGTTGGAATATCGGCGAGCGCTTGCAGGACGATCGCCTCACCGAACTCTCCCCGGAAGCGCTGCGCGGCGCGCTCCGCCGCCCGACGCCCGAACGTGTGTTTCAGATCAAGCGCGCGATGGCGCTCGGCATGACGACGGCCGAGCTGCACGAACTCACGTTCGTTGATCCATGGTTCCTCGATCAGCTGCGCGAGCTGTTCGACGCCGAAGCGTGGTACGCGCAGCAGCCCGCCGTGGATCGGGATGTCATGCGACGCATGAAACGGCTCGGGTTCTCCGACGCGCAGCTCGGCGCGTTGCGCGGAAGCACGGAATCGGAGACGCGCACGCTCCGTTGGGAGCTCGGCGTTCGACCGGCGTACAAGATGGTGGATACCTGTGCGGGTGAGTTTCCCTCGAGCACGCCGTACCTGTACAGCTGCTACGACGAGGAGACAGAGGCACTCACGAGCGGCCGGCCGAAAGTCGTGATTCTTGGCTCGGGTCCCAACCGCATCGGGCAGGGTGTCGAGTTCGACTACTGCTGCGTGCGCGCGGCGCTCGCCCTGCGTGAGCGCGGGTACGAGACCATCATGGTCAACTCCAATCCCGAAACCGTCTCCACTGATTTCGATATTTCCGACAAGCTGTTCTTCGAGCCACTCACGCTGGAGCACGTGCTCGAAATCGTGGAGCGTGAGCAGCCGGTCGGTGTGATCGTGCAACTCGGTGGGCAGACGCCGCTCAAGCTCACCCGGCCGCTCGAAGCCGCCGGCGTCCGCATCCTGGGCACGTCCCCGGATGCCATCGACATTGCAGAGGACCGTCGCCGTTTCGAGAAGATCACGCGCGAGCTCGGCATCTTGCAGCCCGAGAACGGCACGGCGACCAGTGTCGACGAGGCAGTGCTCATCGCCGACCGCATCGGATATCCGGTGCTGGTGCGCCCATCGTACGTGCTGGGCGGGCGCGCGATGGAGATCGTGCATGACGCCGAGTCGCTGCGCAGCTACTTCGAACGCGCCGCCCGCGTGAGTGAAGAGCGTCCGGTGCTGGTCGACCGCTTCCTCGAGGATGCGTTCGAGGCGGACGTCGATGCGCTCTCCGACGGGACCGACGTGGTGATCGGTGCCGTCATGGAACACATCGAGAGTGCGGGCATTCACTCCGGCGACTCCGCATGTGTGCTGCCTTCGTATCTGATTCCGGATGACGCTGTCGAGCAGATGAAAGCTCATACCGTCGCGTTCGCAAAGGCGCTCGGCGTGGTGGGGCTGATCAACGTGCAATACGCCTACAAGGATGGGCGGGTGTACGTGATCGAAGTGAACCCGCGCGCGTCACGCACCGTGCCCTTCGTGTCGAAGGCGATCGGCGTGCCGCTCGCGAGCATTGCGGCGCGTCTCATGCTCGGCGAAAAACTGGCGGACATCGGTTTTACGAGCGAGATAGTTCCGCCGTATTTCAGTGTGAAGGAAGCGGTCTTTCCGTTCAACAAGTTCCGCGAATTCGATCCGGTCCTCGGGCCCGAGATGCGCTCGACGGGCGAAGTCATGGGCATCGACGACCAGTTCGGTGCGGCGTTCCTCAAGTCGCAGCTTGCGGCCGACAATGCGTTGCCGCGTGAGGGCGCGGTGTTCATGACGGTCAATGACGCCGACAAGCCCAGCGCCGCGGCACTCGCCAAGCGCTTCCAGGACCTCGGATTCCGCGTGCTCGCGACGAGCGGTACCGCCGCGTTCCTGCGCACGAAGGGCGTCGATGTGCAGTCCGTGCTCAAGGTGCACGAGGGGCGTCCGAACGGCGTCGATCTCATTCTGAACGGAGACGTGGGCCTGCTCGTCAACACACCGCTTGGCAAGCATGCACAGGTCGACGATGAGCGCCTGCGGCAGGCCGCCATCGCCAACCGTGTGCCGTACACGACCACGCTGTCCGCGGCGAACGCCGCGTGTGAAGCGATCGCGTCGCGCAAACAGCAGGAGCCCACCGTCATGTCGCTGCAGGAACGGCACGAAGCGCTGGCGGCCCACCGGTTGGTGCACGCTGGTGGGTGAGGCGATGATCACGCTGCCGGGCCGGGGGCGTGTCGATGCAGGGGTCACGCTCGGGACCGGTGCGGCCGTGCACGAATCGGCCTACGTCGATGACGGCGCCGTGATCGGCGACGCCACGCGGGTCTGGCACTTCTGTCACGTGCTGGGCGGCGCGACGATCGGTGCGCGCTGTTCGCTCGGGCAGAATGTGGTCGTGATGAATGGTGTGCGCATCGGCGCGAATGTGAAGATCCAGAACAACGTGTCGGTCTACGAGGGCGTCGAGATCGAGGACGACGTGTTCCTCGGGCCCTCGATGGTGTTCACGAACGTCTACAATCCGCGCAGCTTCGTGTCGCGGAAGGACGAGTATCGTCGCACGCTGGTGCGCGCGGGTTCCAGCATCGGCGCGAACGCGACGATCGTCTGTGGTGTCACCATCGGGCGCTTCGCCTTCATCGGCGCCGGTGCCGTGATCACGCGTGACGTGCCCGACTACGCGCTGATGGCCGGCGTTCCGGCGAAGCGCATCGGTTGGATGTCGGAGCACGGATTCCGGCTGGAGTCTGCGGGACCGTTCCGCGAGGGGGACGATGCGTTCGTCGATGGCGAGGTGCTGCGTTGCCCCGGCAGTGAGGCACGCTACCTCCGCCGCGGCGATCAGGTGCAGCCGCTCGAGAATATGCACCCCGTGAACGCGGCATGACGATACCTGTCCCCGCCGGTCGCATGATCAGGCTCGCGCTCGCCGGCTGTGGGCGTATCAGCCGTAACCACCTGGATGCGGTTGCCAAGATCGACGGGCTGGAGTTCGTGTCCGTGTGTGATTCGGACGCGGCGCGCGCCGAAGTCACGGGCGCGGCGATCGGCGTGCCGTGGTTCACGAGCATCGAGAGCATGCTGGCGGCCGTGCCAAGCGACGCCGTGGTGATTGCGACGCCGTCCGGCATGCACCCGCAGCATGGAATACTTGCGGCACGCGCCGGGCGGCACGTCATCTCCGAGAAGCCGATGGGCATTTCGCTTGCGGCGGCCGACGCGCTGGTGCAAGCGTGCGATGACAATCATGTCCAGCTCTTCGTCGTCAAGCAGAATCGGCTGAATCCGCCGATCCAGCTCCTCAAGCGCGCGATCGATCGCGGGCGGTTCGGGCGGATCTACATGGCGAATTGCACGGTGCGATGGACGCGCCCGCAGGAGTATTACGACCAGGCCCCGTGGCGTGGTACCTGGGAGTTCGACGGTGGTGCGTTCATGAACCAGGCATCGCACTATGTCGACCTCATCCAGTGGCTGGTTGGTCCCGTCGAGAGCGTGATGGCCCGAACCGCGACGCTGGCACGTCGCATCGAGGCAGAGGACACCGGCGTCGCGTTGCTGAAGTTCCGCTCCGGCGCGCTCGGCACGATCGAAGTCACGATGCTCACCTTCCCGCGCAACCTGGAGGGATCGATCACGATCCTCGGTGAGAAGGGATCGGTGAAGATCGGCGGAACCGCCGTGAACAAGGTCGAGCACTGGACGTTTGCGGACTACGACGACGATGACAAGCTCGTCGAACAGTCCAACACGAATCCGACGTCGGTGTATGGATTCGGGCACGAGGCATACTATCGAAACGTCGAGGCCGTACTGCGTGGCGAGGCGCGGCCGGACACGGACGGGCGCGCCGGCCGCAAGTCGCTCGAGCTCATCCTGGGCATTTACGAATCGGCGAAGACCGGACGCGAAGTGCCGCTTCCGCTCCGCGTGAATCTCTGACCGCAGCTATCCATGGCCGTACCACTGCTGGACCTGAAGGCTCAATACGCGTCGATCCGCGACGAAGTCGTGCGCGCGATGATGGACGTCGTCGACAATCAGGCGTTCATCCTGGGCGATCCTGTCGCGCAGCTCGAGTGTGACGTGGCAGGGCTGTCGCAGACGAGGTATGCGGTCGGCTGCGCCAATGGTACCGATGCGATCCTGCTGGCCTTGCGCGCGCTCGGGGTTGGCCCCGGCGACGAAGTCGTCACGACTCCGTTCACGTTTTTCGCCACTGGTGGCGCCGTACACAACGTGGGCGCTCGCCCGGTGTTCGTCGACATCGACAAGCGCACGTTCAACATTTCACCGGACGCGATTGCCGCGGCGATCACACCCCGCACGAAGGCGATCATCGCCGTCGATCTGTTCGGTCAGATGGCCGCGATCGAGGCGATCACGGCGGTCGCCAATGGGCTGCCCGTCATCGAGGACGCCGCGCAGTCGATCGGCGCGAGTCGCACGATTGACGGGAAGACCGTCAAGGCTGGCGAGGCGGCGACGATCGGAACGTTCAGCTTCTTCCCGAGCAAGAACCTCGGCGGGTACGGCGACGGTGGCATGATGGTCGCGCAGGACGAGGGGGTGTTCGAGATGCTCATGAAGCTGCGCACGCATGGCAGCCGCCGGAACTACTTCCACGAGATCGTGGGGTACAACAGTCGGCTCGATGCGCTGCAGGCGGCCGTGCTGCTGGCGAAGCTGCCGCACCTGGAATCATGGAGCGCCGGGCGCCGTCACAACGCTGCGCACTACGACGCCGCGTTCGAGGGCATCGACGAGATCACGGTTCCGTACGTCGAGCCGGCGAACACGTCGATCTTCAATCAGTACACTGTGCGTGTGGCCGATCGTGACGGGCTCAAGGCGCATCTGACGTCCTGTGGCATCGGCTCGTCCGTGTACTATCCGCTCCCTTTGCACCTGCAGCCATGTTTCGCGCACCTGGGCTATGCCGAGGGACAATGCCCCGAGTCGGAGCGGGCCGCGAAGGAAGTGCTGTCGATCCCGATCTATCCTGAACTTACCGCGTCGCAGCTCGATGAAGTCGTCGGCGCTGTGCGTTCATTCTATGGCCGCTGAGCGTCCGCTCGTGGAGAAGTCCGACATGAAAGAGCAACTGCTGGCGAAGATCGAGGATCGCACGGCCGTCATTGGAGTCGTGGGTCTCGGATACGTAGGCCTTCCACTGGCGATGGAGTTTGCCAACGTGGGTTTCCGTGTGATCGGCTACGACGTCAGCCAGCGGGTCGTGGACCAGCTGATGTCCGGGCAGTCGCACATCCAGGACATCGCGAGCGCCGACATCCAGCGCACCGTGCAGGCTGGCCTGTTCACGGCCACCACGGTGGAGTCGCGGCTGCAGGAGTGCGACGCAATTTCGATCGCGGTACCCACGCCGCTGTCCAAGACACGTGACCCCGACATGGCGTTCGTGCTCGCAGCCGCCGATGCCATCGCGCGCCAGGTCCGACCGGGGTGTTGCGTCGTGCTCGAGAGCACCACGTATCCCGGCACGACGCGGGAGCTGCTGCAGCCGCGTCTCGAGGCCCAGGGGCTCGTCGTGGGCACCAACGTATTCGTCGCGTTCAGCCCGGAGCGCGTCGATCCGGGCAACGCGGTTTATCACACCAAGAATACGCCCAAGGTCGTCGGCGGGATCACCCCGGCCTGCGTGGAAGTGGCGAGTGCACTGTACGCGAGCTGCATCGACACCGTGGTGCCGGTCACGTCACCGGAGGCGGCCGAGCTCGTGAAGCTGCTGGAGAACACCTTTCGGGCCGTGAACATCGGCCTCGTGAACGAGATCGCGATCGTCTGCGACAAGCTTGGCGTCGACGTGTGGGAAGTCATCAACGCGGCGGCCACGAAGCCGTTCGGGTTCATGAAGTTCACGCCGGGCCCGGGCATCGGCGGGCACTGCATTCCGCTCGATCCGCACTACCTCGCATGGAAGATGCGGACGCTCAATTACAAGACGCGGTTCATCGATCTGGCGAGCGACATCAACTCCAACATGCCGGAGTATGTCGTCGAAAAGGTCGCGTCTGCGCTGAACGAAGTGCGCAAGGCCGTGCGCGGCAGCCGCATCCTCGTGCTGGGCGTGGCGTACAAGCGCGACATCGACGACGTGCGCGAAAGCCCGGCGCTCGACGTGATCCGCTTGCTCGAAGGTCGCGGCGCCCACGTGGAATACCACGACCCGTTCGTTGCCGAGTTCCGCGAAGAGGGGCACATGCGGAAGGGCGTCGAGCTCTCGGACGAGATGCTGCGCTGGGCCGACGCGGTCGTCGTGGTGACCGATCACAAGTCCGTCGACTACCAGCGCGTCGTCGATCACGCCACGCTGGTGGTGGATACGCGCAACGTGATGGCCGCGACCACTGGGGGGCGGGCGCGCGTGATCGGCCTCGCGTCGGGGGCTCGTGCGCTCGATCGCCGCGAACCGGCCAGTGCGCCCGCGTCAGCGACCCCGTCGGCGACCCCGTCGGCTACGGGGTCGGCTTCGCCGGCCGCACACCCCACAACACCGGGCGCGGCTGCGTGAGGGTGCGCCTGGCGGATCCGAGCGCCACTGTGCGGGTACGAGGCTGCGCATGAATTCTTGTCCCTGTCACGTCGAGTGGCGCGTCATGATGTGGCTCGGCGTCGCCGTCGCACTTGCGGGCTGCTCGCCGGACTTCAAGCCGCGCAATTTTGCCAACCCGGAAGCGCTGTTCCGGGCATCCGTGCTCGAGTTTCAACTCAAGCACTGGAACAACGCGCGCCTTGGCTTCGAAAGCCTCGCGAACGATCTGTCCGCGCGCGATCCGCTGCTCGCGTCCACGTACTACTACCTCGGGCTGACGCACGAGCAGCGCAAGGAATTCCTGCTGGCGGCGCAGGCATACGAGCGCGTCACCGACGGTTTTCCGGACGATACGCTCGCACCGCGCGCCATGGTGGGCGTCGGCCGCAGCTACCAGCGACAGTGGCGGAAGCCCGCGCTCGACCCGCAGGATGGCGAGCGCGCCATTTCCATTCTGCGCGCGCTGCTCTCGTCGTATCCGGATGCAAAGGAAACGACGGAGGCGAAGGAGCGCATCGCCGAGTTGGAAGAGTGGTTTGCCCGCAAGGATTACGAGACGGGCATGCACTACATCCGCGTGCGGAAGGCGACGGATCCCGCGATCATCTATTTCAAGGACGTCGTCACCACGTATCCCAATACGAAGGTGGCGCGTCTCGCCTGGCTCCGGTTGCACGAGCTGTACACGAAGATCCGCTGGAAGGAAGACGCGGCGGAGACGTGCCAGGCCATGTGGACCGCCTACCCGGGCGACGTCGAAGTGCGCGCCAAGTGTGGCGTGCAAAAGGCCGCCGCCGCCACGGATACCGCGAAGCTCCCGGTTGGCGCCGTTGTGACGCCGCAGGGCTACGCGCGGCCAGCGCCGCGCTGAACGCGCCCCCCCAACCACCGTTGCGCGTCGGCATCTTCGGCGGAAGCTTCGATCCGCCGCACATTGGGCACCTGCTCGTCGCCCAGGACGCCATCGCGGCCCTTGCACTCGATCAGTTGATCGTGGTGCCCACGGGCACGCAGCCGCTGAAACGGACGCATCGCACCGCGGCCGGACACCGGCTGGCCATGGTGCAGCGATGCTTCGACGGGGTGCCGCATTCCGTGGTCGATCCGGTCGAAGTCGACCGGGGTGGGTTATCTTTCATGGTTGACACCGTGGAGCACATTCAGCGGAGGTATCCGCTGGCGGCGCTTCATCTGCTCATCGGTACGGACGTCGTTCCCACCTTGCCACATTGGCGAGAACCGGAACGGTTGCTGACGATGGTTTCGCTGGTGATTCTCGATCGGGCCGACCAGCCGGATGACGGGAGTTCCGCGCTGCCATACACCACCGATGTGCCGAGCGGAGACGCGATTCCTTCGGGACTGGCGTCGGCGCGTCATCTGGCAATTCGCCGGATCGATGTGTCGTCAACCGAGATCAGGGCACGAGTCGGGAGCGGCCTTTCCATCAGGGGCTTCGTACCCGACGCCGTTGCTTCTTATATCGCGTCCACTGCGCTTTATCTGGGCGAACGTGTGACAGAGGTCGATCCCGTGCGCGCCTGAGGCGAGCCGGACGCCCGCTGCTGCGGTCGCAACCGGCTCCATATGCCATCGAGGTTCGTACCATGTTGAACAAGCTGATTGGCCGTGTATTCGGAACGCGGCATGATCGTGAACGCAAGCGGGTGCAGCCGATCATCTCCGAGATCATCGCGATCGAGGCGCGTCTGGCCACGCTGAGCGACGAGGAGATCCAGGCGCAGACCGTCAAGTTCCGCGGGATTCTGGCCGAGCGTACCGCGCCCATCGAGGCGCGCATCACGGAACTCAAGACGGCGAAGCGGAGTGCGGCAGACGCTGCCGAACGCGATCGCCTCGATGGTGAGCTGCACGGCAACGATGGGCGCGGGGGTGCGGAAGCGGAATTTCGCACCGTCATCGCCGATACGCTCGACGAACTGCTGCCCGAGGCATTCGCGACCGTTCGTGAAGCGTGCCGCCGGCTCGTCGGCTCGACGGTGTACGTGCTCGGCAACGAGCTGACCTGGGACATGGTGCCCTACGAAGTGCAGCTCATCGGCGGGATCCAGTTGCACCTCGGGCGCATCGCCGAAATGGCGACCGGTGAGGGCAAGACGCTCGTCGCCACGTTGCCGCTGTACCTCAATGCGTTGCCGGGCCGAGGCGCCCAGCTCGTCACGGTCAACAACTATCTCGCGCGTCGTGACTCGCAGTGGATGGGCCACCTGTACCAGTGGCTCGGTCTGACCGTCGGCTGTCTCGACGACACGGAGCCAGGTTCGTACGACCGTCGCGAGGTGTACCACTCGGACATCACGTACGGGACGAACAACGAGTTCGGGTTCGACTACCTGCGCGACAACATGGTGGTCTCGCTCGAACAGCGCGTGCAGCGCCAGCACGTCTTCGCGATCATCGACGAGGTCGACTCCATCCTCATCGATGAAGCGCGCACCCCACTCATCATTTCCGGCCCCGTCGGAAACGAGGGTGATGGCCAGTACGCGGAGTTCAACACGGGCGTGGTGCGCCTCGTGCGCCGCCAGTCGGACCTCGTGAATACGCTCGTCGGCGATGCGGAGCGTGCACTCGAAGCGGGAGACAAGGACACCGCCGCGCTCCAATTCTACAAGTCGCGGCTGGGCGGTCCGAAGAACAAGCGGCTGATGAAGGCGCTGCAGGAACCCGGCGTGAAGCAGATGGTGCAGGCGATGGAGCTGCGACATATCGCCGACCGCAAGCTGCCGGCGAGCAAGCAGGAGTTTCGCGATCTCGAGGAGCAGCTGCTCTACGTGCTCGACGAGAAGGGCCACACGGTCCACCTGACCGAGCAGGGAGTCGACTGGCTCTCTCCCGACTCGCACGACGCATTCGTGCTGCCGGACATCGCGACGATGATCGGACAACTCGACAAGGATCACGAGCTGACGGCCCCCGAGCGTGTCGAACGGCGCGCGGTGATCGAGCGCGAGTACGCGCTCAAGAGCGAGCGCCTCAACATCGTGCACCAGCTCCTGCGTGCACACGCGCTGTACGAGAAGGATGTGAACTACGTCGTGCAGGAAGGGCAGGTGTTGATCGTCGACGAGTTCACCGGACGCACGATGCCGGGCCGCCGGTGGAGCGAGGGCCTGCACCAGGCGGTCGAGGCGAAGGAAGGCGTGCAGGTGAAGGGTGAGACGCAGACCATGGCGACGATCACCATTCAGAACTACTTCCGCATGTACGAGAAGCTGGCCGGCATGACCGGCACGGCGGAAACGGAAGAGACGGAGTTTCACACGATCTACGGGCTGGCGGTGTCGGTCATCCCGACGAACCGGCCGATTGCGCGTGACGATCGCCAGGATTTGGTCTTCAAGACGCGTCGCGAGAAGTACAACGCGATCGTCGAGGAAACCAAGCGTCTGCACGAGCTCGGGTATCCGGTGCTCGTGGGAACGGCGAGCGTCGAGTCATCAGAAACGCTTGCGCGCCTGTTCGCACGAGCTGGGCTCAAGCACAACGTGCTCAACGCCAAGTACCATCAGCGCGAGGCCGAAATCGTGGCCGGCGCCGGTCAGCCGGGCGCCATCACGATCGCGACCAACATGGCCGGCCGCGGAACGGACATCAAGCTCGGTCAGGACGTGACCGACTCGAAGCCGTCACGCGTCAAGGATGAGGACAACAAGGAGATCGACATCACCGAGATCGGCGGCCTGCACATCGTCGGCTCCGAGCGTCATGAATCGCGCCGCATCGACCGGCAGCTGCGCGGTCGCGCGGGTCGCCAGGGTGACCCTGGTGCGTCGCAGTTCTTCCTGTCGCTCGAAGACGACCTGATGCGGCTCTTCGGCTCGGAGCGCATCGCGAAGCTGATGGACCGCATGGGCGCGCAGGACGGTGAGGTGCTCACGCATCCGCTCATCACGCGCTCGATCGAGCAGGCGCAGAAGCGCGTCGAGTTGCAGAACTTCCAGTCGCGCAAGCGACTGCTCGAGTACGATGACGTGATGAACCAGCAGCGCGAGGTGATCTATTCGCTGCGCGCGTTCGCGCTCGAGGGCGGGGAAGAGCTCAAGGGCGAATCGCTGAAGATGATCGATCGTGGTGTCGAGCGGCGCGTCGAGCAGGCTCTGTCGACGTTCGACAGCGCCGAAGAGTGGGACTTCGAGTACGTGCAGCAGGACCTTTTGATGCACTACATGCTGCAGGTACCCGAGTTCACGGACGGCACGCGCCCCGCGTCGGTCGAGGAGGCGCAGGCGCTCGCGGTCGCCGCCGCGCGCGTCGCGTTCGATCAGAAGCAGCAGACGCTCAATGCCGTCTCCGACGAGAGCGGCCAGGGTTTCGCCGATCGCCTGCTGTCGCTGGTGATGCTCAATGTGCTCGACGAGAAGTGGAAGGATCATCTCTACGATCTGGACCAGCTGCGCGCGTCGATTCACTATCGGTCCTGGGGCCAGAAGGATCCGCTGGTGGAGTACAAGCAGGACGCGTACAGCATGTTCGTCGAACTGATGCACGATCTCGCGAATACGTTCACGGAACGCTTCCTGAAGGCGCAGCTGGTGTTCGAACCGGCACCGGAGCCCCAGTACGACGATTTTCCGGCGGCGTTCGGCGCGCTGGGTGACGGCACGGACGGGATGGACGGCAACGGCGACAGCACGGCTGGACGTCCCCCTGAGGGCCGGCCAACGAAGCGCTACAACGCCCTCGGCATCCTCGAGGACATTCCGTTCGAGGAGGTCGAGGCGGACGTCGAGGTCGACGGTGCATCGATGGCGGCAGTGGAAGCAGAACCGGCGCGAGTCGTCGCCCGCGGCACGCCCCAGGTCGTGGGCGCCGGCAGCGTGCGCTCTCTCGAAGTCGGCGGCGGCGCGCTCCCACCGGGCTGGGAACACACGCCGCGCAACAACTCATGCCCATGCGGTTCGAGCAAGAAGTTCAAGAAGTGCCACGGAGCGCACCTGTAGGTCGCGCCATCTTTCCGAACACACGAAGGGCCGGCATCGATTGCCGGCCCTTCGTCGTTGCGGTAACTGCACTGTTTCGATGTTTGTTGCAGCGGTGAGGTGACGCGGTCATGCGGTGCGTGCCTCAAGATCCATGTGAAAGCGGATTTACACGGATCAAGGCGGATTGGAATGGTGCGTGAGACAGGACTAATCGAGGCACATCGAAGTTGCATCGAGCTGGCACATTCGGACACATCGCATCAGATCATTGGTGAGTTTTATCGTGTGTACAACACACTGGGTTCGGGGCTCACCGAGTCGGTTTATCAACGGGCACTCGTCATCGCTCTTGGAATGCGAGGGCTACGCCTCGCTCGCGAGGTTCCGATGACCGTCATGTTCGAGCGTCAGGTCGTAGGCGAGTATCGGGCTGATCTCGTTGTCGAAAACGTTATCCTCGTCGAAACAAAGGCCGTCGAACGGCTCGTCCGGCAACATGATGCGCAAGTGCTGAACTACTTGCGCATATCAAGGCTACGCGTTGGTCTGCTGTTCAACTTTGGCCCCACCGCGCAGTTCAGACGTTTGATCTCCCCCGTAAGCGCACCCACGCCTGAAGCAAATTCGGAGCAATCAGTCTAGATCCGCTAAATCCGTGTCTTGGCGATCCCTGCGCATCTACGTCCTCTCGGCCAACACCTCCCGCCCGAATTCAACGACCTTCGCAAGCACAAAGTCGAAGTCGGCCGTCTTCGACCGATGATTTACGTTGGCCACGCGTATCGCGAACCGTCCCCCCAGCACAGTGCTCGACGGCACCGCGATCCCGCGCTCCTGCAATCGCAGTAGCACCTCCTGGTTGAGCGCGTTCAATGCCGCCTCGTCGAGCCCGTCGGCGACGTAGCGGAGATTCACGATGTTGAGCGGCACCGGCGCCAGTCGTTCGAGCTCCGGATGTGCGTCTACGAGCGCCGCCAGGTACGTGCACTGCGCGACGTTCTGTTCG
This sequence comes from Gemmatimonas sp., assembly GCA_035638935.1. Classification (GTDB taxonomy): domain Bacteria; phylum Gemmatimonadota; class Gemmatimonadetes; order Gemmatimonadales; family Gemmatimonadaceae; genus Gemmatimonas. The sequence goes on along the minus strand of DASQZA010000410.1, from coordinate 31,331 downwards.
ATGATGCCCGCGAGCTTGTGCACCCCGTCGGCCTTGAGTGACATCCAGACCTTGAGCGCCTTGAAGCTTCGCGTGAGGTCGATACCGCGCTCGGCGAAGTAGGCCATGCCGCCCGTGTCGTCGATGGCGCTCACACCGCGAGAGAGCGGCGTCAGGTAGCTCGCCGTCGTACGGAACGTCGCATGATGGGCTTCGGCGTCGCGCACCAGCACACACGCGCAATCGAATGGCATCGAGCCCCACTTGTGCAGGTCGAACCCGATTGAGTCGGCGAGTTCCATGCCCGCGACGCGTGGACGGAGTGCTTCGCTCAGGTACGCCAGTGCCCCGAACGCGCCGTCGACGTGGAACCACAATCGCTCGCGTTTCGCCAATGCGGCCAACGATGCGAGATCGTCCGTTGCGCCGATGTTCACCGTGCCCGCCGTCCCGATGATGCAGAACGGCTGCAAGCCCGCAGCGCGGTCGTCGACGATCATCCGTTCGAGCGCGTCCACATCGATGCGATGCTCCGCGTCGACCGGCACCCGACGAAAGGCGCGGTCTCCCAATCCCAGCAACTCGACCGCCTTGCGGGCCCACCCGTGCGTTTCCTCAGAGCCATACAGCACCATCGGCGCAGGTGAGTCCTCGCCGGGCCACTGTTGTACGCCGTCGCGCCGTGCATCACGCCCCAACGCGCGTGCCGCAGCGAAGCGCCCGACCGCGAGTCCGAGCGTGTTCGCCATCGTGCCACCCGTAACGAAGAGTCCGGTAGCACCCGGCATTCCCAGCATGTCGGCGAGCCACGACACCGTCTGTCGTTCCACCACGGCTGGCGCCTGATTAAACCCGCCCAGATGGGCATTCAGACCCGACGACAGCATGTCGGCGAGCATCGCGAGCGGCGTCCCGTTCCCCTGCACCCATCCAAAGAACCGCGGGTGCCAGCTCCCGTTGGGATAGGGCAGCACGTGCGACAGAAACGCCTGGTACGCCGCCTCCGCACCGATGCCCTCGTAGGGCACGGGCTCGCTCATGGCGGCACGCGTCTCGTCCGGCATTTCCGTCCACGCCCGCGCGTCGGGCAATCCCCGCTGTGCCGCGAGCATATCGTCAAGCATGCGGTGTCCAAGCGAAGCCAGAGTCCCCCACTCGGCGGGGGAGGCAGGGTCGAACGTGTGTTCCGTCGGGGTAACCGATGCGCGGTTGGAAGGCATTCGTGATCAGGGTTGAAGAAGTCGCATGATATCAGCGCTCTGCCGGAATCGCGCACCTGGTGCGTTCGCTGGATGACGACGGAGACGCGACGCTCTTCCACGTTGCATCGCGCCGGGGCGGTGCTCACTCGGAGCACAGTTGTCGGCATTACGGCGACGTCAGGTCGCGGGAGCATCTTTGTGACCGACTCAGCTGGCGGGTCTGCGGTTCGCGCACTTACTATCCGGGAGCTGCCGTCCACGGAACGCCCGCGCGAACGGATGCGGACGTTGGGTACGGCTGCGCTCAGCACGACGGAGTTGATGGCGGTGGTACTGGGCACCGGCGGTGCGGGGTTGTCCTCGCTCGAATGCGCACGGGCCATTCTCGAAAGCGCCGGCGGGTCGCTCGGCCGGCTGGCGGGAGCGCCATTGGCAGCGCTGACGCGAGTCCCGGGCGTTGGGAGCGCAAGAGCATCGGCGGTGCATGCGGCACTCGAGATCGGGCGTCGCATGGCAGCGGAGGCAAGGGAGGCCGGCGTGCCACTACGCGGGCCGCGGGATGTCGCGGCGGCGTTTTCCCCGAGGTTGCAGGATCTTCCGGTCGAGGAGTTTCACGTCGCCATACTGGATGCGCAGCACCGGCTAGAACGGGACGTGCTGATCACGCGGGGGTTGCTCAACTCCTCTCTGGTGCACCCGCGCGAGGTGTTTCGCGAGGCGATCGCCGAGCGAGCCGCGGCAGTGATCCTGGTGCATAATCATCCGAGCGGCGATCCGACCCCGTCGGCCGAGGACCGGGCCGTAACGGAACAACTCGTCGCTGCAGGACGTCTCTTGGATATCCCGGTGCACGACCACATCATCGTGGGGAGGGGACGTTACGTGAGCTTTGCGGAGGCAGGACTGCTGTGACGACGATCGCGCTGCACGAGGTCATTCCGGGGTTCGGGCCCGGCGCCGAGGGCGCCTACGATCGGCTCGACCACGACGTGCTCGTGCGCGCCTATCGGTTTTCCGACGTTGCGCACGCGGGACAAGTGCGCCACTCGGGTGAACCATACGTGTCGCATTGCGTGGAAGTCGCTCGCATTCTCGCCGATCTGCAGCTCGACACGACGACGGTCGCGTGCGGCTTGTTGCACGATATCGTCGAGGACACGGACATCACCATCGACGATGTCGAGCGCGAGTTCGGAAAGGAGGTCGCGCAGATCGTCGATGGGCTCACGAAGATCGCGAACCTCCCGCTCTCGTCTCGCGAGGAGCGGCAGGTCGAGAATTACCGCAAGCTGCTGCTGTCGATCGCCAAGGATGCGCGCGTCATCCTGATCAAGCTCGCCGATCGGCTGCACAACATGCGGACCCTCGACTGGCTGACGCCGGAGAAGCGTCGTCGCATCGCCCAGGAAACACGCGACCTGTATGCGCCGCTCGCGCACCGCTTCGGTATGGCGAAGGTGCGGTGGGAGCTCGAGGATCTCGCGTTCAAGCACCTGGAACCCGAGGCGTACAAGACGCTCGCGAAGCTCGTTGCCGCGAAGCGCGGTGAACGCGAGAGTCTGATCGCGCAGATGAAGGACCCGCTCGAGAAGCGGCTTGCCGACGCAGGCATTGCCGGCGTCGAGGTCACCGGACGTCCGAAGCATCTGTGGTCGATCTACAAGAAGATGCAGCAGCGTGACCGGCCCTACGAGGACATCTACGACCTGCTCGCGATTCGCGTGGTCGTGCCGAATGTGCTGGAGTGCTATCATGCGCTGGGCGTCATCCACGATGGGTGGACCCCAGTGCAGGAGCGCATCAAGGACTACGTCGCGCAGCCCAAGTCGAATGGGTATCAGTCGCTGCACACGACGGTGTTCGGGCCTGGGCGACAGCTGTTCGAGATCCAGATCCGCACGCGCGACATGCATCGCACCGCCGATCATGGCATCGCGGCGCACTGGCTCTACAAGGAGAGTGCCAAGGGGGCTGACGAACTCGACAAGCATCTCGCGTGGTTTCGCCAGGTACTCGAGCTGCAGCTCGATGCGGAGACGCCTGGCGAGTTCCTCGAGTTCCTGAAGCTCGACCTGTATCAGGACGAGATCTTCGTGTTCACGCCGACCGGCGACGTGATCCAGCTGCCGAAGAACGCGACGCCGATCGACTTCGCGTTCGCCGTGCATACGCAGGTGGGTGCACACTGCGCCGGTGCGAAGATCAACGGCCGGATCGCGCCGCTCTCGCGAGAGCTCAAGAACTCGGAGACGGTGGAGATCCTCACCAATCCGAACGCGAAGCCGAGCCGTGATTGGCTCGCGCATGTGCGTACGGGGCGCGCCCGACACAAGATCCGTCAGCATCTGCGACTCGAGGAACGATCGTCGGCCATGCGACTGGGTCGGGAGATCCTCGAGCGCGAGCTACGCCGGCGTCGACTACCCAAGGTCGACGATCCGACGCTGCTCCCGATCGCGCGCCTGCTCAAGCTGAAGGACGCGAACCATCTCGTCGCATCCGTCGGTCAGGGAGACGTGCATGTGATGCAGGTGCTCAAGGCACTGCATCCGCAGCTCGAAAGCGCAACCGACGTCGTCGAGAAGCCGAGCACGCTCGAACGCCTGGTGGACCGGGTACGCGGGACCGGCAAGGGCGTTCGCATTCAGGGAGCAGATGGTCTGCTCGTGCGCTACGCGCAGTGTTGTCAGCCGGTCCCGGGTGACAAGGTGGTCGGATACGTCACGCGCGGGCGCGGGGTCAGCATCCACCGCGGCGACTGTCCGAACCTGCTGTTCCTGGTGCACGAACCGGAGCGCCGGCTCGACATCGACTGGCAGGAGATGGCAGGGGAGCGCTTCGTGGTACGCCTGGCGATGGAAGGCACTGACCGGCGCGGGCTCTACGCCGACGTGGCGGCGGCCGTCAGTGCCACCGGCACGGACATCAAGAGCCTCGAGCTCAAGACCACCGACGGCAAGGTGACAGGTGCCGCGATGGTGGAGGTCGAGAACTTGGCGCACCTGGAGCGCATCATCAAAGCCGCGAGGCGGGTCAAGGGGATCGCGGCGGTGAGCCGCCGGGAGCGAATCACCACCGAGGAATAGCGCGACGGGGCTTGGAATCGACCCGAAGAAAGGCCGATATTGTCGCGGGAATCTGCTATATTTCGGGTATGTCCGCCCCCTTCCGCCTTCAGGCTCCATTTTCGCCCGCCGGCGATCAGCCACGCGCGATTCAGGAGTTGAACGCGGGGCTCGCGCGCGGTGACCGCATCCAGACGTTGCTGGGGGTCACCGGGTCTGGCAAGACGATGACGATCGCCAATGTCATCGAGCACTGGGGGAAGCCGACCCTGGTCTTGTCGCACAACAAGACACTGGCGGCGCAGTTGTACGGAGAACTCAAGAGCTTCTTCCCGAACAACGCGGTCGAGTACTTCATCTCGTACTACGACTACTACCAGCCGGAGGCATACGTCCCCTCCAGCGACACGTTCATCGAGAAGGACGCGTCGATCAACGAGGACATCGACCGGCTGCGGCTTCGCGCCACGTCGTCGCTGATGGAACGTGACGACGTGGTGATCGTGTCTACGGTGTCCGCGATCTACGGCCTTGGTGACCCGGTCTCGTATCGCGAGCGCATGGTGTCGCTGGCGGCCGGACAGCAGATCGCGCGTGATGACATCCTGCGCGCGCTCGTGGGCATTCAGTACAACCGGAACGACGTCGCGTTCGATCGGGGCACGTTTCGCGTGCGCGGCGACACGGTGGAGATCTACCCGGCGTACGAGGAGCAGGCGGTGCGGCTGGAGCTGTGGGGAGACGAGATCGAGCGCATCTCCAAGATCGATCCCCTCACCGGGGAAACGATTGCAGCGTTGCAGCGAACGGCCGTGTACCCGGCCAAGCATTTCATCACGAACCGGCCCACCATCGAGCGTGCATCGGTGGCGATCCGTGACGAGCTGATGTTGCGTCTGACCGAGCTTCGTGAGACCGGCAAGCTGCTGGAGGCACAGCGACTCGAACAGCGGACACAGTTCGATCTCGAAATGCTCGCGGAGATCGGCACGTGCGCCGGCATCGAGAACTACTCCCGGCACATCAGCGGTCGAGTTGCCGGCGAGCGGCCCGCGTGTCTGCTCGACTACTTCCCGGACGATTATCTCGTCGTCGCCGACGAGTCCCATGTAACGCTGCCGCAGATCCGCGGGATGTACAATGGCGACCGCGCGCGCAAGCTCACGCTCGTCGATTACGGTTTTCGACTGCCGAGCGCACTCGACAACCGGCCATTGGTGTTCGACGAGTTCATGAGCCTCGTGCCGCGCCTGATCAACGTGTCCGCGACGCCTGGTGAGCTCGAATTGCAACTCTCCGAGGGAGTCGTGGTGGAGCAGGTGATTCGTCCGACGGGGCTCCTCGATCCGGTGCTGGAGATCAGACCGGTCAAAGGCCAGGTCGACGACCTGCTGCACGAGATCCGGTTGCGCGAACGCAAAGGGGAGCGCGTGCTCGTCACGACGCTCACGAAGCGCATGTCGGAAGATCTCACCGACTACCTGCAGCAGATGGGTGTCCGCGTGCGTTACATGCACTCCGATATCGACGCGATCGAGCGTGTCGAGATCGTACGCGGGCTGCGACTCGGCGAATTCGACGTGCTGGTCGGCATCAACCTGTTGCGCGAGGGTCTCGACATGCCGGAGGTGTCGCTCGTGGCGATCCTCGATGCGGATCAGGAAGGATTTCTGCGCAGTGACCGGTCACTGATCCAGACCATCGGACGCGCTGCCCGCCACATGAATGGCATGGCGATCCTGTACGCCGACCGCATCACCGGTTCGATGCAGCGCGCAATCGACGAAACCGATCGTCGTCGTGCCATCCAGCACGAGCACAACATGGCGCACGGCATCACGCCCCATGGCGTGCAGAAGAGCATCGACGAGGTGCGGTTCATAACCCGCGTTGCGGATGCGCGGGTGGAGAAGAGTCCGGGCGAAGCGCCGGCGACGAGAAAGATCGGTGGTGAAGCGGCGCCGCGCTCGCGCGAGGAGCTCACGGCACTCGTGGGCGAGCTCGAGATCGCGATGCGGGAGGCCGCGGTGGCGCTCGATTTCGAAGCGGCGGCGCGGTTGCGTGACCAGCTGTTCGAAGTGCGCACCGCATTGGGCGACAAGCCGTCGCAGGCACGCGGGAGCGAGACCGCGCCAAAGCGGCCGCCGGGCAGCGCACCCATGCGTCGCGCGGGTGGCAAACGTGGACGCTAGAGCCGCCGGTGGCAGCGACGAGACGTCACTCGGGCATCTCCTTGGCCGAGGGGCACCGCGCTCGCCTGACCGCGATTCGCTCGATGCGTGGGGCCGCCTGCTGGGTGCGGCCCTCCCGCGTCCGGCCGTCGTTGCACTGGAGGGGGAACTTGGCGCCGGCAAGACGGCGCTGGCGCGCGCGATCTGCGCAGGCGCGGGGGTCCGCGATCTGTCGGCGGTGACGAGTCCTACTTTCTCGCTGGTGCAGCAGTACGACGCGCCGCGTGGGCCCGTCGTGCACGTCGACCTGTACCGCCTGCGCAGCGTTGCCGAGCTCGACGCGCTGGGATGGGATGAGATCGTGGACAACGCGTCGCTGCTTCTGGTCGAGTGGCCGCAACGCGCGGCGGCTTCGCTGCCGCGAGACACGATTTGCATCATGCTCTCGCACGACAGCAGCAATCCCGACCGACGCATGTTGCGCGTCGTGGCGGCGCCGCGATGACCACCGTGGTGTTCGACCGTCCGTCAACAGACGACGTGACACTCGTGATTGAAGCATCGACCTCCCTCGGTTCGCTTGCGGTCGTGCGCTTCGGTCGCTGTGTGGGGAGCAACACAGTCGCCATGGGCGCGTCGCGCGACGATGGGCTGTTTCCGGCTATTCAGGCCTTGCTCGTGGAGTGCGCGCTCGAGCCATCGGATCTGACGCGTGTCGTCTGCGGTGCGGGCCCCGGAAGCTTTACGTCGCTGCGCATCGCCGCTGCGCTGGCGAAGGGTCTCGTGCACGGCACCGGAGCGATGCTGGCTGGGGTGTCGTCGTTGCTGCTCTCAGCAGCATCCGCCGTCGAGCGTATGCCGAGCGATGTGACGGAAATGGTGGTGCACTCCGATGCACTGCGCGGGGAGCGCTATGCACAGCGTGTGCACATCGACGCGGCACGCATGGTGCGGCCCGACGGTCCTGTGGACCGTGTAGCGTGCGATGATCTGGAAGCGTATTGCCGTGGTGCAGCGCGCGTCGCCGTCACCTCGTCGCCGGTACAGGAACGCGAGGCGGCGGTCGTGCTTCCTGCCGCAGGAGCAATCGTGGGCGTTGCGAGCTGGGAAGAGTTGGCGGCAGCGTCCCTCGGCGCATGGGAGCCGGTCTACGGGCGCCTCGCCGAAGCGCAGGTTGTGTGGGAGCGGACGCATGGCCACGCGCTGCCGGCCGTCTGATGCATTCGAGGGAGCGGAAGCACTCTCGCTCCGGGACGCGTGCGAGGCCGACGTCGCCGCGATGGCGCGCATCGAAGCCGTCGCATTCAGCGATCCCTGGCCTGCGTCCGCGTTCTCGGGATTGCTCGAAGCATCGCACGCGATGATCACGGTCGCCGTCGATGCAACGAACGAACCGGTGGGCTACTGTGTCCTGCTCGCAGCGGCTGACGAAGGTGAGATCGCCAACATCGCCGTCGTGCCATCGCGTCGGGGGCAGGGCGTGGGCGCACGATTGCTCGACAATGCGTTGCGATCCGCCGAGCACGTCGGCATCCGTTCGGTGTATCTGGAAGTGCGCACGTCCAACCATGCGGCGCGCGACCTGTACGCATCACGGGGTTTCCTGGCGGTTGGACGTCGTCGGGCGTATTACCGCAATCCGCTCGAAGACGCCCTGGTGTTGCGTCGCACCGAACCGGTATCCCAGTAGGGTCTGCATGCTTATGATGCGTTCGAACTTTCCGCGCTGCGATGGTCGGGTGACGTGCCCGCCGCAACCGCTTCTAGCTTGTCCGCACACCAATCACCTTCGCTCAGCGAGGAGGCACCCGTGAGTCGCAGCTTGAACAAGGCCATTCTTATCGGCAACGTCGGGAGCGATCCCGAGCTCCGCACCGTCGGCAACGGCAGCAAGGTCGCGTCGTTCTCGCTCGCGACCGGGCGCACATGGAACGATGCGAGCGGCGCGAAGCAGGAGAAGACGGAGTGGCACAAGTGCATCGTCTGGGGCAACAAGGCCGGATCGCTCGCCGACGTGGTGGAGAAGTACGTCAAGAAGGGAGAGCGCGTCTACGTCGAAGGTGAGATCGAGTACCGCCAGTGGCAGGACAAGGAAGGCCAGACGCGCTACACCACGGAGATCAAGGTTCGTGAACTCATGCTGCTTGGTGGTCGCGCGGGCGGCGGCGGTGGTAGTGACGATTCGGAGGGCGGTGGCGCCCCCCGTCGCAACGCAGCGCCAGCACGTGGCAAGGCCGCCGCGGCCCCTGCGGCCGGCGGTGACGATTTCAGCGACTTCCCGGGTGCACTCGAGGATGAAGACGACGACCTGCCGTTCTGATTCCGCAGGGTGGGCGCACAAAGCGCCCCGGCCGCTTGGCCGGGGCGCTTTGTCGTTGCAGGTGTACAATGGTCGGCGACGCAGCGGTACAGGGCGCAATGAAACGGTGACGCCCGGCGCCGTGACAGTACCGAGGTTACAGGTCGATCGGCGTGCGCGTCTCTCCGTGTACCCCAAGCACTCCAACGCTCCACGTTCGCCCGCACCCGCTCGGCGGGCGCGACCAGCTCATTCAACTCTGAGGCTCACCGATGCGCGCTGCAATTCGGCCGCACCCGACGCACACTGCCACGCTGCCGGCGCGCGAGCATGCGGCCAGCGAACAACTGCCGCGGCTCCTGATGGCAGTGTTTGCCACGTTGGTCCTGCTCGCGCTTTGGCGGCCTGCCATCGTGCGCGCGCAGGCCGCGGCGGCCGGCGCGTCACAAGGGTCGGCAACGGCGTCGACGACACACATCGTGCGGGCCGGGGAATCGCTCTGGAGCATCGCGGAGCGCTACTACGGCAGCGGATCGTCGTGGACCGAGCTCGCGAAGCGCAACAACATTTCGTCCAGTGCCGCCCGTCCGGTCGTTGTGGGCATGCGGCTGCAGGTGCCTTCCGCAAAGCCGAGCAGCGCTACAGGCGTTGCAGCAGCGAAGCCCCCGGCGGATACACCCAGGACAGCGCTCGCGGCCGCGGCGGCGCCACAAGCATCCGGCAAGAGTACGCCGTCGTTGGCGTCTCAGACTGCTGGCAAGAGCGACGCGCCCGCCGTAACCCCGCGGTCCGCGTCGCGCGCCGCAAACGTCGGCAGCGGACGGGCGGGGTCAACGTCGGCCTCGACGTCCAAAGCGGAATCGCGAGCAGCGGGATCGACAAAGCCAGCCGCTGTCACCGCGATCGCCGCGAGCACAGGTGCAACGGCGCAACCGGATTCGAGCCCGACGGCACTCTCTGCGTCCACGCGAGTCGCGCTGAATACGACCATGAAGACCGAGACGCCCATCGATCGTGGTGCGATCCGCATCGGGCTGACCGATGGTAACGCGCTTCGCGCGGCTCGGGCGAAGGATGCGCCGACGATTTTCCTCCGTGAAGTGCCGACGGTGGAAGAAGCACGTGCGGCTGCACACGCGGCCATGCCTCGCGAGGCTGCCGCGCCTCGCCGCGGCGAGTATGACGCAGCGCCGTTCACGCTCTCCGTCGACGGGTTCAACCGCGGTGGGCGCATCGTGCGGCGCGTCGGGTCAGCAGCCGTCGGTTCGATCGAAGGCGCGCAGCGCGTGCTGATTGCCGATGAGGTCGAGATCACTCCGCCAGTCGGCACCACGCTGTCGGTCGGAGACCGTGTCATCGCCGTGCAGGACTTCGGTGCGCTTCCAACTGGAATGCGCGTCGTGCTGCCCGGGGGCGTACTGCAGGTCGTACGCGCGGACGCCGGGAAGCCTGTGGTGGCCCGTGTGAAGTCGCAGTCCGGGCTCATCGAACAAGGCCACCGCGTCCTGGCCATCAGCTGGCAACCCGCGGCGCTGGTGCGCGCCGCCGCAACGAGCGAGCCCTTGCGCGCATCGGTGGTCTGGGTAGATGGACAGTCACTCCTTCCGACGCTGCAGAGCTACGTGCTGCTGGACGCCGGTACCACGAAAGGGGTGAAGAGCGGGGATGAATTCGCGCTCGTGCGTGCCCGGGGCAGCGTGAACACGGGCGTGGAGGAGCGGATCGCAGTCGTCCGCATCGTCCGGAGCGACGCGGCTGCGAGCACCGCCATCGTCGTGAAGCAGGACAAGGGCGAGATCGGACCGGGCCTGTCAGCGCGGCTGGTCGCGAGAATTCCCTGAATGCGGTGACACGCTAGGCAGCACTCGACGCATTCACGCGCCGGCGACCACCAATCGCCGGCGCGTGTGTACATTCCGGCCGTGGCAAACCGGCCCCTGGGCCGAGCCAATCTACTTCTACGGCTGAGGACGACCGGGCATGGCGAAGACAGTGCTGGTGACGGGCGGGGCGGGGTTCATCGGATCACACGTGGCCGATCGGTTTCTGGCCGATGGCTGGGATGTCACGGTGCTCGACGATCTTTCCAGCGGTCGCGAAGAGAACGTCGCGCCGGGTGTGCGGTTCGTACGCGGCGACATCACGACGCCGGAGGCAGCGGCGCTGGTGCGGGATGGTCGCTTCGACGTGATGTGTCACCTGGCCGCGCAGATCGACGTGCGGCGGAGCGTTCTCGACCCGGTCTACGATGCCACGCGCAACGTGCTTGGCACGCTGAACCTGATGGAGGCGGTGAGAGCCAGCGGTCATGACACGCGCGTGATCTTCTCGTCGACCGGTGGTGCGCTGTATGGCGATTTCGATCCCCCGCCAAGCGCGGAAACCAATGCCAAGGATCCCGAGGCACCGTATGGGATCGCCAAGCTCTCCGTCGAGTATTACCTCGCGTACTACGGTCGAGTTCATGGACTGACCACCGTCGCGCTGCGCTATGGCAACGTGTACGGCCCGCGACAGGACCCGCATGGCGAGGCAGGCGTAGTGGCCATCTTCTGCAACCGGTTGCTCGACGAGCGCGCATTGACCGTCTTTGGCGACGGTGAACAGACGCGTGACTACGTCTACGCCGGTGACGTTGCGGCGGCCAACTTTGCGGCGGCCACGAACGAGTTGCCTGCCGCGGGCCGAGTGGATGCGCGCGCGTTCAACATCGGCACCGGCATCGAGACGTCCGTGAACACGGTTGCCCGCACGCTGACGCAGGTGTCCGGGTCGAGTTCGGATATCGAATACGCTCCCGCACGTGCAGGTGAACTCGCGCGTTCAGCACTCAATACGACGAAGGCACAGCAGGCCCTCGGCTGGGCCCCGCAGGTGTCACTCGCTGAAGGGCTCGAGAAGACGTTCCGCTACTTTGCCGATCGTCGAGCGGCAGCGTCGGGCGGCGCAGGTGCTCGCGAGTGAGCGTGCACGCGGCGCTGATCGTGCCGATGCTCCTGACGCAGCTATCGCCCGCGGCGGGGGGCGGCGCGGCTGAATCGATGTCGATGGTGTCGTTGATCATGAACAGTGACCTCATCACGAAGATCGTGCTGATCCTGCTCGTGCTGCTGTCGCTGCTGTCGTGGGGAATCATGTTCAGCAAGTGGCGTGCGTTCAGCGTCGCCGAAAAGAACGGGCAATCGTTCGTGCGCGACTTCGAGCGGGCGCATGGCATCGACGAAGCCATGGCGTTTGCGCAGCGTGCGAAGCCGAGCGCGTTCACTGCGGTCTTCTCGCGGGCCGTGCAGTTCCTGAACGACACGAAGCCTGCCATGGCGGCCACTGCAGACCGTGCGGCAAAGCTGTCCGGTTCGCAGGTCGAAGCATTGCACCTGGTGCTCGAGTCGGAAGGCGGCAAGGAGCGTGAAGAGTTGGGTCGCTACGTACCGTGGCTCGCGACTGTTGGTAGCGTGAGCCCGCTCATCGGCCTCCTGGGTACCGTGCTCGGGGTCATCAGCGCCTTCGCGGGCATCGTTGCCAAAGGGTCTGGGAACATCAGCGCGGTTGCTCCCGGCATCGCGACGGCGCTTGTGGCGACGGCCGCCGCTCTCGCCGTCGCGATTCCGGCTGCTTTTGCGTACAACCTGTTCGCTGCGCGCCTCAATCGTATCGACAACGAGCTTGAAGGATTCGGCTCGGAGTTGATTGCCCTGATGGTGCGCGAGGGGCGCATCTAGCCGTGGGGCGCCGTCGTCGCGCGGAGCGCATGGGCGTGAACGCCGAGATCAACGTGGTGTCGCTGATCGACGTGATGATGCTGCTCATGGTGATCTTCATGATCACCGCGCCCATCATGCAGGGCGGCGTCGAGATCGCGCTGCCGGAGGCCGATGTGCGACCCGTCGAGGCGAAGGGCGGGCTCACCGTGACCGTGGACAGGAACGGGCGCATCTTCGTCGACGAGACGGAATTCAGCCTCGACGAATTCCGCGCCGGCGTGAAGCCACTGTGGACGAAAGCTGGTGGCGGCGCGCTGTACCTGCGTGGCGATGCCAATGGCGACTACGGCATCGTGTTGCAGGTGATTGGCGCGGCAACGCGCGCCGGCATACAGAACGTGAGCCTGATCGGAGTTCCGGAGACGGGGGGCGAGTGACTTCGCCACACTCTGGTCTCGGGACGATGCCGGGCGGCATCCCCCGGGGCACATCGCCAGTCCGAGGCGGAATCGCATTTTCGGTTGCTCTGCATGCAGCGGTGATCGGGATGTTCGTTTTCTGGGCGGCAGGGGCGGAGGTCGAGCGCCCACCTGTGTATCGCGTGCAACTCGTCGGCGCTCCACCGGGCCCGCGCCAGGCGGGTGTCGTGGATGCCGCGGATAAACCCGTCGCGGCCGCGCGTGAAGTATCGGGCGCAGAGCGTCCGCCGTCTCCTCCAAAGCCTGTGGCGACGAAGACGAACGCACCAGTCGCGAAACCGGTGAAGGCGACACCCTCGACCGAGCGCACGCGCGAAGCCGGCAGCAAGGCCGCGACGCCGGCTACGAAGGCGACGGCTGCACCGAAGGCGGGAGCCGGAGCGGAAGGCGGCAAGGGTGCCGATGTCGCCAACGTGAATATCCGCGGGATCGAGTTTCCGTACCCCGGGTATCTGAGCAGAATCGTGCAGAAGCTCGCGGTCGCCTGGCGCCCTCAGTCAAAGTCGCCGGTGCTCACCGCCGAAGTGAAGTTCATGATTCGCCGCGATGGCAGTGTCGTAGGGATGGAAGTGGTGCGAAAGTCCGGCGATTTTATCTACGACACGGACGCCATGGGTGCCGTCGAAGCCGTGGGTTCGACACGCGGATTCGGCCCGCTACCCGCGGGGTATGCGGATGATGTACTGGTGGTCTATTTCACGTTCGACTATGCCCTCCGTCCCTGATGCCTTGAGTAAAGATTTCGTAAGTTCATCCATCACGCGCGCTGCTCGCCTGATGTTGCCAGCGCATCGGGCGATGGCGCTGCTGGCGGCGCTGCAGCTGTTCGTCGCCACGCCGGACATCGCCGGGGCGCAACAGCCGGCGGGCGTGTCGCTCAGTCTCACCAAGTACAACCGGAGCGAAAAGCAATCGCTACTCGTGCTCCCGGTTCGTGGCACGAATGGCGACTCCATCGCGACCATCATCGGTCGCGATCTCGATTTCAGTGATCGGTTCGCCGTCGTTCCGCCGTCGAGCGTGATGCAGACGAACGGTCCGATCAACTACAGCGTGTACGCGAAGCTTGGCGTGCAGGGCGTCGTGCAGGGTACGCTGCTTCCGTCGGGCTGGGTGCGAATCATCCTCCACGATGTCGGAACCTCGGCAATCCTCAACCAGAAGGATTTCCCACTCACCGGCGCAATGTCGCAGGGGAGCTGGCGTTACCAGGTGCACACCATCTCCGACATGGTCGAGGAGTGGATCACCGGTCAACGCGGTATCGCGTCCACACGAATCGCGTTCGAACGTGATCGCCGCATCTGGACCGTCGATCAGGATGGTGCGGGCCTGAGACCCGTGACGGCTCGAGGCCTTTCGCCGCAGTGGACTCCCGGCGGACAAGCGCTTGTGTACATGGGCAGCGTCGGCGGAGACGATCCGGTACTCGTGACGGATCTGGCGACGGGTTCGCAGCGAACCCTGAGTGCTGCGCGCGGCGTCCAGGGCATGTCGCCGGCGGTGTCGCCCGACGGTCGAACCGTCGTGTTCACCCGGGTCGACGGCAATGGTGCGGACCTGTTCAGCGTCCCGTTTGCGGGCGGCACCCCGCAACGCATCACCCTCGGACGAGGGAAGGGCAGCTACTCGCCGTCGTTCAGCCCTGACGGTCAGCGCATCGCGTACTCCTCCGATCGCACCGGTCGCCGGGAGGTTTATATTAGCGACGTCGACGGTACGAACACCGAAGCGCTCGTTTCAGGCAGCTTCGGTGAGCGCGCGGACAAGTACAGCCCAGACTGGTCTCCGGACGGACAGTTCGTGGCCTATCATGCCGAGCTCGGTGGTTCTTTTCAGATCGTGACGATCAACTTGCGCGACCAGTCGGCACGGCAGGTCACGAGCGACGGGCGCAACGAAAGCGCGTCGTGGGCGCCGGATTCACGGCATCTCGTGTTCACGTCGACGCGATCCGGTAACCGTCAGCTGTGGGTCGTCGACCGGGATACTGGCCGGACACGGCAGCTGACACGCGGTTCGGACGCTCGACTGGGAGCGTGGTCGCCGAGGCTGTCAGCGCCGTGAGACGCAGCCGTCGTACGTAGTTGTGCTTCCACTTTTCGTTCGTGCGACGGGATACTCTCCACCCCGTTGATGTGGTTTTCTTCACACTCCTTTGCGGAGCTATCGATCAATGAACCGTTCTCGTCTGTTGTTGGTTGCAGTTGCACTTCCGTTGGTTCTCAGCGCCTGCCGCAAGAAGACTCCGCCCACGGTGACCCCGGAGCCCGTACCGAACGCTGGCCCAGTCACGCCCGTGCGTAATCCGGAAGTGCCGGCCGCGACGCCGGACAACGGCGCGGCTGAGCGTGAGCGTCGCGAGCGTGAGGAAGCCGTGCGCGCGCTCTCCCAGACCATCTACTTCGAATACAATTCGGACGAGCTGCGGGACGACGCCCGGACGAACCTCGATGCGAAGGTGCGACTGATGGCTGCCAATCCTTCAGTCCGCATCATGATCGAAGGTCACTGTGACGAACGTGGCGATGACGAGTACAACATCGTGCTGGGGCGTCGTCGTGCTGAAGCGGCAAAGCGCTATCTTACCGATCGTGGCGTCGACGCTGCTCGCGTCGAGACCGTGTCCTTCGGGCGCGAGCGTCCGGCAGTGCAGGGCACCGGCGAAGAAGCCTGGGCCCAGAACCGTCGCGACGAGGTCAAGATCACGACCGGCGCCGATCAAATCCGTCCAGCCAGGTGATACCCAGGTGATCATGAAGTTCCTGCCCGTCTCTCGTGCAGCCCGACTCGTTCCCCTCACGGCACTGTTTGCCGTGGGGGGCTGTTTCGCCACGCGAAGTGACGTGCGGGTTGTGCAGACCGACGTTGCGTCGCTCCGGCTGGAGATGGTTCGCAACGACGCGCAGATCCGCGCCGACATTCAGGCGGTGACGGCATTGGTGAACGCGGCAAGTGATTCGCTCGGCCGCCTGAGCGCCCGAACCGTTTCGGTGCAAGGCGACGTTCGTGGCGAGTCGCGCGCCATCAAGGAGCAGTTGCTGCAGATCCAGTCATTGCTCGGGCAAAGCGATCAGACGCTCAAGCGGCTGCGCGCGGACCTCGAGGCGCGCAACAACCAGCAGCAGCAGATGGCTCAGCCGGTGGGCGTGCCACCGGCAGCCGGCGCGCCAGGCAGCGCGGTGCCCCCCACTGCGGTAGCTCCGCTAGCCGATTCCTCGGGGCCTGGCCCCGCTGCGCTCTACACGAACGGGCGTGATCAGCTCTCGCGCGGAAGCAACGGCACCGCACGCATGCTGTTTCAGAAACTGCTGCTCGATTACCCGACGTCCGATCTCGCACCGGAAGCGCAGATCAGCATCGCCGATTCGTACCTGAAGGAGAAGAACTACCCGGCCGCCGAATCGGCGTATGCTGCTGTCGTGACGAGCTATCCCACGCATCCGAAGGCGGCAACCGCGCTTTACAAGCGGGGCACCGTGTTCGAGCTGCAGAACAACCTGCCGGAAGCACGCAAGTTCTGGAGTGAAGTCATCGCGCGATACCCGCGCAGCGATGAAGCAGGGCTGGCGGCCGAACGGTTGAAGGCGCGCCTGTAGCGCGCGCCCTGCTGCCGACGCTGACGACCTCCGAATGACTGGCGAGCCCAAACATGAGATGCCGTTCCTCGAACACCTCGAGGAGCTGCGGTGGCGACTGTTCAAGAGTGCACTTGCCATCGCCATCACGGTGGGCGCGTCCTTCGCGCTGATCTACAGCCAGGCGTTCGACCTGATCGGAATTCTTGCGAAGCCGGCGCTGCCGTACATGAAGGGAACGCTGATCGCGACGCGTCCGAGCGACATTTTCGAGGTCTACATGGACATGTCGATCACGCTCGGATTGATCCTCGCGTCGCCCGTGATCGTGTGGCAGATCTGGGGCTTCCTGTCACCGGCGCTGTACGGTCACGAGAAGAAAGTCATCATCCCGACACTTGTCGGAGCCGCATTCCTGTTTCTCGGCGGCATGGCGCTGGCGTTTTTCTTTGCCCTTCCAGTCACGCTCAAGTTTCTGCTCGGGCTGCAAAGCGACACCGTCACGTCGATGTTGACCGTGAGCGCGTACTTCGATTTCGTCTTCAAGATCTGCATTTCGTTCGGCGCCGTATTCGAGCTCCCGATCGTCATCCTGCTGCTGACGATGCTCGGCATCGTCACGCCAGCGATGCTGGTCAAATTTCGGCGACATGCCTTCGTGGGCTGCATCATCGCTGCCGCCGTGATCACGCCGGGCGACGCCCCGACCGCGCTGCTGTTCCTCACCGTCCCGCTGTACTTCCTGTACGAAGGTTCGATCTGGCTGTCCCGTCTCGTCTTCTCGCGTCGCGAGAAGCGGATTGCACGGCAGGAATCGCTCGAGCTGGTCTGACATGCGTCTCCTAGTGGCCCTGTCGCTCGCCATTGCGGCATTGGTGTCCCCGGCATCCGCCGCGCAGGGGCAGCAGCCGCCAGTGGCGCAGCCCGCTCGCCCCGGTGTCCCCAGCCAGCCGCTCGACTCCTTGCAACGCGTGCCGCCGCGTCCCTTCGATTTTGCGGCGCCGGACTCCACGATGCGGGAGCTCATGTCGCGTCCGGGATACCGGAAGGTGCAGTACCAGGGCGATCGCGTCCGATTCGATGCGTTGACCCGCCTGCTCACCTTGAACGGGCTGCCGGCCGCCGTCAAACGTGACGCGACGATGCTCATCGGCGATTCGATCGTGTACAACGACTCGCTGAAATTCGTATCCGTCATCTCCGATACCGCAATCATCCGCGATCCGACGCAGCAAGGCGCGGACGACTTCATTGCGCGCGGTCGCCTGGACTACGACCTGAACGCGCGACAGGGCACCTTCGGCGAGTTCTCCACGGCCGTGACCAGCGGCCAGAAGCTGTTCATCAGAGCGAAGCGCGGCTCCTTCTTCGGCGACACCCTCGTCGCGGGGCGGCACACGGTGTACGCCAAGGACGGCTCGTTCACGTACTGCGATCACGCCGAACCCCATTTTCATTTTACCGCTCGCGACATGAAGTACGTGTCCGAGAACATCATGGTCGCGCGATCGGGGTTGCTGTACATCGGCGAGGTCCCGGTCTTCTGGTTGCCGTTTTTCGTGCAGGACACCCGGCAGGGACGTCGGAGCGGGCTGTTGACTCCGAGCTTCGGCATCGCCGAACTGCTGCGCAACAGCCCGTCGTACCGTCGCAGCATCTCCAACATCGGCTACTTCTTCGCCATCAGCGATTACATGAACGCCGAGGCGTCGTTCGACTGGCGAAGCGGCGCGCGTGGCAGCGACTTCGATCCTGGGTTCCTGCGCGGAAACGTGCAGTACCGGTACCGGTGGCTCAACCGCTTCATCACCGGCGAGACCGCCGTGTCGTACATGGCCCAGCGCAACGGCACGACCAACACCGCCGTCACCTGGAACCACAATCAGGACTTCTCGCGGCAGACGCGTCTGACGTCCCGCATCAACTTCGTGCAGAACACCCTGGTGCAACGGGCCACGACCGTGAACCCGGTGCAGGCGAATGCGACGATCCGCTCCGACTTGACTTATCAGACGAAGATTGGGCCGGCCTCGATCAATACCGGTGGCTCACGCGTCCAATACCCGGGCCGTTCGCAGGTCGACCTCAGCTTCCCGTCGTTCAACGTCAGCACCGGAACGCTCGGGAACGAGGTGTTCAGCTGGACGCCGGCATTGCGGTTCAACATCCAGTCGTCGCAGAAGATCGATCAGGGACTGCAGTTTCCGTTCGTCTATTCGCAAAACAGCCTCGGTAGACTCGACAGCACTCGAGTGCGCGCGGGCCGTCGCAATCTGGACTTCGCCTTCGACACGCCGATCAAGATCGGTGATTTCCAGTGGAACAATGCGTTCGCGATTCGCGAGGCATTCAACGACTACCCGGAGCAACGCGAAGTCGTGAACGTCAGCGACACATCGCAGCGCACGATCCGCGTCTTCGCGAAGACGTTCGCCACGAATATCGACTGGACCACGTCCTTCAACCTTCCGCGCTTCTTTCAGGGGAGCTGGAACGTCACGCCATCGGTGAACATCGAGAAGATCGACGGCCGCTCGGGGCTGCTCGTTCGGACCGAGCGGAGCGGCGGTGCGTACGTGTCACAGGGCGTGCGACTCGTGTATCAGGTGTCTGCATCGCCGACGGTGTACGGGTTCTACCCCGGCATCGGGCCCATCAGCCGGTTCCGCCATACGATCTCGCCGACGATGAGCTTCGGATTCTCGCCGCAGGCAACGGTGAGCGACCAATTTCTCGCCGCGGTCGGCGATGTTCGGTCAGGCTACCTCGGTGCGCTCAAGCGAAGTGTCATCTCATTCGGTCTGAGCACGAATATCGAGGGCAAGCTCCGTGAGCGCACACCGGAGGAAGGTGGTGCAACGCCGCCCGCTCCAACGACGCTTGCCGACTCGGTGAACGCCGACTCATTGCAAGCGAGCGCCGGGGAGCGTCCGCTGCCGGGTGCAACGGGGCGCAATGCCGGCAACCCGACTGTGGGGTCGCCTCTCGGGCCGGCCGAAGGCGGACGCAAGATCAAGCTGGTGTCGCTCAACTTTTCCTCGCTCGCATACGATTTCGTTCGCGCGGACAGCACCGGCCGTGGTATCGCCACGCCGAACTTCTCGATTTCGGCGAACACCGATCTGCTGCCGGGACTCGACTTTCGCGCGGGATACGACCTGTTCCAGGGCAACTATCTCTCGGACACGGCGCAGTTCAAGCCGTTTCTGACGGACGTCGCCCTTTCGTTCAGCCTCGATGGCAAGTCCGGCATCTTCGGTCTGTTCAGCCGCCTCCTGGGTCGGAGGTCCGTGATCGACGCAGCGTCGGCTGATACGCGTCGGCTCCAGACGCAGAACGAGGCCAATGTTGCATTGCAGTCCCGGCAGCAGAACGCGGCGGGCGGCACGATGCGCGGTACTCAGGTACAGCTGCCCTCCGGTGGTGGCTGGCAGCTCAACCTGCAGTACAACATTGCGCGGCAACGCCCGCCCTTCGGCGGCACGCAGATCGTGAATGACCCGGCCGCACAGTGCGAAGGGCAACGCGTGTTCGGGATCGCCGCGTTCGATCGCTGCATCCAGACCGCCACCAGTTCGCCACCCACGGGACAAAATTTCGAGGGGACCACCCGCGGTGGCCCGGTCTATATCTCCCCGCCGGTGCAGAACGTCACGTCCGCCGTGAACTTCAACATCACGCAGAACTGGGCGGCCCAGTGGTCGACGCAATACGACGTGACCCGCGCCCGGTTTGCCAGCCAGCAGATCGGACTGCAACGTTCGCTGCATGACTGGAACGCGGTCTTCTCGTTCACGCAGGCACCCAATGGCAATTTCGCATTCAACTTCTTCATCGCGCTGAAGGCGCAACCAGAGTTGAAGTTCAACTACGATCGGCAGACCTATCGCTCGAGCAGTTTCTAGTGGAGGGGCCTGCAGACGGCCCTGCTGCAGGCTCCATAACGCGTCACGACGGCCAGCGCACACTCTCCATTGATGGACGTTCGCTGCGGATCGCCGACATCGTGCGCGTCGCGGACGATGTCGTTGCGGTCGAGCTGGGCGCAGACGCGCGGGCTCGCATGGCGATTACGAGGGATGTCGTCGACCGAGCCGTGAAGGCCGCTGTTCCGGTGTACGGCATCAACACCGGGTTCGGCAAGCTCTCGGAAGTGACGATTCCTCCCGAGCAGCTCGACGTCCTCCAGCGCAATCTCGTGCGTAGCCATGCGGCCGGTGTGGGTGACCCGCTTCCCGAGCGGGAGACGCGCGCGATGATGCTGCTGCGCGCCAACGTGCTCGCAACCGCGTATGCGGGTGCGCGGCCGTTGCTCGTCGAGGCGCTGCTCGACATGCTCAATGCCGGCGTGTGGCCGGTGGTGCCGGAACAGGGCAGCGTCGGTGCGAGCGGGGACCTGGCTCCACTTGCCCATCTTGCGTTGGCGCTCATCGGCGAGGGAGACGTGAACTTCCGCGGTGAGAGGAGCGACGCCCGCACGGTGCTCGCGAAGGCCGGTCTCCGGCCGGTGGAGCTGCAAGCGAAGGAAGGCCTCGCGCTGATCAACGGAACGCAGGCACACACCGCCATTGCCGCTCTAGCGTGCGCAGAGCTGTCGAGCCTCTGGCGAATTGCGCATGTCGCCACCGCAATGAGCCTCGAGGCATTGCTCGGCACACCGGACGCGTTCGACGATCGAATCCAGACCGCGCGGGGACAGCATGGGCAGACGGCGTCTGCGTCGCTGCTGCGATTCCTCACGCACCGCAGTGCGATTCGCGAGTCGCATCGTACTGGGGACGCCCGAGTGCAGGACGCGTACGCGTTGCGGTGCGCACCGCAGGTGCACGGGCCTGCGCTCGACGCGCTGCGCCACGCACGAGGCGTCATCGAGCGCGAACTCAACGCGGCGACGGACAATCCGCTTGTGCTTGCAACCGGCGAATTGTTGAGCGGAGGAAACTTCCACGGACTTGCGGTGGGCATGGCGAGCGACATTCTCTGTCTGGTCTGCGCCAACCTGGCCGTCATCAGCGAGCGCCGCACGGATCGCCTCGTCCATCCGGATTTCAACCAGGGATTGCCGCCGTTTCTTGCCGGCTTTCCCGGTCTCGAGTCAGGATTCATGATGGCGCAAGTCACGGCGGCCGCCCTGGCCAGCGAATGCAAGACGCTCGCGTACCCTGCTTCGGTCGATTCCATCCCGACTGACGGGAACAAGGAGGATGTCGTGCCGATGGCGATGGCCGCGGCGGTGAAGTTACGGCGTTCGGTGCGCAATCTGCGCCATGTGCTCGCCATTGAGCTGATCGCGGCTGCACAGGGCCTCGAGTTTCGGCGGCCGCTCACCAGCAGCGCGCCGGTGGAGCATGCCGTGCGTGTCGTGCGAGAGTTCGTTCCTGCCTTCGACGGAGACCGCGCTCCGGCGCCCGACATCGCTCGACTGGCTGTCGCGATTACCGCCGGCGCGTTCGATGTCGTCACCGCCACGGCGGTGGCCGACATCGCGGGAGATCTCCTGACATGAGCGGAACAAATGACGGGGCGGTAGCCGCCGGGATGGGCAGCTGGAACGCCTCCGGTCCGCGTCCGGTGCGTGCGCCGCGCGGTAGTGCAATGAGCTGCCGCGGCTGGGAGCAGGAAGCGGCGCTGCGCATGCTCATGAACAATCTGGACCCGGAGGTCGCCGAGCGCCCCGATGATCTCGTCGTGTACGGCGGCACCGGCCGCGCCGCGCGTGGGTGGCCCGAGTTCGACGCCATCGTGCGCGCGTTGCGCGGGTTGGCGGACGATGAAACGCTGCTCGTGCAAAGCGGCAAGCCGGTTGCGGTGTTCCGGACACACGAGAATGCGCCACGTGTACTCATTGCGAACGGCAATCTCGTCGGCCGCTGGGCGACATGGTCCGAGTTCCGCAGGCTCGAACGACTCGGTCTGACGATGTACGGGCAGATGACCGCCGGCTCGTGGATCTACATCGGCTCCCAGGGGATCGTGCAGGGCACGTACGAGACCTTCGGAGCGGTCGCGACACGCCACTTCGGCGGGACGCTCGCAGGCCGGTTGGTGGTGACGGCTGGCCTGGGTGGAATGGGGGGCGCGCAGCCGCTTGCCGCCGCCATGCATGGCGCGGCAGTGCTGGGGATCGAAGTCGATCCGATGCGCATCGTCAAGCGCATCGACACGCGCTACTGTGATCGTTCCACGGAGTCGCTCGACGAGGCACTGGTGTGGCTCCGTGCTGCGCAGGACCGTCGTTGCGGCTTGTCCGTCGCGTTGCTCGGCAATGCTGCCGAGGTCCTGCCGGAGCTGGTTCGCCGGGGGGTCGTGCCGGACGTCCTCACCGACCAGACGAGCGCGCATGACATGCTCGTGGGATACGTGCCCGTCGGGCTGTCTTTGGAGGCCGCGGCAGCGCTGCGGAACGCCGATCCGACCGAATACATCGCGCGCGCGACGTCTTCGGTCGTGGAGCATGTGCGGGCCATGCGCACCCTGCAGGATCGCGGCGCGGTGACATTCGACTACGGTAACAACATCCGCACGGTCGCTTTCGACGCGGGGCTGGACGACGCGTTTCGCATTCCGGGATTCGTGCCGGAGTACATCCGACCGCTGTTCTGCGAGGGGAAGGGGCCGTTCCGTTGGGTTGCGCTCTCCGGTGACCCAGCGGACATTCATCGCACGGATCGGCTCGTGCTGGAGCTGTTCCCTGACGATGAACAGTTGCGGCGATGGATCACGCTTGCGGGTGATCGTATCGCGTTCCAGGGATTACCTGCGCGTATCTGCTGGTTGGGACAAGGGGAGCGGGCGCGGTTTGCGCTTGCGTTGAATGATCTGGTCGCGCGCAGGGAAGTGTCCGCGCCCATCGTCATCGGGCGCGATCACCTCGATACCGGAAGCGTGGCATCACCTTTTCGGGAGACTGAAGCGATGCGCGACGGCAGTGACGCAATCGCCGACTGGGCAATCCTGAACGCGCTCCTCAACACCGCGAGCGGCGCGTCGTGGGTGTCGTTTCATCATGGTGGCGGTGTCGGCATCGGCAATTCGCTGCATGCCGGGCAAGTGATCGTCGCCGACGGGAGCATTCGCATGCGCCAACGACTCGAACGCGTTCTCACGAACGACCCCGGTATCGGAGTGGCGCGCCATGCCGACGCCGGGTACGACATTGCCATCGCCACCGCAGCACGCGAGGGCATCGTGATTCCCATGCAGCAGGACTGACGGCCCACCATGCTCTCCTCACGATACAGCCCGTGGCACGTTCCGCTCTTTCTGGGCAAGTATGCGTGGCTCCGGGCACGCAAGAGTCCTGTGCTCGTCAACATCGAAGTCACGATGCGGTGCAACGCGCGATGCAGCTTCTGTGACTACTGGAAGACGCCAGCCGAGACGAAGAAGACCGAGCTGACGGATTTCGGCGCGATTGCCAGCCACTTCAATCCGATGGTGGTCACGTTCACGGGCGGCGAACCCACGCTCAGGCGCGACCTGGAAGCCATTGTGTCGTCGGTGCGCCGGGCGGCGCCGCTGACGTACCTGCAGATGATCACCCACGGGGGCATGCTGTCGCTCGAGCGTGCACAGTCACTGTGGGATGCGGGTATCGATCAGTTCAACATTTCGCTCGATTATCTCGACGGCCGGCATGATGAAGCGCGCGGCATCCCGGGGCTGACTGCGAAGATCCTCGACATCGTGCCGCGTATGCGTGCGGCAGGGATCGGCGGCGTGAAGTTCAACTCGGTCATCAAGCGGGACAATCTCGACCAGCTGCTCCCGCTCGCAGAAAAGGCACGCGCGATGCAGAGCGGCGTGAACTTCTCGCTGTATACCGATTCGAAGAACGGGAACGGCAAGTACCTCTTCGATGCGGATCAACATGCGGCACTGGATCGCGCGGTGTCCGACCTGCTTGCGTTCAAGCGCCGTCACCGCGGCGCGATCAGCAACTCGGAGTACTACCTCGAGCAGATTCCGCGCTACGTGCGCGGTGAGATGACCGAAAAGTGCGAGGCCGGCATCTCGACGATTCATATCGACCCGCACGGAATGGTGCGTCGTTGTCCGGACTTCCCGTCGGACGGGCCATGGCAGGACTACAAGGGATACGAGCCGATCGAGTGCAACGCATGCTACTACGCATGCCGAGGCGAAGCGCAGGCACCGATCCGGATCCTGTCGCGCATCCGCGACGTGATGGCGTAACGACGTGGCTGCCGGCATCGGCGATGTAACGCTGCTCGTGAACGCCGCGGAGACGGTGACGTGCGCCGGGCCGGCGCGTGCCCGCCGCGGCACGGAGATGCGCGATGCTGGTGTGCGGCGAGGAATCGGCGTGGCGATGCAACAGGAGCGCATCGTGGCCGTTGACGCCGATGACGCGATTCGCGCGCAGTACCCGGCTGCACGGGTGGTGGATTGCGCCGGCGGACTGCTCGCGCCGGGATTCGTCGATTCCCATACGCACGCCCTGTTCGGCAAGGCGCGGCACGAAGAACAGGAGTTGCGCGCGACCGGGGTGCCCTACCTCGAGATCGCCCGGCGCGGCGGCGGAATCCACGCGTCCGTGCGCGACCTCCGGGAGCGGTCGGACGACGACCTCGCGGCGTTGACCGTACCGAGACTCAGGCGTCTTGTCGCGGGAGGCGTGACCACCGTCGAGATCAAGTCTGGCTATGGGCTCAGCACGCAGGACGAGCTGCGCAGCCTTCGGGTGATCGCTGGGCTCGCGAGCTCGGAGTCGGTGCGGATCGTCGCGACATGCCTGGGTGCACACGAGGTTCCCCTCGAGTATCGAGACGCTGCGGGCGGACGCGACGAGTGGATCCGCGTCCTTGCGGGCGACCTCTTTCCGCGCGTGGTGCAGGACGGGTTGGCGCAGTTTGCAGACGTGTTCTGCGAACCGGGCGTGTTCACGGTCGAGGAATCCCGACGCATAGTCTCTGCGGCCGGGAAGCTCGGTTTGCAGCTGAAGCTGCATGCGGACGAGTTGCGCGATGGTGGGGGAGCGGCGCTCGCGGCCGAGGTGGGCGCGGTCAGCGCCGACCATCTCGCTGCGGTGAGCGAAGCCGGTATCACGGCGCTTGCGCAGTCCGACACGGTAGCGGTATTGCTACCCGCGACCATGCTATTCCTCGGCACGGGCCGACAGGCGCCGGCGCGCGCGCTCATTTCGGCCGGTGTCCCGGTCGCGCTCGCGACGGATCTCAACCCGGGTACGTCTCCGTTGCAGTCGTTCCCGCTCTTGCTCACGCTGGCCGTCAGCGAATTGCGATTGTCGGCCGCGGAGGCCTGGGTCGCGGCCACGGTGAACGGCGCCGCTGCCCTCGGCCTGGCGGGCAGCGTCGGACAGCTCGCGCCGGGATTCAGCGCCGATGTCGCACTCCACGACGTGGACGATTATCGGGCGTTGCCATACTGGTTCGGCGAGCGTCTCTGTCGTACGTCATGGGCGCGTGGGCGTGCGTGTCACTCCAGGGAGTGACTCCTCGCTCGTACACTCCCGCGGCAGTCGCGCGGGTTCGTTAGCTTACACCAGCCGCGATGCTGCGCTCGGCATCACGTGGCTCCGCACGTCGCCCGCTTCATTCGCTCGCCCGTTCAGGGGCGACCGCCCGTCCTCGGAATCCGCCTCCATCGAATGTCCAACGCCGCAAAGCTCCGAAAGAAGGCGGCTGAACTCGAGGGGCTCAAGCAGTACGATCGCGCGATCGCCGTTTATGCGAGTGCGATCGAGCGGAGCGAGAATGATGGCGAGGAAGTCGACGTCGCGCTGCTCAACAAGGTCGGTGACCTGACGCTGCGTCAGGGTCGTGTCTCGGACGCCGTGACCTACTACGAGCGCGCCGTCGAGCACTACGCGACAGTCGGGTTGTTCAACAACGCCATCGCCCTCTGCAACAAGATCCTGCGCAACGCGCCGGGACGGTCGAACGTGTACTTCACGCTCGGTCGCATCTGCGCGCGCAAGGGGCTGCGCACCGACGCCACGCGCAACTTTCTCGAGTACGCGACGCGCATGCAGCAGGAAGGGCGGGTCGACGAAGGAATGCGCGCGTTGGCCGAGGTCGCGGATCTCATGCCGGATCTCATCGAGATCCGGCGGCTCGTAGACGAGCATGCTGCCCGTGCGGGCATCACGATGTCGCGTCGCCGGACGCCTGCAAGTTCGGTGGCCCTGCCGGAGCCGACATCGAACGGTGACGGCAATCAGAAGTCGCCAGACCTCGTGTTCCTCGATCTGGACATGCCGTCGTCTCAGGGTGCGCGAGTGCTCACGCCGTTGGACGTACCGGCCGTGGTGCCTCTGTCGACGCCAGTCTCGACACCGGCGTCGATCACGCCGACCGGAAAGCCTCCGACGCTCAACGCGTCGCTCGGCGCCTTCCTTCTCTTCGATCCGACCGTCGACGACGTGTCGTTGCCGCAGGTCGTCGAGGAGTCGGCGGAGTTGGAGCCGACACCGCTGCCGGCGGAAACGGAAGATCTCGCAGAAGTCGCTGAAGTGGTCGCGACAGGTGCGCATCCCGCCGTCGCTCCGGACGAGAGCATCGTCGAGATGGTCACCGTGAGCGTGCCCCCGTTCAGGCTCGATCCGCACAATTTCATCTTGCCGGGGGAGCTACCGCCGCTCCTGCTTTCGGATGAAGTGGTGGCGCTAGGGCTGGACCGCGGCACCTGGGTCGCGCCGACGCGGCTGGTGTACGCCACGCCATCCATTCCCATCGCGTCCGTGGCGGCGGAGGCGAGCGTCGTTGCGGTATCGCGGCGTGATGCGCTGCGATTGGCTGTGGCCGACACGCCCCGTGACTGGATGCTGCGCCAGCGCCTCGCGGAAGCGCTGTTCGAAGCGGGTGAGCGGGAAGCCGCCCTCGCGGAACTTGAAACCGCGGTGGCGGGTCACGTCGACGACGGCCAGGTGGCCGAGGCCGCCGACCTCACCGACGTGCTGGTGCGGGTCGCCGGGGATCGCATCCAGTATCACCAGAAGCGCGTCGAGCTTGCGGTGCGGATGCAGGATCAGGGACGGCTACGACTCGCGTATCTGGACCTGGGCGACGGGCTACTGCAGACCGGCGACGATGTCCGCGCGCGCGCAGTGTACGCGCGGGTTCTCGAGATGGACCCCATGGACGATCGGGCCAGAAGCGCACTGGGCGTCGCCGCGCCGCCACCGCCGGTGGCCGATACGGCGGTGGACCGGCCCGATGACGCGCACGTCGATCTGGTGGATTGGCTTCGCGACGACAACGAGCCGATGTCCACGCGCATGCGGATGCGGGAGCCTGAGGTCAGCGGTGATGAGCAGGCCGATTTCGATGCGCTTCTTCGGCACTTCAAGGAGGGGGTCGCGCGTTCACTCGGTGAGGAGGACTACGAGAGTCACTACGACCTTGGCGTCGCCTTCAAGGAGATGGGATTGCTGGATGACGCCATCGGCGAGTTCCAGAAGGCCCTGCGCAGTCGATCCCACCGCCTTCCGGCGTACGAGGCCCTCGGTCAATGTTTTGTGGAGCAGGAGCGATATCAGGTAGCGGCGACGGTCCTGTCACGCGCCCTGCACGAGCCGGGGCTGTCCGATGACCAGCGCGTCGGCGTCATCTATCTCCTCGCGTATTCCAGCGAGGCACTCCAACGCTGGGACGAGGCAAGGGGCTATTATCAGCGGGTGTACGCCACCGACATCAACTTCCGCGATGCTGCAGCGCGCCTTGCAGCCTTGGGGCAGGTAGCCCGATGACCCTGTCCACGCGCTCGCCGTCCGCGCTTGCCGCCGCCCTGCGGGACATTCAGTCGCCCGTACGCGACGAACTCCAGGGGGTGTCAGACGAACTCTGGCGCATCGTGTCGGCTGACGTGCCACTCGTGACGGAGGTGCAGGGGCATCTCATGGGGATGAAGGGGAAGCTGTTCCGGCCCACCCTGCTGCTGCTCGCCAGTGCGGTCGAGGAACGGTCGCAGCCCCGTGCAGTGACCTACGCGGCGATCATCGAGCTGATCCACCTCGCGACGCTCGTGCATGACGACGCGGTGGATCACTCGGTGTTGCGGCGCGGAATGCCGACGGTGAATTCGCTGTTCAGTCACCAGGTTTCGGTGATCATGGGTGACTACCTGTACCTGCGTGCGCTACGTGAGTTGGTGACGCTCGGCGATCTGGAAGCGATGTCCGCCATCACCGTCGCGTCGAACGAGATGACGCTTGGGGAGATCCGACAGCTGTCTGCATTCGACGCCTTGGCATTCACGGAAGCCGACTACGAGACGCTCATTCGCGCGAAGACCGCATCGTTGATCGCGGCGGCCTGCGACGTCGGCGCGCTCTGCGGCGCACCTCGTCATCGCGACGCACTGGTGCGTTACGGGCAGAAACTGGGCATGGCGTTTCAGGTCGTCGACGACCTGCTGGACTATACCGAAGGGCAGGAGATGACCGGCAAGCCGAGTGGACTGGACCTGAAGGAACACAAGGTCACCCTTCCGCTGATCGCCGCCCTGCGGGAAATGCCGCTGTCTGCCCGGCGGCGCGTGGAGAGTCTGTTCGCGATGCCTGAAGCGGATGACGAGGCAATCAGCGAAGTGATCGGCCTCGTTCGCGAGCACGGTGGGCTCGATTATGCACGACGCCGAAGCGATGGCTTCGCGCGTGAATCCGAGGAAGCACTTGCCGACGTACCAGATGGGCCGGCACGCGCTGCGCTGGTGGATGCGATCGCCTACGTCGTGGAGCGCCGCTGGTAATGGCTCGCGGACCTTCGAAGCATAGGCCGGTGTTTCATCTGCTCGTGTTGGCCAGCGGGTTTGTCGTTGGCGGTCTCCTGACGCAGGTTTCGAGACGGTTCCTCCCGACCGGCGCAGTAAAGGAATTTTTGACGACTGGCGTCAACCCGTCGGTCGGGCCGATTCCGATCGACCTGATTATATTGAAGCTCTCGCTCGGTTTTGCCCTGGACGTCTCGCTGCTGAGCCTGCTGGGGGTATTGATCGCATACCTCATCGCACGGTCCCTGTTCTAGGAGCTAACTCGTGGGCTTACAAAACTTCGGTTTCACGGAAATCATGATCATCCTGGTGATCGTGCTTCTGCTCTTCGGAGCAAAGCGCATCCCGGAGATCGCTGGATCGCTCGGCAAGGGCATCACAGAGTTCAAGCGCAACCTCAGTGACGCGCAGAAATCGATCACTGAGCCAGCGCCGCGCAGCGAGCCGCGTGTCGCGGCCGGCTCGCCGCTGGACAAGGCAGTCGAGGAAGAGCGTCCCGAGCCTAAGCGGCTCCTGAACTGATTCTCCATCCCGCACGCGTGGAAATGAAAAGAGCCCGCACTCTCTGAGTACGGGCTCTTTGCTCGTCAGTGCAACGCAGTCTCAGGTGCCGCTGTCCTGACGACGGAGCGACGAGAGCACTTTCGTGCGGCTGTCCTCGATGGTGACCGACTTGCGCAGATTCGCGAGATACTCCTGGACCCGCTGCTGACGAAGCGACTGCAGCAACTGCGCTGACTGCTGTTCCTTCTGCGCCATGAACGCCGCGCGGTTGGCCTCGACACGGCGATCTACCCGCACCACTGCCATGCCATCCACCGCCTTGACCGGTCCGCCAACGGTTCCGACGGGAATCGTGAACGCTGCGCCGATGGCTTCGACGAACTGTCCGAGACCCTGCACGACATCGACGCGGGAGAACATCGGCGACTGCTCGACCGACAACTTGCGCTCCGCGGCGGCAGCTTCGAGCGATCCGGCGCGCGCCGCCTTGGCGAATTCCGCCGCCATCGGACGCAGCTTTTCAAGACGCTTCTCGCGAGTGATCCGGCGAACGATGTCGCTTCGAACTTCGGCGAGCGGCTGCTGGCCACCGGCCGTCAGCGAGTCGACCCGCGCCACGTAGTACGCATCCGGTGAGTCGAAAAGGTCGCTGGTCTCACCGGGGCGCACACCGGAGAAGGCCCACGCGCTCACGGACGGCACGTACTGTCCCGCGAAGGTGAGTGGTTCCTTATCGATCACGACTGCCGACGCGGGCGTCAGACCAAGCTGCTTTGCCGCGTCGTCGAAACCCTTCGGTTCGGTGAGATTCGCGGCGCGCTTAGCCAGCGAGTCCGCCAGCCGATCGGTACGCAGCGCGCTCGAATCCGTCTGCTGCACGGACACGAGGATGTGCCGGAGGTCAGTCGTGTCTCCCTGCCGCGCGTCGACGCGGATGATGTGCCAGCCGAACGGAGACTTCACCGGCTGAGAGAGTTCACCAACAGCGAGCGTGCGGGCAGCGGCTGCAAACGACGGGTCGAACCGATCCAATGTCCCGCGGCCGAGCGAACCACCCTGCGCCGCCGACACGCTGTCCGACGATTCACGGGTTGCGACGTCCTCGAACTTGGCCCCGCCAGCGATCTCCGCACGAACGCGCGTGATGCGAGCGAGTGCCGCCGCCGAATCGGCCGACGTGATCGTGCGCGGAATCTGCAACAGCGAGACGACCGCGCGCGCCGGGCGATCGAACAGCTGCTTGCGTGCTTCGTACCACGCCGAGATCTCGCCGTCCGTCACAGTCACGGCAGTATCTGTCAGCATTTCGGGCCGCATCACGGCAAAGCTCACCTGCGCCGAGTCGTTGCGGTCGCGGTACACCTGCCAGAGGCGATCTTCCGTGACGTACACATCCGATGCAACCTGTTCGAACAGCTTCTGCTTGGGAATCTCCGAGCGGTAGTACTGTTCGAGGCCTGCCAGCATTCCACTCTGCCGGGACTGCGGCGACGAAATGAGCCGGCGGTATTTCTCGATGTCGAAACGCCCTTCGGTCTGCAGCTCCGCAGACTGCATTGCCTGCGGGGGCGGCGCGTTCAGTGCCGCTTGACGGATTTCG
>DASQZA010000409.1:0-4019 GCA_035638935.1 Gemmatimonas sp. | reverse complement strand
TCATGATCGAACGAAATACCCTTCAGGGCGAGCTGCTGGCCGATGAGTGGCTCGAGGTCGGCCAACACGGTCGCGAACTCCACATCCTCCACGTTGTACTCGAGGTGGCCGGCGTCGAGCCGCGCGAAGTTCAGCACGTCCGTCACGAGCGCGAGCAGGTGCTGGCTCGCGCGCCGGATGCGCTCGAGATCCTGACGCTGCTGTTCGGTGAGCGGCCCACGAAGACCGAGCGTGAGCAACTCGGTGTATCCGGAAATCGCGTGCAACGGCGTGCGAAGCTCGTGACTCATCGTCGAGAGAAAATCACGCTTTGCCGCATTTGCGCCCTCCGCCACCACGCGCAAGCGCTCCGCCTCGGCGTGCGCCGCTTCCACGTCGTGTCGCGCACGCACCTGGTCGGTGACGTCGTACGAAACGCTCGCGACCGCGTACACGCGGCCACTCACATCGCGCAGCGGCTGGTAGCCGATGTTGAAGAAACGCTGCTCCGACCTGCCTTCACCGTTGGTCAGCGTCATTGCACGCTCGGTCGCTGCGAATGGCACACCGGTCCGGTACACCTCGTCCATCGCCTCGATGTCTCCGGTGCCAGCAATCTCCGGAAACGCCTCGCGCATGGAACGGCCAATCAACTTCCGCTCGAGTCCAGGTGTTCTCCCATACATCGGGCTGACGACTGCGTAGATGTGCTCTGGACCGCTCAGCACCGCAACGGCAACGGGTGCCTGCTCGAACACATCCCGCAACCGCTGCTCACTTGCGCGCAACTCGGCCTCCGCACGCACGCGCGGAGCGATGTCGCGCCAGAAGACGGCCACGCCGCCATCCACCGTTGGATAGGCATCGACTTCGGGCATGAGGTCGACCACACTGTCCACGAACGTACTGCTGAAGTGCACGTGCACTCCTTCCTCGACCACGCGGCGATACGCAGATTCGAATGCCGTTCCCACCGCCTCGGGAAACGCGTCCCAGATCACGCGTCCGATCAACTGGTCGCGCGTCCGCATCAGCGTGCGCTCGGATGCTGCGTTGACGCTCACAAAGCGGAATTCGCGGTCGAGGACGAAATGGGCATCTGTCATCGCTTCAAGGAAGCCGGCCGTGCGCGCCCGCTCACCTTCCACCTCGCGTCGCGCTGCCTCTGCCTCCACTCGCAGTGTGTCGTCGCGCACCGTCAACACGGCACCGAGCTGTTCGCCGGCGCTCCCGAGTACCGGCCGTGCGCTGCCGACCGCTACGATCTCGCTTCCATCAGGTCGCCGGATGCGCCACCGTGCATCCACCACCGTCTCACCGCGCAGGACGGCGCGTGCCAGCGGTAGCTCAGTCGACGGGAACGGCTCTCCCTCTTCCGTCAGCAGATGGTACGTGTCGGCGTACGCTTCCGGTGCGACGTCGAGCCGCGCAACGCCGTGCAATCGTGCCGCTGCATCGTTCACGAATGTTATTCGCCCGTGCTCGTCCGTCAGTATCACGCCTTCGGCGAGTTGCGCAAGCGCCGCGGCCATCAGCGAGGCTGGTGGCGAGACACGGGCAGGACCGACGGAATCGACTAGAGGCTGCAGTGGGGACTCGTGCGACGTTGGCGCGAAAGGAGGTAAGACAATATGGGCGGCGCGCTGCGGCGAGCGTCATCGCCAGAACCATGGCAGCAGCTTCACTGTGACCCGGGCCCGCGGGACGAACACGTAGTGGAATCCGCAGGTTTCAGTCGTGCAGCTCAGTCGTGCAGCTCGGTCGCATCCGGCTGCCCATGGTCCCAGCAGTAAGCGTCCTGGCCCGCGAACGCTTGCGCAATAGTGCATTCCGAGTAATTGTCGCCCCATGAGCCCCATCGAGTTCCACATCCTCCTCGCACTTGCGGCCGAGCCCTTGTACGGCTACGCCATCAAGGAAGCGGTGGAAGCGGAGTCGGGTGGCGCCCTCACCCCGCCGGCCGGCACGCTCTATCGAGTGCTCGCCCGCCTGCTGACTGCAGGTCTCGTCCGCGAGACAGAACCGCGAAACGAAGTCCCCGCGCACCCCGGGCTCGCACGACGCTATTACGCACTCACGGCCGCGGGTCGCACCGAACTTCTGGAGGAAACGCGGCGCCTCAAGACCGCTACCGCCATGGCGCGGAAACGGCTCGGCATCGTACCGGGGCGGCCATGAAATCAGTACTGCTGCACCTCGTCTCGCTTTTTCCGCGACTGTTTCGCGAACACTTTGGCGACGACCTCCGCACGCACATCGCGCACGACTACGACAGTGCGCTCGCACAGGGCACCGCAGCGGCTCGCTGGTTCACACTCACGACCGGCGCCGACCTCGTGCGCTCGGCCATCGCCGAACACATCCGGCCTGCCTGGCACGGCACGCCTGGTATTCAATTGGAGCACGAAGCCATGTCGTCGACAATGCAGGAATGGGCTCGCGACATCCGTTTTGCCCTGCGCACCCTCGGACGTTCTCGGGCGTTCACGCTGGTTGCCGCGGGCACGCTTGGCCTCGCGATCGGGGTGACGTCGAGCATGTACGGGGTGGTGGATGCCGTGCTGCTCGAACCGCTGCCGTATGCCAATGCGGACCGCCTCGTATCGGTGAGCGCGACGGCGCCCGGTTCCAACCTGCCGGAAGAGTTCGGAGTGTCCAACGAGTTCTTTGTACACTACAAGGAACGCAGCCGGCTGTTGGAGGACCTGTCGACATCCAACTCGTTCACGTCGACCATGCGCGCGGGCGACCGCGTCGAACGCATTCGCATGTCGGAGCCCACGAACTCGTTGTTCTCCACGCTGGGCGTCAAGCCGATTCTCGGTCGGCTGCCCGTCGCCGCTGATGGTGACAAGGTCGTTGTCATCAGCCACGCACTCTGGAGCTCATGGTTCGGGCGCGACTCGAGCGTCGTTGGCCGCACGTACTCGGTGTCTGGCCAGCAGCGAACGGTCATCGCGGTGATGGGACCGGAGTTCATGTATCCCAACGAAGACACGATGTTGTGGATCGCCAGCGAGATCAGCCCGACCGGCATCACGCCGGGGCGCTTCGAATCGTCCCTCGTCGCTCGCGTAAAGGCAGGAACGACACCAGAAGCGCTCGCCGCAGAGCTCACGCGACTCTCCAAGGAACTCCCGGCCCGCTTCGGTGGCAGCGCGAACTACGCCAAGGTCATCGAGCAGCACAGCGCCATCGTGCGTCCGCTGGAAGAACAGATGCTCGGCGAGGTGTCTCGCCCGCTCTGGGTGGTGTTTGGCGCGACCGCGATCGTACTGCTCATCGCGTGCTTTAACGTGGCCAACCTGTTCATGGTACGGACGGAAGGACGTCACCGTGAACTCGCCGTGCGTGGCGCGATCGGCGCGAGCCGCTCGCAGCTCGTACGCCTGCAGATGGCGGAGGCAATCGTCGTTGCCTCGTTGGCTGCCCTGTTCGCACTTGCAATTGCCTGGGCCGGGCTGCCGTTGTTCATCGAGGCTGCGCCAGAAGGCGTCCCGCGGATCTCCGGCGTGGGCATCGATCTGCAGCTCGTGACCTTCACGCTTGGCATCGCGTTCCTCACCGCACTCGCATGTGGTCTCGTGCCCGCAGTGCGTGCATCACGCCCCGACCTCACCCGCCTGCGCGACGGCACTCGCGGTACCACGCAGGGGCGGCACTGGGGACGCAACGGCTTAATCGTCGCCCAGACAGCCTTTGCTCTCGTGCTGCTGATCGGCTCGGGCCTCCTGATTCGCAGCTTCGAAAAACTGAGCAACGTGGATCCCGGTTACTCGACGAAAGACATCTTCACCTTCCAGATCGCACCGGAGAACGAAGGGCTGATCGACGGTCCGTCGTATGCACGGTTCGAAATGAACTTCATGGAGAGACTCCGCGCGCTTCCGGGCGTGCAATCGGTCGGACTCGTGGAGAACGTTCCCCTCAACGAAGGCACGAGAACGCGCCCATTCCGAACGGAGTCGATGCAGGACGCCGATGCTGTCGTGCGGGTGGGAGTCACCTTCGCTGCCGGCGACTATCACACGACGATGGGT
>DASQZA010000408.1:0-1505 GCA_035638935.1 Gemmatimonas sp. | reverse complement strand
CCGAGGTTCCACTCGTTCTGCTCGCGGATGTCGATCAGTACGAGCGATTCGCCGCGCGCGAGCTGCTCCCGGACTTCGCGTGCTGTCGTCTCGCGGATTGATGCCTTCGCTTCGGCAATGAGTTGCTGGGCTGTCTTCACCGCTCCGCTCCAGTGTCCGTCAGTGTGAGAAATTCTTCGTGCGCACGATGTATGCGCAGCGTGCGCGTCGTGGCATCGAGTGTGGCGACCGCCCCGAGCGGGAGTGTCCACTGGTCGGCGACGTGACCGACGGGCGCACCAAGCACCGCGGGAACTCCGGCACGGCTCGCAAATTCGGTCATGACCGCACTTATCGTCCGCGCGCCATCGTCCGATTCGCTCGTGCAGTTGGTGAACTGACCAAGCAGTAGCCCTGCGCAGCCGTCGAACGCACCGGCGAGCCAGAGCTGCAGCAGCATCCGGTCGAGCCGGTAGGTGGCTTCGCCGATGTCCTCGAGCACGACGATCGCCCCGCGAAAATCGATGGCCCAGGGAGTGCCGCACAGCGATGCGACCAATGCAAGGTTGCCACCGGCAAGACGACCGGTGGCAGCTCCGGTGCGCAAGGTCGTGGCGTCAGGCATCGTGAGGGCATGCACGGAAGCGCGTGGGACATTGCCCATCGTCTCGACGAGCGATGCGCGCGTGAAGTCCGTCAGTGCGGCGCGTGCCGTGGGTCCGTGGTAGCTCACCAAACCGGCGCGCTGCCAGAGCGCGTGCAACGCGGTGATGTCCGAGTATCCGATCAACGTCTTCGGATGCGCCCGTACGAGCTCGACCGATATCGACGGCAGCAGCCGCGCGGCACCGTACCCTCCGCGAAGGCACCAGATGCCAGCGATCGTGGGGTCGGTAAGTGCCTCGAGCAGGTCGTGCGCGCGCGCGGCGTCGTCACCCGCGAAGTAACCGTCCCGCGACAAGGCGTGCGTGCCAGCCACCGGCGCCCAACCCATCGCGGTCGCGTTCGCCATCGCATGCTCGAGCTCGTGCCGGCCGGCGAGCGGCCCCGCTGGTGAAACGAGTGCGACTCGCGCGCCCGGAAGGAGAGAAGGCGGCTCCAGGAGTGCAGTACCCATTGATGCGGGCGAGGCGGGCGCAGTGCTCGTGCCGGAATCCATGAGGGAACGTACCGGCCCCAGCACGCGGCAGCAACGCGTCAGCTTCGCGAACGTCGGCGTGCCGACAACGGCGTGACGACAACGGCGTGCCGACAACGGCGTGCCGACAACACGAACAGAGCCTAGCGCGCCGACTGCTGCTCGGCGCGCTCGAGGTACGCATTGCGCAGTGCGATCGTGCATGGGCCAGGCGAACCGCCCGCGATCATGCGCTCGTCGACTCGGGTCACCGGCAACACGAAACTGGTCGCGCTCGTCATGAAGCACTCGTCGGCCAGGAGTGCTTCCGCGAGCGTGAACGCACGTTCGCTCACCGGAATTCCCAGCGACCCGGCGAGACCGATAATCACCTCGCGTGTGATACCCG
>DASQZA010000407.1:0-21772 GCA_035638935.1 Gemmatimonas sp. | reverse complement strand
AGGAAGTGCAACCGCACCCGGTTTCCCCACGTCGCACGGCGTACGCGATACGCGGCAGCCAGCTGGTCGAGCAGCGCCTCGTCGGGCGCCGTCAGCACCGCGCGCGATTCATCACGCGTGAGCTCATCGCCTGCGAGCGAGCGATCGGCCAACCGCTGCCAATCGGCAGACGTGTACGACCCCGTGGAGGTGTGCGATGCGGAGAGCGAAGAGATCATGAGTCGGGCGAGGGAAGAGAATGCAGAAACGCGTCAATCCAGGAACAACGTGCCGGGTGCCGTCGGCACGGGTGGCTCGGCGTACAGCAAGCCATCGAGCCCGCTGCCCTCGGCAGCGGCAGCGAGTGCACTGAAGTCATCCGTCCGGTCGACCCACGGGAACCGGTACAGGGCGTACCCGGGAAGCAACAGCCGCAGCGCGTCGTAGTTCGTTGCCTGTGCAATCGTGGGCTCGCCACTGGTATATGATGTCAGCACGATGGCGCGCACCGGGACGCCCGCTTGCTCCGCGGCGCGCACGGTCAGCAGCACATGATTCAGCACGCCCAGACGATTGCCCGCGACGACGAGCAGTTCGCAGCCCCAGCGCGCGAACAGGTCGAGGAAGGTCGTGTCGACCGTGATGGGGACCAGCAATCCACCAGCGCCTTCCACCAGCAGAAGATCACGGTCGACGGCAAGCGCATCGTGGGCGGCGTCGAGCGTGGCCTGATCGATCGTCACGCCGGCACGGCGAGCGGCCATCATCGGTGCCAATGGCTCGACGAGCGAGTAGAGGCGCATCTGTTCGATCGAATCCACGCCACCCGTCGCGGCCTGCAGACGCTCGACGTCGGAGTGGTACGTACCAGTCGTCGATTCGTGCGGCTCGACTCCGCTCTCGATCGGCTTCATCGCGGCCACCCGCAACCCCAGCTCTCTCGCACGCGCCGCGAGTGCAGCGGTGACGACGGTCTTGCCGATGCCCGTGTCCGTCCCCGTGACACCCAATCGCACCATCACGCGCTCAGTCATCGATGGGGCCTCCGGTAGGTGGTGCAGCGGCGCGCGCGCCGTCGAGGAAGCGCTGGACGGCGCCGTAGACGCGCGCCAGCTCGTCGTCGGTCGTGCAGTATGGAGGCAGACAATACGCGACGTTGCCCAACGGGCGCAACAGCACCCCCTCCCCAAGCGCATACGCAGCGAGTGCCCGCCCGATCCCGCTCAGGTACCCCGGCGGCGCGTCGAGTTCGACCGCCCCCACCGTGCCGAGCTGTCGGACCGCACGCACACCCCGCACGCCGCGCAGTGCGCCAAGCTGCCGGGCATGCGCTACCTCGATCCGGATACGCGCGTCCTCGCTGTCGTCGTCGAACAGCTCGAGCGACGCGAGAGCAGCTGCGCAGGCCAGCGGATTCGCCGTGAACGAATGGCCATGAAAAAATGTCTTGGAGCGGTCGGTACTGCGGAATGCATCGTACAGCGACTCGGTGACCGCAGTTGCGCCGAGCGGCAGCATCCCGCCGGTGAGCCCCTTCGACATGCACAGCAGGTCGGGCGAGATGTCCGCGCGCTCGCAGGCGAACATCGGCCCGGTGCGACCGAAGCCCGTGAGTACCTCGTCGGCGATCAGATGCACGCCGGCAGCAAAGGTCCGTGCGCGAATACCCTGCAGGACGGCTTCATCCCATACACGCATGCCACCCGCACCCAGCAGCAGCGGCTCCACGATCACCGCGGCCAGCTCGGCGCCACGTGCGTCGATCAGCCGGTCGAGTGCGGCCAGTGTGTCCCCCTCGGACGGATCCGGCAGGCGAACCACCTCGAACAGCAGCGGGTCGTATACCGCCGTGAAGACGCTGCGGGCTCCCGCCGCCATCGCCCCGAACGTATCGCCGTGATACGCATGTTCGAGCGCTGCCACGAGCCGTCGCGGAGTGCCCGCGTTCGCGAACGATCCGAGCGACAGCTTGATGGCCACTTCGACGGCAGTCGAGCCGTTGTCCGAGTAGAAGATGCGGTTGAGTCCGCGCGGCAGGCGCGACACCAGTTCGGCGGCGAGGGCAGCCGCGGGCTCATGCGTGAACCCCGCGAACATCACCTGGTCGAGCGAGCGAGCCTGTGCAGTGACCGCCGCAACGATGTCGGGATGACAGTGGCCGTGCGTCGTGACCCACCACGACGAGATCGCATCGAGAATCGGGCGACCGCCGGCATCGTGGAGCCATGCCCCGGATGCGCTCGTGATGTGCACCGGCAACGGCGCATCGAGATGCTGCGTGTACGGGTGCCAGACGTGCGCGGCGTCGTGCAGGAGGACGGGATTTATCCCAGTTGCCTCCGCAGCTTGATCGTCGGCCGGATCGTCACCGAACATCTCCGGTCCTTCGCCATCGTCGTCGCCGAATGGTTCGAGATCGAACTCGTCGTCGGTGTTGTGGCGTCTCACGGAACGATCCCGCGCATCGCCTCGACGAGACTCGCCGCCAGGGCATCCACGAGCTCCGGCGGATGCAGCGCCGACACGGAAACCCGCATGCGGGACGTCCCCTGCGGGACCGTCGGTGGGCGCACTCCGCCAACGAGAAATCCGCGGCGGCGCAGGTCCGTGACGAGCGCCATGGTGCGCACCGCTTCACCAACCATGATCGGCACGACGTGCCCGTCTTCGGCGCCGGTGGCCTCGCGCCCTGCAGCCTTCAATCGCGCGCGCAACTGGCGTGCGCGTGCACGAACGGCATCACGTCGCCACGGTTCGACGGCGGCGATGCGCATTGCCTCGAGCGTTGCCGCCGCGAGCGCAGGTGGTGAGGCCGTCGTGAAAATGAATGAACGCGCGGATGTGGTGAGATACTCGATCAGCACGAGCGACCCCGCGATGAATGCGCCCGATGTGCCGAGTGCCTTGCCGAGCGTGCCCATGACGACGTCGATGCGGCCGACGAGGCCGAAATGCTCTACCGTTCCGGCACCCGTCGCGCCCAGCACACCCGTGCCATGGGCGTCGTCGACATACGTCCATGCCCCGTGCCGCTCGGCGATTTCCACGAGCTGGTGG
The DNA here is from genome assembly GCA_035638935.1 of Gemmatimonas sp. Taxonomy (GTDB): domain Bacteria; phylum Gemmatimonadota; class Gemmatimonadetes; order Gemmatimonadales; family Gemmatimonadaceae; genus Gemmatimonas. Next base: position 18,736 of record DASQZA010000407.1, on the reverse strand, counting down.
AGCGGAAAGATGTCGCCGTCCATCGAGAACACGCCTTCGACGATGATCAGCGCGCGGCGGTAGCGACCTGCATCCTCCTGCAGCATGGCGTCGAGCGCCGCCGTGTCGCAGTGCGGGAAGACTCGCAACGTCGCTTTCGACAGGCGACAACCGTCGATGAGCGACGCGTGGTTGAGCGCGTCGGAATAGATCACGTCATCGGGGCCCACGAGTGCCGGAATTGCTCCGATGTTCGCGGCGTACCCCGAGGGGAAGAGCAGCGCGCGCTCTGTGCCCTTGAACAGCGCAAGCTCGCGTTCGAGCGTGTCATGCACCGGATGATGTCCGGAGATGAGCCGCGCAGCACCCGCGCCGGTCCCCTCGGACTGCAGCACGGCCGTGGCGGCGCGCGCCACACGGTGGTCGGCCGCCAGCCCGAGGTAGTCGTTCGATGCGAAGTCGGCGATGCGTTCACCGTGGAGGAGCACGGTGCCGGCGCGACGCTGGTGAACCGCGCGCAGTGTGCGCCGAAGCCCGGCGGCTTGCAGCGCTTCCAGTTCATCGGACAACGCCTCCGTCATCGCGCGGCGAGCGGGATGGGGAGGTGTCGGCGTGTACACGGCGTGCGGTGAGGAGGGCAGTAACGAGTCGGTCATCGAGCAATGAATGTTATGGCGCGCTTCGTCGGATGCGCGGTGCAAAGCCCACCATACACGCCGGGCGGCACCCGATATGACGACGTCGATCCCACCGGCACGCGAAACATGGCGATCTGGTGGGGGATCGTATCCTCGTTGATCAGCTCGACCCGCCGCCAACCCGAGCCACCGATGGCGATCGTATCACCGAGTGGCGCGCTGCGCCCCAGCGGGCCGGCTCCCACCGTGGCGGCACCACCACGCGCTATGCGGATGACGGCATCGGGCCGCGGCCAGAGCAGCCACGCGGCCACTGAAGCAAGCAGGAGAATGCCGAGGACGATTCCGGCGCGTCGCGCGTCGCTGCCCATGCTAGTTGGCGCGGACGATGGCGAGTGCGCGGACCGCCCGTCGGTCTGAGAACTGCAACGAGAGTGGCACCGTGTCGCCTGCCGCAAGCGCGCGCTTGAGATCGACCAGCATCACGTGCAGGGCGCCGGGGCGCATGGCGACCGTTGCGCCATACGCGACGAGCACATCGGGGCGCGCCTCCATGTGCGTCATGCCCTCGTGCTCCATCGACTCGTGCAGTTCGGCACGGGCAGCAACCGTGCTGACCACACGTGTGAGGTGCACGTCGGCGGTGTCCGTGTTCTCGAGCGTCACGTACGCCACACCCGTCGTACCGATGGCGGCCGGCCGCGACCATGCGTCGCGCACTTTCACCGGCTGAAAGCGCTCGGACGGCTCACCGACAGCACACCCCGGCTGTGCGAGCAGTGCAAGGGTGAAGACCGTATTTACCATGCGCATGAGGCTGCGCATGAGGCTGCGCCTCGGCGTCACAACAACCGCTTGATGTCGTCGAGCAGCGCGTCCCACCCGCTGCCGAACGAGTACATCGATACCAGCCGTCCTTCGCCATTCACCAGAAACGACTGTGACGAGTGGCTGACCAGGTACTCGGCATCCGCCGTCGTGGCGTCACGAATCGACGCCACGCCAAACGCCTGCTGGATGCGAGCCGTCGTCGCGGAGTCGCCCGACACGCCGATGAACGACCGGTCAAAGCCTTCAGCATACTTCTGCGCGACGTCCGGCGTATCACGTTCGGGGTCGACAGTCACGAACACGAACTGCACGCGCGACGTATCTCCACCGAGCCTGGCCTTCACGCGCTTCCAGTCCGCGAGCGTCGTCGGACAGACGTCAGGACAGTTTGTGTAGCCGAAGAAGAAGACCATCAAGCCGTCGCCGGCGGGCTTCGTTTCGAACATTGCGCCGTTCGCGCGCGTGAACGCGAACATGGGAATGGCCTTGGGCGGATCCAACGCGACACCGCGCAGTGGCCCGCTGTCGCATCCCGAAAGCAGCAGCCCGCATGACGCCATGGCCCGCAGTGCGAGAAGGCGCGCGCGCCGCGTGAAGAGTGATCGTGGATCGGCCATCATGCGACGCAATATCGTCGATGGGCCGAAGGTGGTGCAGCGGTTGCGCCTGAAATCCCTATGCCGCGACACAGCGCGCGCAGCGCCCGTAGAGCGTGACGTCGTGTCGTTCGAGCTCGAATCCCGGTGGCGTGAGTTCGCGAAGATCGCCCGGACACCCCGGAATCTCGAAGACCCGGGCGCACGCCGAGCAACGGAAGTGATGGTGGTGACCGGCACCGGCACGCTCATACCGTGGGGCTTCACCGGGAAGCTCGACCGCGACGAGCCACTCTGCCTCGAGGAGCGCATTGATCGTGCGATACACCGTGGCCATGCCCAGACCGCTGACTCGGCGTTGCGCGGCATCCAGGACTTCGCCCGGGCCAAGGGGACGTGGCGTCGATTCGAACACGTGGCGGATCGCGTCGCGCTGTCGGGTGTTCCGCTCCATCGGCGTAATATGCCGTGCCGGGCGGGACACCGGCATCCCGGTCATCCTGTCGCCAGATCCGCGCCGCCGATTAATTGCCGAGCATGCAGATCACGCCATCCGCTGCCAAGACGGCCTCTCAGCCGCTCGAGGGCGCGCGCCATTCCGCCAGCTACTCTCGGGGAATGCGCCCGTGGCAATTCGTGCTGATCGGCGTCGTCGCAGCGGTGGTGGCGCACCTGCTGGATGGGTTAGTGTGGGACACTCTCCGCGACCCCCGTGTCAACGATCGGGATTGGGGTCGTATGCTGCGCACGATGGGATACGTGCCGCTGTGGGCCGTTCTCGGCGTTGGCACTGGCCTTCATGATCGTGTGCGTGGTCTCGGGCCTCGTCGTGGTTGGCTGCTGGTGGGCGCGCCGCTGCTCTCCGGTGCGGTGGCGGAACTGTGCAAGTTGCTCCTGCGACGATTGCGACCGAATCCGGAGCGATTCGACTACGTATTTCGCGCCTTTTCCGACGACTCGTGGTCGACGCGCGGGCTTGGCATGCCGAGCAGTCATGTGATGGTCGCGTTCGCAGGGGCGGCCGTGCTTTCGCGACTGTTTCCCGAAACGCGCGCACTCTGGTACCTGCTCGCCGCCGGCTGTGCGCTGACGCGCATCATGTCGCTGGGGCACTTCCTGAGCGACACGGTGGTGGCCGCGTTCCTGGGTGTGCTGGTGGCATCGGCGCTGATGCGAAAATGGCCGGTCGGATCGGCCACCAGCGCTTTCGAGTCCACCGGGGCGACCGCAGGGCGCTCCGTGGTGTAGTTGGAAGTGTAGTTAGACTGTGCGCACACCGCTGCTGCCGCTTTCCTCGAACCCTGCACCCCTGTCGATGCCCATTTCCGCCCGCATTCGATCGAGATCGGCCATCGTTTCCCCCATGGGACAGCCCCGCATGGGAACGTCCCGCGTGGGCCGAATTGCCATGGCGGCACTCGTCGTCGCGGCTGCGGGCTTCGTACCGGCGGAGAATCTGCGCGCAAGCATGCGACACCTCCGGCTGGTGCGGTCATTCCCGAGTGCGGACACCGTGTTGACGCGGTCGCCCGATGCGGTTCGCCTGTGGTGGTCGGAAGCGGCTGAGCTTCCGTTCACGAAGGTCGAGCTCGTGGGTACGACGGCCGGGAAGATTCCGCTCGAGAAAGCCACGCGGGCGTCTGCAAAGGGGTCGCCGGTGGTTGCGCGGGTACCAAAAGCACTTCCCGCCGGCACGTACCGCGTGTCGTGGCGCACCATGTCGCGCGACGGGCATGCGATCAAGGGAGAGTTTGCCTTCCGCGTCAGTGCGCAGGCCGCCCGCAAGTAACGCGGCGTGATCGCGCTGCTGTCGATATTCGCCAAGCTGCTGCTGTACCTCGGCGTCACCATCGTCATCGGTGACCTCACACTCCGGATGCGCCAGGTGTTCGCATTGGCCGGATCACTGCCCGCCGCACAACGCGCCATCGCGCGCTATGGATGGACGGCGGTTGCCATTGCGCTGCCGCTGCTGTTGCTCGCGCAGGTGCTGTCGCTCGAACTCGAGGCGACTCGCGAATCCTACGGGCTGCTGCTCGTCGGGACGAGCTGGGGGCATGGCTGGCTCGCCCTGCTGGTGGCGACCGTGGTGGGCTGCGGCGCATTCGCATTTCGGTGGGCCGTCCCGCTGCAGGCGCTCACTGTTGCGGCGCTCTCGGTGACCGTTGGCGGGCTCGGCCACGCTGCGGCAGACGAGTCGTGGCCCATGCTCTCGCGTGCAGTCGATGGAGTGCACGTCGCAGCAGTGGGCGCATGGATCGGTGGCCTGGCGCTGCTCGCTCGCTTTGCGCCGCACGAGCACCAGGGCGAAGCGTGGGCCAGATACAGTCGCGTCGCCACGATCGCCGCACCGTTCGTGCTGCTCAGTGGTATGGTGTCGTCGCTACGACGGCTGGTGGCCGTACCGACCGAGCACGGCGTAGTCGCCGCACTGTCGACCGTGCTCTCGGCCAGCTACGGCCGATTGTTGCTCGTGAAAATCGTGCTTGCGCTCGTAGTTTTGGGATACGGCGCGCGGCACCGGCAGCGCATCGCACGGGAAGAGTTCGTGGACACACGGAGGGTACGCGCAGAGCTGGTCTTCGCACTGCTCGTCTTCGGGGTGACCGCACTGCTCACGGGAAGCGCCCCACCCGGTGAGTAACACGCTGAACATGCCTGCACTCATTTCTCCCGTGTGAGGTCACCGGTGCCCGCGATTCAATCCATGCTCCGACTGGTATCGCTGCTCACGCTGTCCTCGCTCACCGCGTGCCGAACAGCAGCGCCGGCGCTCGGTGGAAACGCGGGCACGGGGGCCGTGCGTGTGGTGCGCGTGTACGATGCCCGCGAGTCGCGCTGGGTGCCGTTCGAGACGATGATGCGATCGGTCGCAGCCGCCGACGTCGTGTTTCTTGGCGAACAACACGATGATCCCGTCACGCACGGAGTGGAGCTGGCGGTGCTCGCGGCGCTCGGTGAACGGCGCGGGCGCGTGGTGCTGTCGCTCGAGATGTTCGAGCGGGACGTGCAGGGCACACTCGATCGCTATCTCGCGGGCACGATGCCGGAAGCGGATTTTCTCGCCGCATCGCGACCGTGGGAACGCTATGCAACCGATTACCGCCCGCTCGTCGAACTTGCGCGTGTGCGCGGCTGGCCAGTCGTGGCGGCGAATGTGCCGCGACCGATTGCGAGTGCAGTCAGCCGTCGCGGGCTCGCGCATCTCGATTCCCTGAGCGCGCTGATGCGGGGCTTCACGGCGGCCGAGCACCAATGTCCGCGCGATCCCTATTTCGAACGGTTCGCGGCGACGATGAGTGGACATGGTGCCGGTGTTCCGGGTGCGTCGGCCGATGCCGGCGCCGGTGCGGTGATCGAGCGCTTCTACGAAGCGCAGTGCGTGAAGGACGAAGCGATGGGCGAGGCCGTCGCTACGGCGTACGCTTCCGAAGCGACAGCTGATACGCGGGCACCTGTGTTGCACGTGGATGGTGCGTTCCACAGCGACTATGGTCTCGGTACCGTCGAACGCGCGCGTCGGCGGATCCGCAACGCGAAGTTCGTCGTGCTTTCGGCGGTTCCGGTTGTGGAACTGGCGGCTGCGGACGTCGCACCGCATCGCGAGAAAGGCGACTACATCGTGTTCACGCTGGCGACGGCCAAGGGTCCGTAGCAGAAACGAAAAACGACCGTGTGCAGGCATGCTGCACACGGTCGTCGGCCTGCCAACGGCGGCTTAGCGGCCGTAGCGCTTCTTGAACTTGTCGACGCGACCCTGCGTGTCGATGAGGCGCTGCGTGCCCGTGTAGAACGGATGCGAGTCGCTCGTGATTTCGAGCAGGATCAGCGGGTACTCGTTGCCGTCGTCGAGACGGATCTTCTGCTCGCTGGTCATCGTCGAGCGCGTCAGCACCGTCGCGCCGGTCGACGAGTCCTTGAACACGACCGGGTGGTACGGCGGATGAATGCCTTCCTTCATAGCGACTCCTGCGTGCGCCGCCATTGCCGACGGAGGCGCGTCCATGGATGTCCCTCGCGGGGTGTCCCCTCACGCGGGTCTCGTCCGCGCCGGCCCGAGGGCAACGGCATGTGCGGCGAGAAGAGCATGAATGAATGGCAGAGCCGGGCGCCGGAAGCAAGGTCCGGGACGCATCCCGTGCGCAGCCCCGTGCCGACGAGGCTCGCAGGCCAGCCGTTCCGTGGCGACCGCTCAGGCGAGCAGGGCGCTCCCCATGCTCACCGCCACTCCGAGACCGGACCAGCCAAGCCGGTTCCAGTGCGTGGGGTCCGCGTGCCGGTCGCGCAGCGACGCTTTCCCGACGATGTACGCGATGTACAGGTACGTCCCGGCCGCAACGGGCAGGAGCACCGTGCCGACGGCCGTGACCCGCGCCCCAACGGTCAGTGTGATCGCCGCTCCAGCCATCGCCACGACCGCAGTCAGCAGGTTGTACATCACCGCGCGCATCGGACGAATGCCCCCATGGACGAACAGGCTGAACGTCCCCACTTCGCGCGGCAGCTCGTGGAGGGCGACCGCCAGCAGCGTGAGCAGGCCGGCGGACGTGCCAGCAAGAAAACTCGCCGCGATCAGCATGCCGTCGACGAGGTTGTGAAGCGCGTCCCCCAGAAACGCCATCGGAACGAGTGCCCGCGCCGAGCGGTGGGAGTCCGCGCCGTGGACACCTTGGGGATTGTGCGCGATCGCATTCGCGGGCGTGGGATGGAGGTGTACACATTCCTCCGCGCTGCGGTCGGTCTCGTGCGCCGACGGCGCCCCGAGCGCCTGCCCATGCGCATGGGCATGATCGTGGCCCGCGAGCCCCCGCTCGATGCCCCAGAACAACCCGTACCCCGCGGCGACGCACAGCGCGACCACCGGCATCGAGGTTCCAGCGGCAAGCGCTTCCGGAATGATGTGCCCGACGGCGGCAGCGAACACGGCACCGGCTCCGAATGCGCTGAGCTGCGGAAGGATCCTCCGGATGGACGTCTCGCGCTGCGCCATCAGCAGGGTCACGAGCAACGGCAGCCCGGAAACCAGCGCTACGGCAGCAAGGCTGCCGGTCCAAGGATCCAAGGCTGAAAGGTCGGACATTCTTATTGAAACATAATTCGCAACAAGGACCCAAGGCGAGCCTTGCATCAGACGCCAGACGCGAGGCCTCAGGCGCCAGTTGGCCGCCAGCTGCGAGCCTTCAGTTGGCGATTATCTCACGCTGGCGTCTGTCGCCTGGCGCCTGGCGCCCAAGTCGCAGCGCAGTCCTACTTCGACCAATTCATCAGATCCGGATACCCAAAGATCTGCCCAGCACGCACCGCTTCCACGAGACTCCCGACCGGTGAAATGAGCTGGGTCATGGCGATCACCGGGCCGTAGTTCATGGTGTTGGTGGTAGCGCGCATGCCGCCCGTCATCGAGCGAATGAAACGGCTGTTGCTGTCCGAGGGGATGGTACCCACACTCTCGTAGAAGCGCCGCCAGTCGTCGCCGCTGCGAAAGAGGTACTGCTCGACGTTGCTCACGTAAAACGTGCCGAGTCGCGCACCTCGCTCTGCCATCCACGCGCCGACACGTCGCAGCGCGTGGGGACCCGAGAAGTTGCCGGTGACCGGGATGATCAGGTTGCGCCGCTGCATGTCGCGCACGTAGCGATACGCGCTGTCGCTTCCGAGAAAACCGATGTTGTTGCCGTTCTCGTCGGTCGTGGTGGCGATGAGCGAGAACGTCGGCATGCGACGGCCGCTGCCCGCGCCGCTGTAGTTGTTCGACCCCGACGAGTAGTTGAGTGACGGCCCCGAGAAGTAGAACACACTGTCGACGTACGCCAGTGTCGCAAGGTCGCTCGAGTCGAGCTTGAAGCCGTGCACCGTGAGCAGCTGGCGTCGTACGTCGGTGAACGTGCGATTGAAGAGCACTGAGTCAGGAGCGGTGCGCTCGAGCAGTGCGATCAGCGCGGGCGACGGCGGCGATGCCCCGAGCGTCGCGAATGCCTCCTTCGCGATCGGCCGTGCAAAGAGTCGCGACAGGAACTCGGCGCGCGTCGGCGAGAGTTCGAACACGGCCTTGTACCACAGATGCTGCAGCAGATTCTGGCGCCGGATGTCGACGATGAACGCAATGCGCGGCTTGAGTGATGCGAAGTAGGTGAAGTTCTGCTCCGGCCCGACGCCGAGGTAGACACTCCCTGGCGCAATCGACGGACGCAGGCGCGACACCACTTCCTGCAGCCCCATTTCGTTCGAGACGAAGTTCTCCGATTGGAAGTAGCCGCCGGGCTCCGAGAACTCGCGCACCATGCGCCAGAAAGTGCTGTCGGCGATCTGGTCGGGCAGTCGCGCACCGTGCAGCGCATTTGGGAGCGATACGAACGGTTCGGCCGCTGCAGCGGACGACGCGACGCGAGCGGCGGAGGGCTGTGCGCGGCATCCAGCCAGCAGCGAAACGAGCCCTGCCAGTGGAAGAAGTCGAAGCGCGTATCGGCGTGTGCTCATGGCGGAGACCATAGCGTGCACGGGCTTCGCTGGCGAGGGGTGAGGGACGGTAGCACTGGTGCGTGTACAAGCGGGATGAAGTGAAACGGCGGCACGGTCATCCGCGTACTTTTCAGCGAGCGCCGCCCGCTCGGGCTGCCAGGTCGGCGCTCAGACTCTTTCCGGAATCCGTATGCAGTCTCCGTCGTCCGTGCCTGCTCCCGTCCTCGCGCCTGCTCCCCCGCCTCCTCCAGCTGTCACGAATTTGCAGATTCAGGCGCCGAGCGGGGCCGGCCCGGCCGATGTGTACCGCGCCGCGCGGAGCCAACGGGAAGTGCTTGGAGACCAGCTCGAAGGGCTCGAGGAAAAGCGCGCGGAACTCATGCGTGAGTCCGACCGTGAGAACGCCGGCCCGATTTCCGAGGGCACGCTCGCGCGCATCAAGGAGATCGACGCACGCATCTCTGCCGTCGACGCACAGATCGCGGCTGCCGACGCTACGGTCGCCCAGGCGGCCGCGATCCCCGGTGCGATCGTGCGCGAACCCGAGCTACCGGAGACGACGGACTATGAAGCGATCGTGGGAATGTCGCTGTTCTTCTCGTTCGCATGCTTCTTCCCGTTCATCATCGCCTACTCCCGCCGCATGTGGCGCCGCGGAGCCACGGTCATCGCGCCGGTCCCGCAGGATGTGCGCGACCGGCTCGACCAGGTCTCCAACGCCGTGGACAGCATCGGTCTCGAAGTCGAACGGATCGGCGAAGGGCAGCGGTTCATCACGAAAGTGTTGAGCGATCAGGGGAGCCGGGGGCTGGCGGCCGGTGGGCAGAGAGAGATGGAAGCGGTTCGGGTGAGGGAATAGCATTCTGCCTGGCCGGGCGGACGGCAATGAGCGGCTGGCTTTTGGGACTGCATGTGGGCGTGGGCGTTTGTGCGCGCAGCGAGATCACCCGAGATCGGCTGCCAGTCATGGCTGAGAGCGATAGCCTCCAGCGGCGGCACAGAAGCGTCCAGCTATAGCTGCTAGCCAGAGCGATAGCTGCCAGTAACCGCCTAGAGGAGAACAATGGGGTCAGGCGTGTGACAATGGCGATGTACGCGTGTCCCAACACCACGCAGGCTCACATCGCATCACACTCGGGCCGCGAGCGCAGCTTCGGCGCTCGACTCCGATTCGCGACAGCGCTGCCTCCAGCTACGAGCTCTTGCGATAGCTAAGAGCTATACCTGAAAGCTTCCGTACCGCCACTGGCAGCTATCGCTCTCAGCCATGACTGGCAGCCGATCTCGGGTGATCTCGCTGCGCGCACAAACGCCCGCGCTGCTTTCACCGGCCGGACGTCCAGCTGCCCCAAGCAACGCCCCTCCTCCTTGCAACCCTTTCGGAGGTCCCGCTGTCTCCCTCGTGCACATGCATGCGCACCCTGCGGCAACCGGCTGGTGGCGACGGTTCCCGAGCACGAACTCCGGTTCGTGACTGACGCGGAACTGATTGCTCGATTACAGGCGACCGACGAGACGGCCGAACGTGGACACGCGGAACGCGAGTTCTACACCCGCCACGTCGATCGTGTGTACCGCCTCATCCTGCGGATGAGTGGGCGCGCAGATCTGGCGCAGGAGTGGACGCAGGACACGTTCATTCGTGCATTCGCGCGGATCGCGCAGTTCCGTGGGGACTCGGCGCTGTCCAGCTGGCTGCATGCGATCGCCGTTTCGATCACGCTGAACGGATTGCGTACGCTCAAGCGCCGCGAAGCGTACGCAGCGCCGATGGAAGAGGCGGCGATCGTCGGTCGCTGGCAGCAGCACGCAGAACCCGATCTTCGGGACTGCATGAAGCGGGCAATCGATGCGCTACCGATGGGAACGCGAACCGTGTTCGTGATGCACGATGTCGAGGGATACACGCACGAAGAGATCAGCGCCGCGATGGGTGTCGCCGTGGGCACGAGCAAATCGCAGCTCTTCCGTGCTCGAGAGAAGCTTCGCGTGGCCCTGGCGCCATTTGCAAGAAAGGAGTTGGCATGAGAGACGGTGGAAAAAGCGGGAAACCGGACGAGATGGGTGCTGGCATGCCAGTTGGCATGCCAGCACCCATGCAACAGGATTCGGCGCCACTCGATCCCTGGATGTTGGCGCTCGTACACGACGCGATGACGGTCGAGAGCGAGACGATTCCGCGTGAGATGATGTGGTCGCGCATTCGTCAGCAGCGCGCCGCTGCTTCTTCGCACGTCGCCGCGGAGTCTTCGGGAGCGCGCGATGTCGGCGTGCTGCCGGTGCAGCGGGCACGCAGCACGCCGAAGGTGAGGACGGCGATCGCGGGCATACTGGCGATCGCCGCCACGCTGCTCGTCGGCATCGGCATCGGTCGAAACGGCGCCGACGTGAACTCGAACAGCAACGACGGCACGAACGCAGTTGCCGCAGCTTCGGGTACTACTGCTGGCTCGACGGCCGCGGCGCTCGCATCGAGGGCAAGCGACCCCGCCGTGCTCGCGATGGAAGAACATCTCGCACACAGCGTGGCGCTGCTCGTCACGGTCCGCGATGAAAAGCTCGACGCAGGGCTGGCCGGTGACGTCAGTGGATGGGCGCGTGAACTGCTCGGCACCACGCGACTGCTGCTCGACGAGCCACAGCTGCGCGACGATCGAACCAGGCGTCTCCTGAACGACCTCGAGCTGGTGCTGGTCCAGATCGTTCAGGCGCGCAGCACGACTGCGCCGGAAGCCCGGCGCGCACCAAGTGAAACGATGCGTGAAACCAACCTGCTCCCGCGTGTTCGTGCCGTCGTGACGGCGTCGCGCTATACGGACGAGTCGTCCCTCCGAGGAATCGCCGAATGAAGTTCGTCACCCGCTCCCTCCCGTTCCTGCTCGCGGCAGCCGCCGTCCTGCCCGCAATCTGGACGCCGGAGTTCCTCGGCGCGCAGACACCGGTGCGGCCCGCGCCTGCGCCACGTCCGGCGCCCGCTCCGACTCCAACTCCGCGACCCGTGCGCGCGCCCGTCGCGCGCGGGTGGATCGATCACGAAGCCCTCTCGCGGGCAGCCGAAGCGCACGCCGTAAGCGCATTCGACATGTCCGCCTTGACGGGCCGGCTGAGCGAACTCACCAGCGAGCGCGTCATGGTCGCCGGCTCGATAGCGATGGACACGTATCGTGATTTCGACTACTCGTTCGCCGCGATCGCGCCCATGGCACCGATGGCACCGATGGCACCGATGGCACCGTTTCCGCCGGGCGCATTCGACTTCAACTTCGACTTTGCGCAGCCGCCCAACGGGTGGCAGGGTCCGATGTTCGACGACTCGCGCATCAGCCGGCGTCCGCCCGAATCGTGGGCCACGGACGACCCGGCAGACTCGCTCTACCGCGAAGCACGCAAGGCATTGGCGAGCGATTCGTACCGCAAGGCGGCAGACTTGTTCCGGCGCATTCGCGATCAGTATCCCAAGTCGACGTACACAGCCGACGCACCGTACTGGGAAGCGTTCGCGTTGCAGCGCCTCGGTGGAGAAGCGAATCTGCGCGCGGCGAAGGAAGCATTGGCCTGGCAGCAGAAGCAGTTCCCGAAGGCCGCCACGGCTGGCGACGCCAACGTGCTCGTCACACGCATCGACGGTGTACTCGCGCAACGCGGTGACCGGCAGGTGATGAGTGAGTTGATCGGCCGAGTCGGCCAGACGTCGACGCCCGGTTGCGTGAAGGATTCGGATGACGAGCGCATCGCAGCACTGAATGCACTCTCACGGACGGATACCGCGCAGTTCATCCCGGTGCTCAAGAAGACACTGGCTCGGCGCGAGCCGTGCACGCAGGCGCTCCGCCGCAATGCAGTGTGGCTGTACGCCCGCACGAAGGCCCCGGACGCGCCGCGTGTCCTCATGAACGTGGCGAAGAGCGATCCGGACAAGGACGTGCGTGAGCAGGCAGTGTACTGGATGGCGAATGTGCCGAGCGAGGAGTCGGTGAGCATGCTCGTCGAGCTGGCGAAGAGCGGCTCGGACCTCGAGATGCGCAAGCGTGCGGTGTACGCGCTGTCGCGCTCCAAGTCGCCGCGTGCAACCGCGACTCTGCGCGAGATCGCCAGCGACGCAAATGCGCCGACGGAGCTGCGCTCCGAGTCGCTCCGGTGGTACATGTCAGGGGAAGGGCGCACGTCCGATGATGCGATGTCGTATCTCAAGGACGTCTACGGCAAGGCCGACGAGCCGCGGTTCCGCGCCATGGTGCTGCAGTCGATCGCAACGAAGAAGACGGACGAGTCGCGCACCTTCCTGGTGAACGTCGTGCAAAACTCGCGGGAGAGCATGGAAACGCGCCGCCAGGCACTGGGCTCGCTACAGTCAGGCGGGGCCACGGCTGCGCAGTTCGCCAGTATCTACGATCGTTCCACGAACGACCTCGAGATCCGCAAGCAGACGATCGATATCCTCTCGAGCCTGAAGGATGGCGCGGGCACCGACAAGATCCTCGACATTGCGCGCAACGAGAAAACGCCGGAACTTCGCAGTCAGGCCGTGAGCCGTCTGTATCGCATCAACGACCCGCGTGCCGTGGCGTTGCTGCAGGAGATCGTGGCGCGATGAAACGCCTGGTGCTGGCCGCTGGGCTGGCGGCACGGGTAGTCGTTCCGATGGCACTCCTCACCGTGCCCGTGCAGGGCGTGGTGGGGCAGGGCACAGGAGGAAGCGTCGCATCACGCGTCGAGCGCGTGACGACCGGCACGGTGCGTATGGTATTCGCCGCACGCGCGGGTGTGTGCGGCGACGGAATGAGCTGGTACCGTCTGCGCAGCGGCAACACGAGCATGATGACGGGCACGTTCTACAACTCGAACGGCAGCAACAACCGCGATGTCGAGGTGACGTGCCAGCCCGGTCCGGTGCGCGTGGTGGTGGTGCGCGATGGTGGTGAGACCCGACAGATTCGCACGTATGTGGGCGGCCGGTGGAAGGCTGACACGGGCATCACCGATCTGGGTACGGTACCAGCCGCCGACGCCGCGGCGTGGCTGCTGTCGGTGGCCGGGACGGCACGCGACGGTGTGGCCAACAACGCACTCTCGTCGGCCACGCTCGCCGACAGCACCGACGCTGCATCGGCATTGCTGCGCATCGTCGGCGACGGCAAGCGGCCATCGGGTTTGCGCTCGTCAGCCATGGGCTGGCTCGGCGAAGTCGCAGGCGACAGGGTCGCAGCGCGCCTCGACTCGATCGCCTACGAGCCCGGCGACCGTGAAGTACGCAAGCAGGCGATCCACGCACTGTCTCGCCGGCCGGCCGAGGAAGCCGTACCGAATCTCCTGAAGATGGCGGAGACGCTGCCGGACCGCGAACTGCGCAAGACTGCAGTGTTCTGGCTCGCGCGCTCACAGGACCCCCGCGCGATTGCGTGGATCACGCGCGCCGTGACGGAGAAGTAGCGCTGGCGTCGGTTCATGCCGCTCTGAACTGCAGGAAAGCGGATATAAACGGAAACCAAAAAAACAAAACGGATCTGTACGGCGAGTGACGAGAGTACGTCGCGCTCACCGTTCAGATCCGTTTCTTTTCAGGTGTGATCTGTTTCTATCCGTTTACTGCAGTTCCAAGCTGAACAAGCAACGGTCAGCCGTCACGCACCGTTCAGCACCAGCGTCCACTCCACCGGCATGCTCTTGTCGAGCGAGTCGCGCACCGAGCAGTACTTCGTCACCGCGAGTTCGATCGCACGCTCGGCGTGTGTGCGCTCGATGCCCTCGCCGTCGACGATGTAGGTAAGGTCGATGCGCGTGATGCGCCCCGGTACCCCGTTGAAACGTTCACCCGTCACCTTGACGTCGAGCGCCGAGACGGGTGTGCGGCGCTTTTCAAGTATGTCCACCACGTCCACCGCCGTGCAGCTGGCGAGGGCCAGCAGCAGCGCATCCACCGGGGATGGGCCCGTCTTCCCGCTCGCGTCGATGCGCACCGACGGGAAGTCGCCCTGTCGCTTGCCGTCGAACCGATGCCCGCCGGCCCATGTGATCTGCACGTGCGCGGGTGGCTTGCCCGCTGCCGGGGCAGTCGTCGGACCCGCATTCGGTGCTGTCGCCTTCGTCGATGCGTTGCCTGCGTCACTCATGGTGCTGATCCCCTGTGGATTGGTGTGCGGACGGCGTTGCCCCATTCCGTCCATGAGCCGTCGTAGTTGCGCACCGACGTGTAGCCCAGGAGATACGTGAGCACGAACCAGGTGTGTGACGACCGTTCACCGATGCGGCAGTAGGTAATCACGTCGTCCGACGGCGTGAGTCCTGTTTCCGTCTCGTAGATCGCGCGAAGATCGCTTGCCGACTTGAAGGTGCCATCGGAATCGGCTGCGCGCGCCCACGGTACATTTCGGGCACCGGGGATATGGCCGCCCCGCAATGTCCCCTCCTGCGGGTAGTCCGCCATGTGCGTCTTGGCGCCGGTGTATTCGGCGGGAGAGCGCACGTCGATCATCGGTGCGCCCGTGTCGAGATGCGTGCGCGTGTCAGCCAGGAATGCGCGGATCGTCCGATCGTCGCGCTCGCCTGCGTCGTATGCGGATGGGGCGAATTTCGGTACTCTCGTCGTCGTTTCGCGTCCTTCGGCGAGCCACTTCGCGCGGCCTCCATCGAGCACGACCGCGTTGTCGAACCCAAATAGCCGAAAGGTCCAGAAAGCATACGTGGCCCACCAGTTGTTCTTGTCGCCGTAGAAGACGACCGTGGTGCTGTTGTCGATGCCGCGAGCGCGCAGCAGCGTCTGGAATGCATCGCGCGTGATGTAGTCGCGTTCGACCGCATCGTTGAGGTCGATGTGCCAGTCGAGTTTCGCTGCACCGGGGATATGCTCGACATCGTACAACAGGACATCCTCGTTGCACTCGAGCAAACGCAACGATGGGTGGTGCAGGTGCGCCGCGAGCCAATCGGTCGAGACCAGGCGTTCGGGGTGCGCGTATCCCTTGGAGACAATGGCCGGATCTGGAAGTCCGGGAAGTGCGGATTGGGTCATGTGTGGAGGCTAGTGGAGTTCGCCGCTCGCCGCGAGAGCGTGGTAGCTTTCGGGACCGTTCGCCCACCGGATGCCCCAGGTCACCATGCACTTCGATCGCGACACCGTGGCATCGGCACTCGTCGGCACGGGCGGCGCGTGGCTGCTTGGTACGGCCATCCTGCACCGTGG
This sequence comes from Gemmatimonas sp., assembly GCA_035638935.1. GTDB lineage: Bacteria > Gemmatimonadota > Gemmatimonadetes > Gemmatimonadales > Gemmatimonadaceae > Gemmatimonas. The sequence continues at coordinate 3,053 of DASQZA010000407.1, read as the reverse complement.
GAGTGCACGCTGGCATCGGGCGCAGCTGCAAGGGTTGGCGCTCGCGGGCATTGGTTTTCTCCTGAGCGCAGTTGCGGCGCGCTGGCTGCAGGGGCTCGGACCGCGGGGCATCGCCGTGTCGTTGCTGGGAACCATTCTCGCGATGCGCGGCATGTATCTCCTGGTTCGCGAACGCGCTGCCCGGCGGATTCGCGAAAACGCCAATGAGAAGCCTGTCGAGAAGCCCCGCACTCCGGAGTGACCCCTGAAGCCGTTGCCGCTGATGGAGAAGTATTCCCGACACGTGCTCGTGTGCACCGGGACCTACTGCTCGGAGGGCCGCGGTGGACGCGCGACCTATGCAGCGCTGGCGGCGGCACTCAAGCGCGAGGATCTGCTCTTCGGCTCACGTCGCGTGAAGCGCAGCGAAGCCCCCTGTCTGGGCGTCTGCGCCGGCGGGCCGATCGTCTGCGTGTACCCTGACGGGGTGTGGTATCAGGGCGTCACGCCGGCACTGATGGAACGCATCGTCGTCGAGCATCTGAAAGGCGGTCAGACGCTCGACGACAATGTATTTCATCGGTTGCAAATTGGTGGCGATGCAGCCGCGGACGACAGCGACGACGACTAGCGAGCGGAGGGCATAGCCGCCGGCATTTCCGTAGCGATCGCCTCGAGCGCGGCGACTCGCTCCTCCGTCGGCGGATGCGTCGCGAACATCCGGCTCACGCCCTTCATGCTGAACGCGGCGAGCGGGTTCACGATGGCGAGCGGTGCCGCACTGGGACTCACGTGCATCGGAATGCGGCGCGCACCGTTCTCGAGCTTGATCAAGGCCCCTGCCAGCGACAGCGGCTTCCCGCTGATCTCGGCACCCACCCTGTCCGCCTTGAATTCGCGCTGACGGCTGATCGCCATCTGGATGATCATCGCCGCGATCGGTCCGATGACGAGCATTCCGATCAGTGCGATCGGGTTCGTGCTTTCACCATCGTCGTCGCTGCCACCGAAGAAAAACGCGAACTGCGCCAGGTTGCTGATCGCACCTGCCATGGTGGCCGCGATCGTCTGCAGCAGCATGTCGTGGTTCTTGATGTGCGCCAGCTCGTGCGCGAGCACGCCTTCGAGCTCCTCCTTGCTGATGAGCTTGAGAATGCCATCCGTCACGCAGACCACGGCGTTCTCGGGATTTCGCCCGGTCGCAAATGCGTTCGGCTGCTCGTGTGGCGCAATGGCGAGTGTCGGCATCGGCAGACCAGCTCGTTGGCGAAGCCGGTCGACCGTGGCATACAGCTCCGGCGCCTCGGCGGCAGTCACCACCTTGGCGCCGTACGACTTGAGCACCATGGCGGACGAGTTCCAGTACATGAACAGGTTCATGCCGGCCGAGAGCACCAGCGCCATGATGGCACCGGTTCCACCGCCGATGACCTGTCCCAGAGCCACGACGAGCCCCGTGAGGCCGGCCATGAGCACGAATACCTTTATGTTGTTCATATGACGTCGTTCCGGATGGAGTGAAAGAGTACTGCACACAAAAAGGGCGAGACGATCGCTCATCGCGCATACCAGTCGGCCGTGGCCCCGGTAACGCAATGTGCGAAGGTCTCGCCTGGTTCGCTGGAACCCGACTCGGACCGTGCAGGCCGAAGCCCGCAGTCTTGACGATCCGACCGCGCAGGCCCAGATGTGGCCTGCGTAGCTACTCCCCTTCAGCTGTCCTGCTGCCTCTCGTACAACTTGTCGTGCTCCCGCATGAAACTCGCAATGGCCTCGGAACTGCGCAGCCGCCGGACCCCCTCCACGAAATCCGTAGGAGCGCGTACCGCGCCCCGGCGCGCAAGCTCCTCGGCCACCGCGATCAAGTGTCGTGGCCATACATATCGCGCCAACTGGAAAAAGTTCCTCCGCGCCTCGGGGAACTCCATCAGAAACTGTGGAAGCGAGCGCGAGGCCTTGGCCGTGTTGCAGGGGCTGCAGGCCGTCACTACGTTGCCCTCGGACCCGTCTCCACCGCGGATCCGGGGCTGGACATGGTCGATGCTCAGGTCGGTCGCATCGAACACCTCCCCGCAGTACACGCACCGGTACCCGTCACGCGCGAAGATCTCCGACCGTTTCACTTCTGCCTCCGATCTTCCCGTGAACGTTCCCGACAAGGCGCGCCGGTTTCTCCTGCAGCGGGTCACGCGCCTCTTCGATCAGGAAGAAAGCACGGCGACCGACGCCGACCTGCCACCACGCCTCACACCTTCTGCCCTCGAGGGCTTGTTCATGTCCCGTTCCCGCGAACGCATCCTCACCAACCTCGAAGAGATGTACCGCGAAGCTTTCGAGCGCGCGAAGGAGACGGCGGATCCGAGTGCCTTGGCGCAGCTCGACTTCGCCTATCGCCGCGAGCAGTTGTACTTCGAGATCCTGCTCGATGTGCGGGACGCGATGGAGAAGCGCGCGTAGCGGCTGATCAGGATCGGAGCAGTCGGTACATCACGACCGTTGATTTCCCGTCGCGGTACAGCTTGCCAAGCACGTAGTCGCCGCCGATGTCGTACGGCTGAAAATCTTTCGGCATTGTGACGTCGCCGAGCCATGCACCGCGTGCGTCGAACACCGACCACTTGCTTGGGACAGCGGGTGGATCGGTGAGTGAACCGGCGGCGATCGCATCCTGATAGTGTGCTTCGCGCACCCATAGCCGGCCGACGCGATCGGGTATGAACTGCGAGAATGCGGGCATCGTGAACGCGTACGGAGAATCGCGGAGCTCCTGCATCTCCTTCTTCGCGGAGTCGCCGGTAACCTTGATCCAGAGCTCGGACCACTTCACGACCCAGTCTTCCCAGTCGGCGGCAGTGACCGGAATCGGTGTCCATGCGCGTCGCACGATCGACTGCAATTCGCCTGCGTGCGAGTACACGTGGATGGCGTAACGATCGCCGAACCCGTAGTACAACCGATCCGCGCCGGCTGCGACGACCGCGATGGACGAGAGCCACGGTTGCGTCTGTTCAGTCGCGGTCTGTTCCATGCGGATGTACGGCAGCTTGCCCAAGTCGCGTACGACTGCGCCCGCC
>DASQZA010000406.1:0-43978 GCA_035638935.1 Gemmatimonas sp. | reverse complement strand
CACGCTGCCGCTGCTCGCAATCATCGGCACGCTCGCCGTGGCGTTGTTGCTCGGTGCGCACCGCCAGGCGCGTGGTTCGGACGCGCGAGAGCGGACCAGCCGCGAACTGCGTCATGCGGCGTTGGTACTCGCCGCCGAACTGCGGCCACTTCGGAGTGTCGACCTGGTAGCCTGGACCGACACGAGCTTCGACTTCGACGTGCTCGTCGGCGCCGGCATCGCCTGCGGCACACGAGGGACCCTCCGAGCCATACACCTGCTGCCTGCACAGCGCGACGATCCGGCAGGTACGGCCTGGATCGCGAGCCCGGAAACATTGGACGACGTCACCGCGTGGCAACTCGCGCCGGAGCCTTCAGCACCCGCCGCTCTCGTCAGACATACGCTGGACAGGGTGACTCCCGCGAGCACGTGCGCCGTGTCGCCACTCCAGGGCTCGACAGGACTGGGCGTCACACTGGTCCTTCGTGACAGCCTGTCGCGGCAAGTGGAAGAGGGAACGCCGGTACGGGTGCTGCGCCGCACGCGATACGCGCTCTATCGCTCCTCCGACGGTTTCTGGTACCTCGGCAGGCGCAGTCGGGACGGGGGAACATGGACCGTGATCCAGCCCGTCGTAGGCCCGCTTTTAAGTGCTGCAGCTGGCGGGGTTTCTTTCTCGGTAAGCGACGAGGCGGGGAGCCGGCTGGCGAGCGGAGGGGCCGGCGCCGTCGCGATGCACGTTGGCCTGCGAGCGGTACGGGGTGAATCCGGTGCCCGTCCAGAATCCACGCATGTGGAGATTGCACTCCGGGGCCATCATGAGCCCTGACCCGGCGTCACGACGGCCCCGGAGGCCGCGTCGAGGCTTCCTGCTCCCCATGGTGTTGCTCTCGCTGCTGCTGGTGGCGTCACTATCGGCAGCCACGCAGTTCGGCGCGTGGCGAGCGACCCGGGCAGCGCGCCTCGCGTGGAACGGCGAACGGGCGACACACGCCGCGGACGAGGCGCTTTCGATGGTCGTTTCCGCCTGGCAGCCGGGCTTGTTCGCCGCGCGGGCAATCGGTGAGCGGTGGGCACAGTCGGTGGTGACCGGCGATGGAGCCGTTGTCTCGGTCGCACTGGTCCGGACGGCACCGCTTGCCCTGGTCGCGATGGCGCACGCCACCAGCAAAGTCAGCGGCGCGTCCGACACCGCAAGTCGTCGCATCGTGCGCGCGCTCGCGTTGCACGGGCCGACGTTCCCTGTCCGCGGCGCCGTCACGAGCATTGGCGCGCTCGCCATCGATACAGGGGCGGAAGTGGATGGCCGCGACGCCGTGTCAGCCGTCGACGGCTGCGGTTCGACTCGCGATACGCTCTCCATCACCGCTGTGCATGGTGGGGCCGTCAGCGTCGATATGGGGGCAAGTCTCAGTGGAAGCGCGACCGTGGTCGCGCCGGGCTTGGGATCGCCGCTGAACATGGCCGACCAGACCGCATTCGGCACTGCGTGGAATGAATCCAGCGCGCGCACCAGCGAGGTTCGACACGTCGCTGCCGGCGCGCCACTCGTCGCCTCGGCGGCATGGCACAGCATACGTGTTGTCGGCAACGACACCGTGGTCTCGTCCGCCGTCGTGCTTGACGCAACATCCACGCATGACGGTCTGCTGCTCGTCGACGGCGATCTCGTAGTGCGCGGAAAGCTCGTCGTTCGTGGGTTGCTGGTCGTGCGCGGCGCACTCGACGTAGTGGGTGGCTCGCTCGACGTACTGGGTGCCGTGATCGTCGGCGGTCGCGGGGCAGGATCATCGCGTCTTGGACCAGGAACGCGCGTGCGTTACTCCCCGTGCACGATGCGACGCGCGATGGCGGCGGTGTCGCGACCGGGTCGGGCGCCATTCGGCCACTGGATCCCCCGATAGATCCTCACTGCGAAAAGGTTGCTGCCCGTGGTGTGACGATCCGCCCGGCAACGTGACGATTAACGATTTCCGGCAAGCGGCCGACACTATCACGAAGTCGGTATTCGTACCGGTTGGCCCCCCTATGAACAGCGTTACTCAAGTGGTGACGGGTCGTATGAGGGGTGAACAGTCCGATTCGGACAGGTCAAAGTGTCACAACCTATGCGTCTCGCAAGCGCACCAGGCACATCGGCGACCACCACACGCGCAACCCACACAGCCATGCAGTTGTTCGGGCGAAAGAAGATCACCATCGGACTCGACGTCGGTTCCGGTCTCGTCAAGGCAGTGGTCATGGACCACTCCACTGGCACGCCGGAACTGATCAAGGTCGTCATCACTCCGCTCAACGATACCGCGATCGTAGAGGGTGAAGTGATGGATCACGGCATGGTAGCCGAGGCCATTCGGCAGACCATCGAAGCCACCGGCGTCAAGACGAAGCAGCTCGTCTCCGCAGTGGGTGGCCGCGACGTGATCGTCAAGAAGATCTCGATCGAACGCGTGAAGGAAGCACAGGCGCGTGAACTCATGCGGTGGGAAGCCGAGCAGCACGTTCCGTTCGACATGGAAAGCGTCGAACTCGATTTCCAGATCCTGGATCCCGACGGCGATGGCCTCGAGATGAGCGTGCTGCTGGTGGCGGCGAAGCGCGACCTGGTCGAGGCGAAGCGGCATCTGCTCGATGAAGGTGGCGCGAATGCCGCGATCATCGACGTCGACGCATTCGCGTTGCACAATGCCTTCGAGACGAACCATCCCGATGCGATGCACGGCACGGTCGCGTTGATCAACATCGGCAACGAGATCACGAACCTCAACATCCTCGATGACGGCATCCCGATCCTGACGCGCGACCTCACGATCGGCACGCGCCGCTTCCGTGAGGATCTGCAGCGCGAGGGTGGCCTCGGCGCGGAAGAAGCGGAAGAGATGCTTCGTGGGTTCGACCGTCACCCGGCGATCGACAGTGCCGTCGCGATGCGCGGCGAGGAGATCGCGATCGGCGTCGAGCGCGCTGCCACGTTCCTGGCTACCTCGACCCGCAGCTTCGGCCAGGTGCGCGCCGTGTACGCCTGCGGCGGCGGTTCGCGCGTCCCGGGTCTGCTTGCATGGCTGGGCGAGCGCCTGCGCATCCCGGTGCAGCCGGCCAATGCGCTGGCGCGCGTCAACGTGCGCGAAGGTGCACTCGAGTTCATGTCCACTGACGAAGTCGCACCGCTGCTGATGCTGCCGGTGGGCCTCGCCCTCCGCGCAGCCTGAGGAGAACTGAAATGCTGATTCAAGTCAATCTGCTCCCAGGCGCGCAGAAGAAGTCGCGAGGCACGAGCTTCAGTTTCGCCGGCGCGGGCGCCGCCATCGCCGATCGCGTTCGCGATCCATGGCTCGTCGGCGCGTCCGGGGCCGTGGTTCTGGCGGTCGCGTCCGTCGGAATTCTGTTCACGAGCCAGCAGGCGCGCGCGAGCGAGATCGACACGAAGGTCGAGGCCGCCGTACGCGATTCTGCGCGGTATGCGAAGGTGCTCTCCGCGCGCAGCAAGCTGTCTGCGGAGCGCGATTCCGTGTATCGGCAGCTGCAGATCATCCGCACGATCGACGACAACCGATTCAACTGGGCACACATCCTCGACGAAGTGAGCCGGGCGCTTCCGGCGTACACGTGGCTCACCATTCTCGAGCAGACGAGCAAGGCGCCGCTGCCCCCGGGTGTCGTCACCGAGGCCGTGACCAAGCAGAAGCCGGCGAAGGCAAGCGCCGCGGCGGCCGCGAAGAAGGCCAAGGTCGCGCCGGACTCGATCGAAGTCCACCCGGAGCTCGCCTTCCGCCTCGTCGGGCAGACGGTCGACATCCAGGCGCTCACGATGTTCATGCGCCAGCTCGAGAGCTCGTCGTTCATCCACAAGGTCTCGCTGACGAAGTCGGAGATCGTGGTGCTCGAAGGAAAGGACGTGACCCAGTTCGAGTTGACAGCACAGTACGAAGTACCCGCTCCCGGCGTTCTGCGGACTTCTCCGCTCGTCGTCCCGGTCCGCTAGTCGAGGATCATCATGGCACTTTTTCCAACATCCCAGCGCGACCAGATCAAGTTGGTGATCGGCTTCGCCGCCATCGCCCTCGCTGTCGCGTACTACGTGTATCCATATGCGGCGCGGCAGGAGCAGCTCCTGGCAAATGCCGAGCGCGCCACCACCCTCGAGGAGAGCAATCGCGCGGCGGCTCGCGAGTCTGCCTCCGGCAATATCGAGACGCTGCGTGCACAGGCGGCCGCAAACCGTACCGCACTGTCGGCGATGCGACGGCTGGTGCCGACGGGCAATGAAGTCCCGGCTCTGCTCGAGGAAGTCTCGACGGCCGCACGACGTGCGGGCCTCGACGTCGGTGGCGTGACGCCGGAGCCGGTGATTCCGGGCGAACGGTTCGACACGTATCGCTACACCGTCACCATCATCGGCGGCTACCACCAGTTCGGCGAGTTCCTCGCCAACGTCGGCTCGCTGCCCCGTATCGTGGCTCCGGTGAACTTCTCGATCATCGGCAGCAATCCGGTCCGCGGTGCCACGCGCACCAACGTCACGACCGCCGACAAGTCGTCCATCGCGTCCACCATCACGCTGCAGACCTACGTCGAGCGCACAGCGCCGCCGAAGCCTGCTACGCCGGAGCGTTCCTCATGAATCGCCGAATCCTGACACTCGTGATTGCGGTCGCCGGTGTCGTGGGCACCGCCATCGCACAGCCCCCCAGGGCGGGCACTGTTTCAGCGGAGGCTGCGGGCACGGTGGCCGCCGGAACCGCGGCAACAGCACAGGCGAAAGTTCCGGCCACGACGGTGGCGCGCAATGCAGCTGCCGCTGCGCGCGGGATGAGCAGTAGTGCCAATCCGGTCGAAATCACCATCAATCGCGAAGTGTTCGACTACGATCGCTCCGGCCGCCGCGATCCTTACAAGTCGCTGATGAGTTCGAGCGACGTGCGCCCGCTTCTCAGTGATCTGCGCCTCACCGCCGTGGCCTTCGATCCGGCAGGGAACAACTCCGTCGCAATCCTGCGCGACAGCTATTCGAAACAGCAGTACCGCATTCGCGTCGGGCAGCAGCTCGGCCGACTGCGCGTGTCGGGCATCAGGCAGCGCACGGTGCAGTTCACGATCGAGGAATTCGGATTCAATCGGCAGGAGACGCTGGCAATGGCCGGTGACACGACCAAAGTGAGGAACCCATGATGGGATCGACAGCAGCTGCGGTAATGGCCGCAGCGTGTGCGCATGTGCTCTTGGGTGGAGGCTTGGGCGCGCATGTGCCGGCTTCACGCTCTGCTGCTCTCACCTTCGCGCTTGCGACCGTCGATCCTGACGCGCCGGTTCGCGGCCGGGTCTCCGGCATCGCCGTGGCCCCGGCGGCTGCGGGTGCCGAGATCGTGATTGCGCTCGACTCAGGCGTGAGCGTCAATCACTTCACTCTCGAGGGGCCGTCGCGTCTCGTCGTCGACCTCGGCGGCGCCAGTCTGTCGCTTCGCGGTGCGTACGATGGCCGGGCCCGAGGCCCCGTGCGCGGCGTCCGCCTGGCGCAGTATCGGACGGATACAGTGCGTGTGGTCATCGATCTCGACGCGAGCCACGAATATGCGGTGACCCGCGATGGCGCGAGTGTGCGTATCGCGCTGGCCGCGCCCGCGATCGCGTTCGCCCGCTGGGAGTCAGGGGCGTCGCCTTCCTATGCTGGCGCTTCCACGACAGCACTTCCAGTAGCGCCCGTTGCCGCTCCGGTGTCGCAGCCCCAGCAGCGTACGGTGTCGGCGGGCAGCCTCGCCACGCCGACGGCAACCTACCGCGCTGACGCCGGCTCGCAGGCCGAAATCGTGCCGCCAGTGCAGGTTGTCGACAACTCGCGTATCACGAAGGGCGGTGACAACCAGAAGATGCAGATGGGTTCGGAGCGCATGGAAGCCACGAGCACGTCGGTGGCCGTCCGGCGCCAGCAGCAGAAGCCGCGCATCACGGTCAACTACGACGGTACGGACATCCGGGACGTGATCGCCGCTTTCGCGGCGTTCTCGAATCGGACGATCGTCGTTGGCAAGGACGTGTCGGGTACGGTTACCGCTGACATCAACGACAAGCCGTGGGACGTCGCACTCCAGGCCATCCTGCAGGCCCAGGGCCTCGCAGCGACGGAGGATGCGAGCGGCATCATCACGGTCGACAGCTATCGCAATCTCGCGTCGAATCAGTCGCTCGAGCCGCTCGTCACGCAGATCGTCGACGTGAACTACGCCAAGGCCAGCACTCTCCAGGGTACGGTGCAGGCGCTGCTCGCTCGCGATTGCACCGGTCTGACCACCATGGCTACCAGCCGCGAAATGGGCGGCAGCGCCGGTGGTGGCGGCGCGGGTGGCGGTGGTGGTGGTGGCGGAAACCAACTCTCCGGCTCCGGCTGCGTCGTTCGCGGCTCGATCTCCGCGGACAGCGCGACGAACAAGCTGATCATCACCGAGGTCCCGTCGCGCCTGCCCGAGATCATCGCGCGCCTCAAGGAACTCGACATCCGCACGCAGCAGGTCGCGATCAAGGCGAAAATCATCTTCGTCAATCGGACCGGCATCACGGATATCGGTATCGCGTACGACCTTGGCAACGGCAACAAGCAGTTCTTCCAGCAGCTCGTGCCGCGCACTGACCCGAACACACTCGTCCCGGTCGATACCGATGGCGACGGTGTTCCCGATGCAACCGGTGGCGGCACGCCGTTCCAGGGCCCGGCGCGCATCAACTTGGGCGGCAACTCGGTGGCGGGTATCTCGAACGCGAACAACGCCATCAAGCCGAATGCGCTCAACCTGATCTACAGCACGGCACTCGGCCGCTATCAGCTGACGGCTTTCCTGAACGCGCTCCAGACTTCCTCTCTCGCCGACGTACAGTCAGAGCCGAGCATTACGATCCTGAACAATCGCACGGCGACGATCTTCGTTGGTCAGGAGATTCCGATCCGTGTCATCGATGCCAGTGCCGGTGGCAACGGTGGCGGTGGCGGTGGCGGTGGCGGTGGTGGCGGAGGCATCCAGCCGAATGCAGCGGCGTTCTTCCCGCGGGCCACGGTGTCGAAGGAAGAGGCGGGCATCAAGCTCACCGTGACTCCGCAGATCACGAACAACCGCATGATCCTGCTGGACATCCAGGCGGAGAACAGCAGCGCCGAGATTGCGAATACGGACGTGGGAGTCGTGTTCAACCGCCAGCGCGCTGATTCCAAGGTGCTGGTGGCCGATGGCGAAGCCGCGGTGATCGGCGGGCTCACCGTAACCGAGAACACGCGCTTTCGCAGCGGTATCCCGGTTCTCATGAACCTTCCGTTCATTGGCCGTCTCTTCTCGCAGAACACGAGGAACGAGACGAAGCGCGACCTGCTGATCCTGGTCACGCCGCACATTCTCGAGGACGGCCTCGCGCCGCCCCCGGGCCGCTAAGCCGGAGATCTCTTCATGCGCTCCTTTCTCTCCGACCGCCTCGCGGTCGCCCCGTGGCTGCGCGCGATCGCCGTGTTCGGCGTCGCGGCAGCTGCCGGGGCCTGCAGCGGGGACGAGGTGATCGATCCGCCCTTCAAGGACGCGATCGTTCCACGAGTCTCGCTCAGCAAGGGTACCTCCGCGGCCGACACGTTGCTGTCCATGGGCGTCAACGCATCGGACAACATCGGTATCAAGACCATCCGCGTGCTGCTGAGCGGTGGTGTCACCTCGCAGTACGACACGACGTTCTCGAGCGCCGTGACGAGTGCGAACATCCCGCTGAGCTTCCGCGTGCCGTCCAGCGCTCGTCTGGGCTCCACGGTGTCGGTGCGCGCCATCGTGCTCGATGGCGCAAGCAACCAGTCGGATACTGCGCGGTTGATTCTGACCGTTGGCAACCTTGAACCGCCATCGGCAGTGGTTACGAGCCCCGTCACCGGTTCTCCGGTTGTCAGCGGCAAGTCGATCGTGCTCTCGATCTCGGCCAAGGCACGCTACAAGGTGACGACGGTCGGGTATCAGCTCACGGGCGCGTTCAATTTGACGGACTCCATTCGCCTCGCCGCGCCCCTGCGTGATTCGGTGGCGATTCTCGACACGCTGGTGCTCCCGGATTCGGTGCGCGGGCTCACGCTCACGGTCACACCATTCGTCACGGACTCGCTCAACCAGCGCGTGCCGGGAACGCCGGCAGTATACGCGGTGCAGAGCCCGGCGAATGCGAACACGATACCAATGGTGCGCACCGGTGTCGCGGCGCGTCTCGAGATCTCTGACACCGTGTTCGTCGAGGCCACCGACCCCGTGGGCATTTCGGTGCTTGGTTACGAGGTGCGCAACCTCGCAGGAGCACTGGTTGCCGCGGATTCCATCTCGTCGACCGGCGCCTTCTCGACGTTGCTGCGGACGTTCAGGGTCCGGTTGCCGATCACCCAATTCCCGACCGCTGTCACCGTCGCCGGCTTTGCCCGCAACGCGAACGGTCGTCGCGATGTTGCCCGCACCACTGCGGGTGCCATTCTGCGGGACACGGTTACGGTCGTCGCCGGCTCGACCAACTCGCTGCCCGATGGCGGAAAGATCGCCGATGCGATGTACTTCCCGCGCACGGACCGCCTCTTCCTCACCAACATCGAGCGCAATCAGGTCGAAGTCTTCAACCTGGCCGACTCGAGCTTCAAGACACCGATCATCGTCGGCTCGCGTCCGTGGGGCATCTCCCCGTGGCCGCGTAACCGCGACGGCGTGATGGGCGACACCCTGTTGATCGCGAACTCCGGCGGTACGAACATCAGCTACGTGAACCTGCGTGCAGGCGATACGGGTCGCGAAGTATCCCGTTACCACCTGCCGAACATCGTGGTCTTCTCGATCACCACCGTCCGGTCGCAAACGACCGACGCGCCGCTCCAGCAGCGTACCGTACATGACTTCAGCGATCGGCCGCAGTACATCGCAAGTACGTGCACCGGTGCCAACACGCCGGGCGCGCCCTGCGAGGATGTGGTGGTGGTGTACAGCACGACTCCTACGCCCGGTCAGACGCTTCCGTTTCCGAACATGGGCACGGTGCGCTGGGAGAATCTGACGAAGCGCTCCTCGCACTTCTTCTTCGAACCTGCGGTGGGGCAGACGGCGCAGCGCTCGGATACACTGGAGATCGTCCGGTATGCGGCGCAGGGCTTTGGCAGCGACTCCGTGCTGGTGCCGTACAAGCAGACTGTCACGCGCGCAGACGGCACGCAGTTTCCGCTGTCGACGGTCGTTCGCATCGATGCGCTTGCGCTCCGTGACACCACGTACGTGCGCAACTCCGGCAACTTCCGACGGGCGATCATCGGTGAAGGTGGCCCGGTGCTGGGCAGCCGGGCATTCCACTACGATGCCACCGTTGGCTTCGATCGCATCCCGCCACTGCCGATCGTGGACATGGGCATGTCTCGGCCGCTCGACGTGACCGATTTCATCTCCAACACATTCGCCCGGGTGCAGGGCGTCGGCATCAACTTCGACGGTGAGCTCGCCGCGGTGAAGGGCGACTCCACCTACATCTTCGATCGCACGCTGCGTCTGCAGGGCATCCTGCAGTCGAAGTCGAGCATCGGCGGCATGGACTTCCATCCGCTGAACACGGGCCTCAACAGCACACCGTTGCGTTCCCGGCTCGCCTTCGTGGCATCGAGTGAGCCCGTCATCGACATCTTCGACACCTTCTGCTACAAGAAAGTGGCGTCGATCCCGATCCGCGATCCGATCATTGGCCCGGTGCGCGCCTCGGTGCGCCCGAACGGCCAGTTGATGCTCGTCGGTGCCACGGTTCGAGGCGTGACGCTGGTAGCACTGCCGGACAACTTCAGCACGGTCTGCTTCTAGGAACGGCAGAAGCGGAACAGCAGAAGCGAAAGGGCAGAAGCCAAACCGCAGAAGCGGAACTGCAGAAGCGGAGTAGCGCAACAGCGCCCGTGCATCGATCCGATGCGCGGGCGCTGTTGCGTTAGAATTGATTGCAACCGGGGTTCCAGCCTCTGCGGTTTGGCTTCTGCCGTTCGGCTTCTGAATTTCCGCCTCTGCCCTTCAGCCTCTGCTTCTATGTTGCGCTTCACCACCGCCGGCGAATCACACGGCCCCGCGCTCGTTTCCATTCTCGAGGGGATGCCGGCGGGCGTGCCGCTGGTCGCCGCCGACGTTGACCGTGAGCTTGCGCGTCGCCAGCAGGGATACGGGCGCGGGCGGCGCATGCAGATCGAGACCGACCGCATCGAATGGGTCTCCGGTGTGCGGGCCGGCGAAACACTCGGCTCACCGATCGCGATGCTGATCCGGAATAGCGACTGGAAGAACTGGGTCGAGATCATGGACCCCGCTCCGCGCGACAGCGACGTCGATGGCCCCCGCAAGCGGAGCGTCACGCGGGTGCGTCCCGGACACGCCGATCTCACCGGCATCCTGAAGTACGACCGCACCGACGCGCGAGACATCCTGGAGCGCGCGTCTGCGCGCGAGACGACGGCGCGCGTCGCGGCCGGGGCGGTGTGCCGCGTGCTCCTCCGCGAAGTGGGCGTGTCGATCGGATCCCACCTGGTGCACCTGGGCGGCGTCGACGCGGTCCGTCCGGATGCGATGCCGGACGACCTCAATGCGGTGTCGGATGCCAGCTCCCTCCGCACGCTGGACACCGCTGCAGAAGCGCGCATGATCGAGCGCATCGATGCCGCCAAGCGCGAGGGGAACACGTTGGGCGGCATCTGCGAAGTCGTAGTGACCGGGCTGCCCGTCGGCCTCGGATCGCACGTGTCCTGGGATCGCCGTCTGGACGGGCGCCTGGGCCAGGCCATGCTCTCGATCCCGGCGGTCAAGGGCGTGGAGATCGGCATGGGCTTCGAGACGGCGCGACGCAGTGGCGCCGACGTTCATGATGAGATCGACGCGGCGCCGGGGCGTACGCGCGCCGGACATGTTCAGCGTCGGACGAATCGGGCCGGAGGCACCGAGGGCGGGATGTCCACTGGCGAGCCCCTGATCGTGCGTGTAGCCATGAAGCCGATCTCCACACTCATGCGCCCGCTCGGCACCGTCGACACGGCCACGGGTCAGGCGGCGGCCGCTGTGGCCGAACGAAGTGATGTGACTGCAGTCCCGGCGATGGGTGTAATTGCTGAGGCAATGGCCGCATTCGTGCTGGCCGATGCGCTGCTCGAAAAGGTCGGCGGAGACTCGCTGGCCGAAGTACATCGCAATCTCCAGGGCTACTTGGATCGGCTCGACGAACGCGTCGGGTGAGGGACGTGCTCCGGTGAGCATTGGCGCCCAGTTCGATGGACACCTCATTCTCGTGGGATTGCCCGGGTCCGGCAAATCCACGATCGGTCGCGCGGTTGCAGGCAGGCTGAGCCGTCCCTTCCTCGATTTCGATACCGAGATCGAGCGTCGAGCTGGGCGCTCGGTCGCGCGGATCTTCGCCGAGATGGGGGAACCTCCGTTCCGGGAAATGGAGGTTAGCCTGACCAGGGAGCTTGCCGCAGCACCGCCGATGGTATTGGCGCCGGGCGGCGGCTGGGTGACCAACGCAGGCGTGATGGAGCTGCTCCGTCCCCCCGGACGCATCGTCCATCTCCTGGTTTCTCCGCGTGAGGCAGTGCGCCGGTTGTCGCGGGCGCGTATCGTTCGGCCACTGCTGCAGGGCACCGATCCCGCCGGCACCGTCGAAGCACTTTGGGGTGCCAGGGCAGGGTTGTACAGCCGAGCCGATCTGGAGATCAACGTGGAACTCGTTGATTCTCATACGGTTATAAAACGAGTGGTCGCGCTTGCCTGCGACTTGACGCTGGAACTAGGTTAGGCCATGACCGATAGATGGACGCCGGTTCTCGAGGAGCTGCGCGAGCGATTTGCCGCCGACACCGACGTGGTCGTGGTCGAGGCATACCTCTCGTCGCAGGGATATGACCGGCGACAAATCGGTGAGATACTCTCTTTACTGTATAGCGATACTGTGCCGTCGCCCGGATGGGACGGTGTGCTGATGTCGCGTGATGTGCCGCTCCGGGTTCAGGGGCCGCACGAGCGCGGACGATTCACCGCCGAGGCTTGGGGATACCTGGTGATGCTGGGGGGATCCGGCGCGGTGAGTCTCAACGATTTCGAGCAGTTGGTCGAGCGGGCGCTCGTTCACGTCGATGGACGCATTGGCTTGCCGGAGATCCGCGCTATTGCGGAAGACGGCGGCTTCGATGAGGCGAGCGGTGGCGGCGATCGCGGGGTGCACTGAAACTGATGCCAATCAAGAAGGCCAGCCCGGCGCCGGCCAAGAAGGCCGCCAAGAAGTCGGCGAAGTCGGTCGTCGCCATCAAAAAGGCGGCGAAGAAGGGTGCGACTGCGGCGGGAGCCGCTCCACGTCCGACAACTGGGGCCAACGCGCCATCCAAGGTCGCCTCGAAGGCGGCCAGGACGGTGACTGCCACGCCACCTGATGCGACGGCGTTCGCCGCCTTCGTGAAGAAGACGGCTGCGAAGAAATCCGCAGCGAAGAAGACGGCGCGGAAGACGGCTGCACGCAAGCGTGCTGCGGTCGAAGCCGCTGAAGAGGAAATGGCGGGCCCACCGCCGGAAGGGGGCACGTCGCTCGTGATCGTGGAGTCTCCCACCAAGGCGAAAAACATCGGCAAGTACCTCGGTCGCAACTACACTGTGCGTGCGACGGTCGGCCACGTGCGCGATCTGCCCGCCAAGAAGCTGGGCATTGACATCGAACACGGCTTCGCACCGGAGTACGTGACGATCGAAGGCAAGGAAGACATGTTGGGCGACCTCAAGCGCATCGCCAAGGGAGCCCGCGAGATCTTCATCGCGACCGACAACGACCGCGAGGGGGAAGCAATCGGGTGGCACGTGGAACAGTATTTCACGCAGCCCCGTCGCACCGCGGTAACGGCTCCCATCCGCCGCGTGCTTTTCAACGAGATCACGAAAGAGAAGGTGCAGGCCTCCATCGCCGCGCCGACCGATATCAACTCGCACAAGGTCGAAGCGCAGCAGGCCCGTCGAGTGCTCGATCGCCTCGTGGGCTACAAGGCCAGCCCGGTGCTCTGGAAGACCGTCAAGAAAGGATTGTCGGCCGGACGCGTGCAGACGGTCGCGCTTCGCATCATCGTCGAGCGCGAACGCGAAATCCGCGCATTCAAGCCTGTCGAGTACTGGTCGGTCTCCGCTGACCTGCAGAAGGGCGCGCAGTCGTTCATGGCCAAGCTGCACCAGATCGATGGCAAGAAGCCGGAGATCGTGAACGCTGAGCAGGCCGACAGCATTCTTGCTGACCTGAAAGGCTACAAGGAGTTCGAAGTCACCGAGGTGAAGCGCCGAGAACGCCGGAAGAATCCGTCGGCGCCGTTCACCACGAGCACCCTTCAGCAGGAAGCCTCGAAGAAACTGGGCTTCAACAGCAAGCGCACGATGCGCCTCGCGCAGGACCTGTACGAGGGCATCGACGTCGGCGAAGCCGATGGCGCGGCCGGTCTCATCACGTACATGCGTACCGACAGCACGCGCGTTTCCGAAGAGTCCGTGGCGGCCGCACGCGAGGTCGTGCGCGCCGATTTCGGGGAGTCGCATCTCGCGTCGTCGCCGCAGCTCTATCCGAGCGGCAAGTCCAATGCGCAGGATGCGCACGAAGGCGTGCGTCCGACCGATCCGGCGCGTCGCCCGGATCGCGTGCAGAAGTACCTGACCGCCGACCAGTTCAAGCTCTACCAGCTGATCTGGCAGCGATTCATGGCGTCGCAGATGGCGCCAGCGGTGTTTGACACCACCACGGTCGACTTCGACATGCCGGGCAAGGTGAAGGGGTCGGAACATCGCTACTTGTTCCGGGCCACGGGCTCTGTCATCAAGTTCGCGGGCTTTCTCGCGCTCTATCGCGAAGCACGCGAGGAAGGTGACTCGAAGGCGCTCGAGGATGAACAGGCGTTGCCGCTCATCGAGAAGGGCGAGCGCATCCCGGTCAAGGCGATCACTCCGTCGCAGCACTTCACGGAGCCACCGCCGCGCTTCTCTGACGCGTCCCTCGTCAAGGAACTGGAGCGCCTCGGCATCGGTCGTCCGTCCACGTACGCGAGCATCATCTCGGTGCTCACCGATCGTCGCTACATCCTTGCAGAGCAGCGTCGCTTTTTCCCGACGCTTCTTGGCGAGACGGTGGAAAAGGTGATGGTGAAGAAATTCCCCGACATCTTCAACGTGCTGTTCACGCGGCAGATGGAAGAAGAGCTCGACAAGGTCGAAGACGGCTCGATGCAGTGGCAGAAAGCGCTCGGCGACTTCTGGACACCGTTTCAGGCGACACTCAACGACAACGACCTCGATCTCTTGATCGCCGAGGCGCACGACCTGTCGGCACTGGAGACGGAGCGGTGTCCGCTGGACGGCGGGAAGCTCGTCGCGAAGGGCGGATTCTTCGGGCCTTTCGTCGCCTGCGAGAACCATCCCAAGGTCTGCAAGTACACGCGTCCCATCAAGGGAGAGAAAAAGCCGGCCGAGCTGACGGAGTTCATGTGTCAGGAGTGCGGTGAGGCCATGGTCGTGCGTCATGGTCGTTCCGGTGACTTCCTCGGATGCAGCAAGTTTCCGAAGTGCCGTGGTACGCGTAGCATGCCGACCGGGGTCAAGTGCCCGAAGGATGGCGGCGAGATCGCCGAGCGTCGGAGCAAGAAGCGCGGGAAGGCGTTCTACGGCTGCGAGAATTATCCGAACTGCGACTTCGTCGTGTGGGACAAGCCAGTGGGAGAGACCTGTTCGGAGTGCGGCTACGTCGGCGCCGAGATGAAGAGCAACAAGACGCGCGGGGCGTTTCGGAAGTGTCTCAAGTGCGGCAACGAGTGGGATGTTGCCGTGCCCGACGAGGTAGAGGAGATCGCGGGGGTAGCATGAGTATCACGCACAGCACCGCGCATAGCACCGCGCATAGCACCGCGCAGGGCAGCGCGGGCAGCGCCGTGCACATCGTCGGTGGGGGGCTCGCCGGGAGCGAGGCCGCGTGGCAACTCGCCGAACGCGGTCACGAGGTCGTGCTCCATGAAATGCGCGGTGTGCGTGGCACCGCAGCACACCGGACCGAGAAGCTCGGAGAGCTCGTCTGCTCGAACACATTCAAGAGCACGGAGACCACCAACGCACACGGGCTCCTCAAGGCCGAGATGCGTGAGCTGGGCTCGATGATCCTCGAGTGTGCAGATGGCGCGCGTGTACCCGGCGGTACCGCACTCAGCGTAGACCGCGAGATTTTCTCGCAGGCGGTGAACGACCGCGTGCATGGGCACCCACGCATCACCGTCGTGCGCGAAGAAGTCTCCGAACTGCCCGCGCAGGGCATCATTGCGACGGGGCCGCTCACATCGGATGCGCTGGCGGATGCGGTGCGGGCGCGGCTCGGTGTCGAGGCGCTCGCGTTCTACGACGCGATTGCTCCGGTGGTCTCGTACGAATCGGTGAATCACGACATCGCGTTTCGAGCCTCCCGGTGGGGCAAGGAGACGATGACCGACGCGGGCGAGGAGGGGGCGTATCTCAATTGCCCCTTCACGCGTGAGGAGTACGAAGCCTTCATCGACGCGCTGACGACCGCCGACCAGTTCACCGCACACGAGTTCGATGCCGTCCCGTATTTCGAGGGCTGCATGCCCGTCGAGGAGGCTGCACGGCGCGGTCGCGAGTCGCTGCGCTTCGGGCCGATGAAGCCGATTGGACTGGTCGACCCGCGGAACGGCCGGAAACCATGGGCCGTCGCTCAGCTTCGCATGGAAGATCGCGCCGGGCGCATGTGGAATCTCGTCGGGTTTCAGACACGTCTGCGCATACCGGAGCAGCAACGTGTCATCCGCATGATTCCAGGCCTCGCCGACGCGGAGTTCCTCCGCTTCGGCTCGATCCACCGCAACTCTTACATCAACGCACCGGCGACACTGACGCCCCACCTGTCGCTCCGGGACGCGCCAACCACGCTGTTCGCCGGGCAGATCACCGGCGTCGAGGGGTATACGGAGAGTACGGCGACCGGGCTGCTGGCCGGAATCAATCTCGCGCGAATGATTGCGGGCGACGATGCGGTCGTACCGCCGCCGACCACCATGCTTGGTGCGCTCTACCGGTATTTGCGTGAGGCCGACCCTCGCCATTTCCAGCCGATGAACGCAAACTTCGGCCTCCTCGACGACCTGACTGGTGTGTCACGCGAGCAGCTGCGCGACAAGACGCGGAAGCGCGGCCTCTTTGCTGAGCGGGCGCTGGCGGATCTCGTTGGGTGGCGCGACGGTGCGGGGCTGGTCACTCAGCCAGCACGGGTGTGACACGCCGCGGGGGAGCGTCCGCCGGGGAGCCCCAATGAAAGGCGCGCCGGGCGAAGCGGAGCCGGAAGAGCAGGCGGAAGCGCCACTGCCAGCGGAGATCGGTGAGTTCCTCACCCACCTGGTGAAAGAACGCGATCTTTCGCCGAACACGGTCTCCGCGTACCGGCGCGACCTTCGGGAGTTCTCCGGTTGGCTCGCTGCGACGCGTGGCATTGCGGGTTGGGAGTGGGAATCGCTGGGGCGGACGGATATCCGCGGCTACATGGCGCACCTCACCCGCCGCGGACTCGCGAAACGCTCCATCGCCCGCGCGCTGTCCGCCGTCCGAAGCTTCTATCGATGGATGCACCGCGACGAGCGCGTCGACGTCAACCCGGCGCGTGCGGTGGGGTCTCCACGACTGCCACGCACACTCCCGTCGTACCTCGACCGCGCGCAGGCCGAAACGCTGATGGCGCTTGCCGTGACTCGCGCCGCGAGCGGTGATTTTACCGATGTGCGCAACCTCGCGATGCTAGAGCTGTTCTACTCGAGTGGGCTTCGCCTGTCGGAACTGCGCGGCGTCGACCTCGCCGATCTCGACCTGGTGTCGCAACAGGTCAAGGTGCGCGGCAAGGGGCGCAAGGAGCGCATCGTGCCGCTCGGTGATCACGCACAGCGCGCCCTTCGCAACTATCTCGTGAAGCGCGACAGTCAGCTGTCGGCGCTGGGTGGCGCAAAGGCAAGTCGGGTGGCGCGGGGCGCGGTCTTTCTCAGCAAGCGAGGCTCACGCATCAGCCCACGCGGCGTTCAGCACGCGATCGTCGGCCTGCTGCAAGCGGTCGACGAGGGTGCGGGACTCTCAGTGCACTCGCTGCGGCACACGTTTGCCACGCACATGGTCGACGGCGGTGCCGACCTTCGCGCAGTGCAGGAGCTCCTCGGCCACGCGAGCATCAGCACGACGCAGATCTACACGCACACGAGCGTCGAGCGCCTCAAGAAGGTCTACCGGCAGGCGCACCCGAGGGCCTGACCCAGGTACGCTCGATCACGGGAATGCGGGCGGCGCGCAGGCGAAATCTGGCGCTGCATGAGCAGTCGCTGCGTTGCACTGCGTAGGCCTCGCCGCCCGGCTTTCGCGTCGCGGTGTGCTACTGTGCTGCCGAGCACAACTGGATCGCGCTAGTCGAGTTCGTTGGCACTGCTTTTCCGTAGGGATGCCGTCGTTGAGACAAGCCAACGATGAGAAACCAGGAGCGGCGTTGACGACCACCCAGCAGAGCGGCCTAAACACCGGGGTCTCCGTAGGACTTCGCAAGAGTCCAACCGGAATCGACGGTCTCGATGAAATCACCGATGGTGGCCTGCCGGCTGGCCGCTCCACGCTGATCTGCGGCGCCGCAGGCTGCGGCAAGACACTCATGGCGATGGAGTTTCTCGTCCGAGGGGCCACGCAGTTCGACGAACCGGGCGTGTTCTTCGCGTTCGAGGAACAGGTCGAGGAGCTTGCCGACAACGTGCGGTCGCTCGGTTTCGACCTGAATGCACTCATTGCCGACAACCGTCTCGGTATAGAATTCCTGCAGGTGGATCCGCTCGAGATCGCCGAAACCGGCGAGTATGACCTCGAGGGACTGTTCATCCGGTTGGGCTTCGCCATCGATTCCATCGGTGCCAAACGGGTTGTGCTCGATACAGTGGAGGCGCTGTTTGGCGGACTGAGCAACCAGGCCATCGTTCGCGCAGAGCTTCAGCGTCTGTTCCGATGGCTCAAGGAACGGGGTGTCACGGCGATCATCACCTGCGAGCGTGGCGAGGGTACCCTCACGCGGCACGGCATCGAGGAGTACGTCAGCGACTGCGTCATTCTGCTGGACCATCGGGTGATCGATCAGGTCTCGACCCGACGCTTGCGCATCATCAAGTATCGCGGCTCGGTACACGGGACGAATGAATATCCCTTCCTGATCGACAAGAACGGCATTGCCGTGCTTCCGATCACGTCGATCAAGCTCGATTACCAGGTCCAGGAAGGGCGTGTAAGCTCGGGTGTCACGACGCTCGATCACATGCTCGGCGGCGAAGGCTACTACGCGGGAAGCACGATCCTGATTTCCGGCACTGCCGGAACCGGGAAAACCACGCTGGCGTCGCACTTCGTCGACGCCACCTGCCGTCGTGGCGAACGATGCCTGTTCGTTGGCTTCGAGGAATCACCGAGCCAGCTCGCGCGCAACATGAAATCGGTGGGCATCGATCTCGGGCATTGGGAGCGCGCTGGGACATTGCTCGTGCGCGCAGAGCGCCCGACGATTTACGGGTACGAGATGCATCTCGCGATGCTGCAGCGGAGCATTCGAGACTTCCGGCCGAACGCGGTTGTGCTGGATCCCATCAGCGGATTGGTCGGCTTCGGCTCGCAGAACGCCGCCGGTGCCATGCTGATGCGATTGATCGATTTCCTCGACAGCCTGGGCATCACCTGCGTGCTCACCACGCTGATCGGAATGGATCCGTCGCGGGATCTCGACCTTGGCGTGCCGTCGCTCGTCGATACGTGGATTCTGCTGCGCGACAGCGAGACAGCTGGTGTTCGCCAGCACACGGTCGCGGTGCTGAAATCGCGCGGAATGCCCCATTCGAACCGGGCAGAGTCATTTGCCATCACGTCGCGCGGAATAGAGATCAGTTTGACGGGAGTGCAGCAATGATCCTCCGCGCCGCGTCACGAGCTGTCAGGATTCCGGGAAGTTTTCGGCGCCGAACTTGCCACGTCGTCCAGGTATGAACGATGTCGACTCGGGAATCCTGTCACGGGCAACCGTAGAGCCCAACGACGACCTATGGGAGCTGCGGTTGTACGTGGCGGGGCAGACCGCGCGGTCCCTCACGGCGTTTGCGAATCTCAAACGCCTCTGCGAGGAGCATCTCGAAGGCCGATACACGATCGAGGTGATCGACCTTGTCGAGCGTCCTCAACTCGCCAAGGACGAACAGATCTTTGCGCTGCCGACACTCATTCGACGATTGCCCTCCCCGGTCCGCAAGATTGTCGGGGATCTCTCCAACGCCGAGCATGCCCTGATTGGGCTGCAGCTTCGTCCAAGGCATGTGTGACCCGTGGATGCTGCTCCCGACGACACCGCTGCGTTCGATCGCCTGCTCGCCGACAGGCAGCACGAGCAGTACGTGCTGACGCTGTTCGTGAGCGGCATGTCCCCACGGTCGACCGCCGCACTTCGCTCCCTCAAGGCGCTGTGCGAGGAGTTTTTGAAGGGCCGGTATACGCTCGAGGTAATCGACATCTACGAGCGGCCGGATGTCGTGGCGACGCACAGCATCATCGCGTCCCCGACACTGTTGCGGCTGCAGCCACTGCCCGTTCGGAGGCTCATCGGTGATCTGACCGATCGCGCCATTGTCATGCGGACGCTCGAGCTGAACTGACGCGCATGTCCCAGACCTTCCACGACGACGGGTTCAGCCGCCGAGCCGCGTCACTCACTCCGCCGGCCGATACGGCCGAACTTCGCCGACGCCTCGAAGAGGCCGAGTCGACATTGCACGCGATCCGTACCGGCCAGGTCGACGCCTTCGTGATCGATCGCGGGCTTGGTGATCGACTCTACACGCTCGAATCGGCAGACCGGCCATATCGCCTGCTCGTCGAGTCTATGCGCGAAGGTGCAATGGTGCTGGGCACGGAGGGCCAGCTGCTGTTCATCAACGCTTCGCTGGCGGGCATGCTGCGAGCGCCCCGCTCGTCCTTGCTTGGCGAGCCACTGGCGCGCTACGTCGCCCCCGCCGACCGACCGACGCTCGACGGAATGCTCACCCAGGCAGTCGCCGGCAACGTGCATCGGGACATCACGTTCATGCGCGAAGACGGGTCGGTGCTTCCCGTGCACCTGTCGATGAATGCCGGATTGAGCGACATGCCGGGAATCTGCGCGATCGTCGTCGACCTGACCGAGCGCCGTCGCCACGAGGAGATGTCTCGGGCGCAGGCGTTGCTCAAGGAAGCCGACCGTCGCAAGGACGAGTTCCTCGCGACGCTTGCACATGAACTGCGAAATCCGCTCGCTCCGGTCCGTAATGCAGTGCAACTGCTGCGCATGCTCGATCCGTCGCATCCGGACGTCCGGCGTGCATACGACATCATCGATCGCCAGATCTCGCAGATGTCGCGCCTCGTGGACGACCTGCTCGACCTGAGTCGAATCACGCGCGGTCAGATTGCGCTGCAGCGCAGGCAGGTCGACCTCGCGACGGTGATGCGCGCAGCGCTCGAGACCAGCGAGCCGGCGATCAGCAGCGGACGTCACACGGTGACGGTGTCGCTACCGGACATTCCAGTGATGCTGAACGGCGACCTGACGCGCCTGGCACAGGTCTTCTCGAACCTGCTCAACAACGCGGCCAAGTATACGGATGCGGGGGGCCGCATCGAGGTCACGGCGGTGCAGCGGGACGCAGTGGTGGACGTGTGCATCACGGACAACGGTATCGGGATCGCGTCGGAGATCCTCCCGCAGGTGTTCGACATGTTCACGCAGGCCGGCCCCACATCCAGCCGATCGCGGAATGGGCTGGGCATCGGTTTGGCGCTCGTGAAGCGGCTGCTCGATCTCCATGGTGGAACAGTCATCGCGCACAGCGACGGCATCGGGAAGGGCAGTCAGTTCTGCGTCACGCTGCCTGCGATGACCAACGTGACACCGCGTGCGCACACCCCGCGCGCGGAGCAGGCGGTGCCCGATGCGGCGGCACTGCGCGTCATGGTGGTCGACGACAACGAGGACAGCGCTGTCACACTGGGCCTGCTCCTCGAACGATATGGCTGCATCACGTGTGTCGTGCACACCGGACTCGCTGCATTGCAGGAGGGCGCGATCTTTCGCCCCGACGTCATCCTGCTCGATCTCGGCATGCCCGATGTCGACGGGTTCGAGACCTGCCGCCGCTTGCGACACGAGTCGTGGGGTGCGACGGTGAGGGTGGTGGCCCTCACGGGGTGGGGTCAGGCCGAGGATCGGCGACGTACGAAAGCCGGCGGGTTCGACCACCACATGGTCAAGCCGGTGCAGTCGAACATGCTCATGAGTGTGCTCACCGGCAAAGGGCGTGACGCAGGCGACCGACGAGCTCGCTGACACCGCACGGGAAACGCACGTGTAACTTGCAGCATGCCACTACCACGAATTCGCGCCACGACCATCCTCGCCGTTCGGCGCGACGGCAAACTCGCCATCGGCGGCGACGGTCAGGTATCTGTCGGGGACACGGTCGCCAAGTCCATGGCCGTCAAGGTTCGGACGTTGAAGGGCGGCCGGGTCCTCGCAGGGTTCGCGGGATCCGCGGCTGACGCAATCACGCTGTTCGAGAAGTTCGAGGAGAAACTCGACCGTTTCCCCGGCAATCTGCCGCGCGCAGCTGTCGAGCTCGCAAAGGAATGGCGAAGTGACCGGGTACTGCGCCGCCTCGAGGCCTTGCTCATCGTCGCCGATGTGAACCATGGCTTCATGATCTCCGGTAATGGCGAGCTCATCGAGCCTGATGATGGAGTGCTCGCGATCGGTTCCGGTGGTGCGTATGCCGAAGCTGCCGCTCGCGCCCTGCTGCGGGAAACCAAGCTCGAGCCGCGCGAGATCGTCGAAAAGGCGATGCGAATCGCCGGCGAAATCTGCATCTATACGAACACGAACATCACTGTGCTCGAGCCCGCAAGCTGAATTCGTTTCGAGCTGTGCCGTAGGAGTGTGATGAACATCGCAGCACATTCGTGGTCGAGTCTGTTGCACGTCACTGACGAGGCTCCGCAGCAGCACAAATCGCGTTAGCCTTCAGTATGACATCACCACGCACAGAACAGGCGATCGCTCGGCTGGCGGACCTGACCCCGCGCCAGATCGTCGCCGAACTTGACAGGTATATCGTTGGTCAGGCGGAGGCGAAGAAGTCGGTCGCGATTGCGTTGCGCAATCGCTGGCGCCGGCAGCGCGCTCCTGAGTCCATCCGCGACGAGATCTCTCCCAACAACATCATCCTGATCGGTCCCACTGGCGTGGGAAAGACGGAGATCGCGCGTCGCCTTGCCAAGCTGGCGGGCGCGCCGTTCGCCAAGGTCGAGGCATCGAAGTTCACCGAAGTCGGCTACGTGGGCCGCGACGTTGAATCGATGGTGCGCGACCTGGTCGAGAACGCGATCGAGATGGTGCGTACGGAACGCGAGAGCGAAGTCGAGGACCTCGCGAACGAGAAGGTGGACGAACGGCTGCTGGACCTGCTGCTCCCACCACCACCCGACGTAAAAGGCGACGGGCGGAGCGAGGCGAAGACGGACGGCCGGGATGACACGCGCATGGACTGTCGCGCGAAGTCGAACGGCGCAGTTGTGACTGGCAACGGTGCTGGTGGGGTGGCCAGCAGCGTGTTTGCCGTCTCCTCTGCGGGCACGGTCACGCAGGAACGCGAGACGGAACGCGAGACGGAACGCGAGACGGAACGCGACTCCAACGGGGGATCGCCGTCCGAACATGACGTGAACGCAGAGCGCTATCGCCGGACGCGGGAGAAACTCCGGAGCCTCCTGCTCGATGGCAGTCTCGATGGGCGCGAGGTCGAGATCGAGGTGACGCAGGCGAGCCCCGGCATGCCGGAGATGATGACCACCGGCGCTCCGGAGGGCATGGAAAGTTTCGCGGACTGGTTCCGCGACATGATGCCCAAGCGCAAGAAGAAGCGAAACGTGAAAGTCTCCGAAGCGCGTCGCATCATTCTCGACGAAGAGCTCGACAAGCTCATTGACCTCGACGATGTCACGTCCGACGCTGTCGAGCGCGTCGAGGCGATGGGAATCATCTTTCTCGACGAGATCGACAAGATCGCCGGTGAACGCGGACAGGGCGCGGGAGCCGACGTATCCCGAGAGGGCGTCCAGCGAGATCTCCTCCCGATCGTCGAGGGTAGCAACGTGCAGACGCGTTACGGGATGGTGAAGACCGACCATGTCCTCTTCATCGCCGCCGGTGCGTTTCACGTGTCGAAGCCGAGCGACCTGATTCCGGAACTGCAGGGCCGGTTTCCGATTCGTGTCGAGCTCAAGCCGCTCACCGAGGCGGACTTCGTGCGCATCATGACGGAGCCGGAAAACGCACTCACCAAGCAGTATGGTGCGTTGGTGGAATCGGAGGGTGCGAGCCTCGTGTTCGAAACCGACGGCATCGCCGAAATCGCGCGCACGGCGACGAAGGTCAACGAGCGCATGGAGAACATCGGGGCCCGCCGCCTTCACACCGTGATGACGACGCTGCTCGAGGATGTGCTGTTCGAGCTGCCCGATCGGGGCCGGGAGGAAGTCACAGTCGACGCGGCGATGGTACGGGAGCGGCTCAAGGCGATCAGCGAAGACGAGGATCTGCGCAAGTATATCCTGTAGGAGCCGTGCTTCCACCGCTGTCGGTTCGAGCATAGCTTTGTCTGCCATGCCAAATCCACCGCGGGTCTTCGCACCACATCGCGACTTCCTCGACATCGCCGACTTTTCCACGGAGGAAACGTTCGGGCTCTTTGCGCTCGCCGAGCGGATGCGAAGTGGCGGGTACCGTGACAAGCCACTCGGTGGCAAAGCGCTGGCAATGATCTTTATGAAGTCCAGTACTCGCACCCGCGTGTCCTTCGAGGTCGGTGCCACCCAGCTGGGCGGCACCGCGCATTTCCTCTCGCCACGCGACGTGCAGATCGGCCGCGGCGAACCGATCGAGGATACCGCGCGGGTGCTCGACCGGTACGTGCACGGCATCATGATCCGCACGTTCGCGCACGAGGATGCCGTGCGGCTCGCTGAGTTTGCCGGCGTACCGGTCATCAATGGACTCACCGACCTGTCGCACCCATGTCAGGTCCTCGCCGACGTTCTGACGATGCGCCAACACCTCGGCGACATTCGTGGCCGGACCGTCGCGTGGATCGGCGACGGCAACAACATGGCGAACAGCTGGATCGAAGCCGCAGCCCATCTCGGTTTTGCATTGCGGTTGGCGTGCCCGGAAGGGTATGAGCCGGACGCGGGGTTCCTCGAGGCGGCGCGTGCCGCGCGTGCGGACGTGCAGCTCGTTCGCGATCCGCACGAGGCGGCGGCCGGTGCCGATGTCGTGACGACCGATGTCTGGGCGTCGATGGGGCAGGAGGAGGAACAGGGGCGCCGGGAGCGTGCGTTCGCCGGCTACCAGGTCGATGAAACGATGATGGAACGCGCGTCCAGCGACGCAATCTTCCTGCATTGCCTTCCCGCCCATCGTGGGGAGGAAGTGTCCGCAGGCGTCATCGACGGGCCGCAGAGCGTCGTGTGGGACGAAGCCGAAAATCGCCTTCACATCCAGAAGGCAATCATGGCCGTGCTCATGGGCGGCGAGCCGTTGCTCGCGCCGACACGCTAGCCTCCCGGGGCGCCTGCCTTACACCAACCGGTTCAGGTCCATGACAGCCATCGCGCCACGCACCGCTGCACCCGATTTTACGCTGGCCACCGATACCGGTGAGCCGTTGACGCTGTCGAGCCTTCGCGGCCGCGCAGTGATTCTGTACTTCTACCCGAAGGACGATACGCCCGGATGCACGACCGAAGCGTGTGAGTTCCGCGAGGCGTTTCCGGAGTTCGGCTCGTCGAATGCCGTGGTGTTGGGAATCAGCCCAGACAGCGCGAAGTCGCACGCCAAATTCAAGGCGAAGTTCTCGCTGCCGTTCACACTGCTTGCCGACACCGAGAAGACGGTTGCCCAGGCGTACGATGTCTGGAAGGAAAAGTCGATGTACGGGCGCAAGTACATGGGAGTCGAGCGCACCACGTTCCTGATCGACTCGAACGGCGATGTGGCGGAGGTGTTCTCCAAGGTCAAGCCCGCAGGCCATGCTGCAGAGGTGATGGCGGCGCTCTCCAAGCTGTAGCAGGACTCCAGCCGACGATGTTCGTCGGCGATTGTTCGGACGTTCGCTGCTTCGCTGCCACACTGGCATCGGTCTGCCAATTCCGGCATGTTTCGGGGGCGTTGCCGCCAATCAAGCGACGGCACGCTTCCCGGAACCCCGCCTCATGACCGCAACAGCTCCCGGCGCGCTCAAGCGCACGCCGCTCCACGATACGCACGTCGCGCTTGGCGCGAAAATCGTCCCCTTCGCCGGCTATGAAATGCCGGTCACGTACCCCGAGGGCATTACTGCCGAACACAATGCCGTGCGCACAGCATGCGGCATGTTCGATGTGAGCCACATGGGGGAGTGCGTCGTGCGCGGGCCCGACGCAGTCCGCTTCGTCAACGCGGTAACCAGCAACGATGTCTCGGCCCTCGCGATCGGGCAGATCCAGTACAGCACCTTGCTGCGTGCGAACGGCACGATCGTCGACGACCTGCTGGTCTACCGCTTCGCCGACTACCTCATGCTCGTCATCAACGCGAGCAACAAGGACAAGGACATCGCGCACCTCCGGGCCAACATGGCCGGTTTCGACTGCACGCTCGAGGATGTCTCGGACAACGTCGCATTGCTGGCCGTGCAGGGGCCGCGCGCGCCGGCAGTGATTGCCACGCTGTCCACGGTGCCCGAAGGCCACATGCCGCTCGCGGCCGTGAAGTATTACTGGTTCACCGAGGGAAGCGTCGCAGGGGTGCCATGCATCATCTCGCGGACCGGCTACACCGGCGAGCTTGGGTTCGAGCTGTACTTCGATGCGACGCATGCGACGACCGTGTGGAACGCCATGATGGCCACCGGCGAGGTGTCCCCCTGTGGGCTCGGGGCACGCGACACGCTGCGGCTCGAGGCGGGTTTGTGTCTGTATGGAAACGAGATGGATGACAACACCACGCCCATCGAAGCGGGGTTGTCCTGGCTCGTGAAGCTTGGCAAGCCGGAGCAGTTTCTCGGTCGCGCAGTGCTCTCGGCCCAGCAGGCCGAAGGTACTGACCGAAAGCTGGTTGGATTCACGCTCGACGAGCGCGCCATTCCCCGCCACGGATACGGTGTCATGTACGGCGGTGTGCGCGTCGGCGAAGTGTGCAGCGGCACCATGTCACCCACGCTCGGTGTTCCCGTTGGCACGTGCTACTTGCCCGCGGCGGCCGCCGTCGAGGGTACGAAGTTCACCATCGATATCCGCGGCAAGGAAGTTCCAGCGCGCGTCGTCAAGCTGCCGTTCTACAAACGCGCAGCGAAGTGATTGCCGAAGTGATCTCGTGATGGTGGCGTCTCGAAACGGCGCCAGCCGTCGCGGCAGCGCCGATGATCGCGACGGCGGCCTGATCGCGATCTTCATGACGGACGTCGAGCCGGCCGTGCGACTCAATGCAGCGCTGGAGTCTGCCGGAGTCTCGACGGTCACGATCTCCCCGATGGACGACGCGCGCGGCGATTTGCGTCGGGCTGCACCCGACGTGCTGGTGCTCACGGGTGCGCTGCTCGATCCGAACAACGTGGCGCTCGTGCGGCAGCAGCTTTGGGAAGGGGTGAGCGTCGTGGGTTTCACCGACGTTGCGGATCCGCAGGTGCTGCAGCGGCTGCGCGACGCCGGATACGCGGAGACGTGGTCCAAGCCGGTCGTCGTGGAGGAAGTGGTGCGCGACCTCCGCCGGCGGCTCGAACGGCAGTGGCTCGCGAGCGTGACGGGCCTGGTTGGCGAATCCGAGGCCATTCGCGAAACGCTGGTTCAGATCCAGCAGATCGCTCCGGTGTCGAGCACCGTGCTGGTGGAGGGCGAAAGTGGCAGCGGGAAGGAGCTCGTCGCGCGAGCGATTCATCGCCTCGGGCCACGCCGCGCGCGTCCGTTCATTGCGGTGAACGTTGGGGCACTGCCCGAGACGCTGCTCGAGAGCGAACTGTTCGGTCACGAAAAGGGCGCTTTCACCGGTGCCGCGGAACGCCGCCTCGGTCGTTTCGAGCTTGCCGACACCGGCACGCTGTTCCTCGACGAAATCGGAGAGATTCCCGGGTCGACGCAGGTGAAGCTGTTGCGCGTCCTCGAGGAGCGCGAAGTCACCCGCGTCGGCGGCTCGGCTTCCATTGCGGTGGACGTCCGCGTGGTGGCAGCCACCAACCGTCCGCTACGTGAGCACGTCGAAGAAGGTGGGTTTCGCGCCGACCTGTTTTATCGCCTCAACGTGCTGCGGATCTATCTGCCGCCACTGCGCGAAAGAAAGGAAGACATTCCGATTCTCGTGCGCCGGTTCGTGTCGGAGTTCTCGCGCTTGCACGACCGCCGCTTCCACGGCATCTCCGCCGACGCGATGCAACTGCTCGTCGACTACCCGTGGCCCGGCAACGTGCGTGAGTTGCGCAACCTCGTCGAGAGCATGGTCGTGCTCGCGCACGGACGAGAAATCGGTCCAGACGATATTCCGCGCTCCATCCGAGATGCAGGCGCGGGGCGGCTGCTTCCGGTTCCTGTGGGGCACATCGTGCGCGCAGGGGAGAATGCAAGCGGCCGTGAACTGGAATTCATCGTGCGCTCGCTCGTGGAATTGAAGTTACAGGTCGAGGAGTTACGTCGTCGGATGGATGTTGAGGGACCGATGACTTCGCCGAGCTGGATGAGCGAGGTGCGTACGCAGCCCGAGGTGTCGGGGCCGCTGTATGGCGAGGTACCTGCGACAGCATTCGTCCGAGGCATCGAAGCGCGTGACGTGCCCATTCCACCGACCGTTATCACACTTGGGCCCGGCATGACGATGGCCGATATCGAGCGAGTAGCGATCCAGGCAGCGCTCCGCGACAGCGCGGGAAACCGGCGCAAGGCCGCCGACCTGCTCGGAATAGGCGAGCGTACCCTGTACCGGAAGCTCCGTGAATACGAGGGGGAGGGTGGTGACACCCTCGACGTAGGATGAGGTGCAGGACGTTATTGTATTGCGTTACAAAGGCTTGGAGAGGATTAAGCCTTGCCCATTTGCGAGCTGGAGCACATATTCGCCCCGTGGTACGGATCAGCATGGCTCAGCTAGAGCCATTCCCACCGCGGAGTTCTCTCTGTCGCCTCCAGTCAATTTCGGCATGACGTCGCCCTCATCGCCATCCGGCGCTATCGCGGGCAGTGTCCTTCCCATCCGTCGCGCCGAAGAGCTAATCGCCACCCTCCAGGGCGTCTTGTCCGTTCGGATCGTTCCGAGCGACAGTGGCTCGATCGAGGAAATTCACGTGCTGACCACCGATGCAGTTCTGCCGAAGCAGACTGTTCGGAACATCGAGAGCGCCCTGATGGCGCAGCTCGGTCTGCGCGTCAATCACCGCAAGATTTCCATTGCGACCACGCTGGACACGCCGCGCGCGCTCGACCCTGCGCCCCCACCGTCCCGCACTGGTTCCCAGGGTGCATACGTTCCGCCCGTTGAATCGTCCTCTTCCGCAGGCCCCACGTCGGGTCCGTTTGCCGGGGCCGCAGCTGGTGAGTCGGGAGGACCCGCCCAGGCGGACATTCCCGGTGTTTCCCGGTCGACCGAGGAGTCATCAGTCGCGGTGGCGACTCCGGTGATGGGCCGTCGTGCGGTGCCAGTCGATGTTCCGAACGCTGGTCGTCGGGCGCTGATTTTCGAGGACGTGGAAGTACGGCGTTCGCGCTCCCGCGGCGTGATGTGCAAGGTGACACTCGGCCGAGACGGCGAGGACTTCATCGGTGAAGCCGAGGGGCAGGAGAGCGAGCGATCGCGCATCGAGCTGGCGGCGCGTGCGACGTTGCTGGCCATCGTTCAGGCGATGCGCGTGCCGAGCGGCGCCGAACGGTCGCTGGCGCTCGAAGGGTCGAAGTTGATCGATGCATTCGAACGGGAGTTCATTTTCGTCAGCGTCGCCGCGCGCATCGGTCGCGAGAGCGTGTTGCTGACTGGCAGTTGTGAAGTGCGCGAGAGCGCCGAGACCAGCGCCGTGCTGGCGGTGCTCGACGCGACGAATCGCTGGATGCACCTGGACCGTTAGCGGCGCGACGACGCGCTGCCCGGACAACATTTTCTCGTCCTCAGACGAATCCGAAAAACCCCCGTCGCTCGGCAGAGCGAAGCTGAGCGGGCAGGCCAAGTAGTAGGAGCGGAGCCAACCTTAAAGAGAGCATGCGAATCCCGAACGGGATGAGCGTGACTGCCCTGATGGGAGGTGACGCAAAATGGAGTTTCTGGCCCAGCTCGTGAACGCAGTGTGGTCGTTGGTGATGCTCGAAGGGCAGACCTGGAAGTAAGCGTCGTGTCGGCGGGGGCCGAATAATCCTATGCAAACAAGTGTTCGCATTTATGTAGGCTCCGTTGTTTTCGCCGCGATTGCGGTGACGGCAGCTTTGCTATTTGCGCTACCTTCTTTGAACTGGGAGTATGCCGCGGCGCCGCTAGCGTTCGCAATAATGGGACTAATTGCTCAATCAATTGGACACGACACGGGAAAAACGATCAGCGGCTCGATCGCGTTCTTGCCGTTTTTGACAAGCCTGATCCTTTATCCGTCTTGGATCTGTGTCGTATTTGTAGGTCTCGCGATGCTCGTTGGCGAGTTCAGGGAGAAGAAAGCGGGCATTAAGCGGGCCTTCAACGTGGCGCAGTACATGGTCGCTGTCGGGGTGGCGACGGGAGCGTATGTCGCATTAGGCGGCAAGGCGATTCAGGTGGATGATAGCTTTCGCTTCGTTCCGCACACCGCAGCCGTTCTAATATTTCTGATGCTTAATACGCTGCAAGTAGCCATCGCAGTGGCTTTAAGCAGCTCGCGCAGCGTGTTTGAAGTATGGATGCAGAACAATCGCTCAACAGTGTTGTACGACATTGTCGCCGTCCCACTCGTGTTTTGCTTCGCACTGTTCTTTCAGAAGATGAGCTGGATGGGCGTCGGCGTTGGTTTTATTGGGTTAGCGGGTGCCCGTAGGTTCTATATGAGCAGTCGGCTGTTGGAAATCGCATACGAGGAAACTCTCGAAATACTGGTTGGCGCTGTTGAACTACGTGACCCGTATACATCCGGGCACTCGCAGCGTGTCCGCAAATACTCACAGATTATTGCTTCAGCCCTGCAACTTCCCGCCAAGCGAATTGAACGAATTGGAATAGCCGCATTACTGCATGACGTCGGGAAGATTGACGGAATTTTCGTACCTATTCTGCAGAAGCCGGGAAAGCTCACTCCGGAAGAGCGGGCAATTATGGAACTGCATCCAATCAAGAGCGCTGAACTCGTTTCAAGGGCATCCCAGCTTGCTGATATTGTCGAGACAGTTCGACACCATCATGAGAATTGGGACGGCACCGGGTATCCTAATCGCTTATCTGGCACCGACATCCCACTTGGTTCCCGGATCATCATGTTTGCGGATACCATTGACGCGATGACAACCGACCGCCCATATCGGAAAGCGCTCGGGCCGGCAGATGTGAGAAGTGAACTCATAAAGCATCGCGGCACGCAGTTCGACCCAACTATTTGCGATAGGCTAATCGACTCACCCGAGTTCCTGCGAATTTTTGACACACAGGATTCGGGCGGTGTTCAAACGCTTACACAGATGTTTGACCGTGTGCGGAGAAGAAATCGCACGCCGCAAGTAGCCTAGAGTAGCAAAGGCAACGCAGAGCGCGCAGCGCCTGCAACAGCATCATTTCTGCGCGCTACAATTTATCCGCGCGTGCCAGTCTTCTCGGCATCTCGTCTGCAAGCGATAAGATCCGCGCCAATAGCTGGCTAGCTGTTATGAGGTTTCTCGGTCAGCGTCACTCCCTAGTCAGGCGCCGCAGATACTGTGGTACTTGCGTTCCGAGCCTGCGGTGGCTTGTTAAGTATTCATCGCAGAGAGCTTCGCCCTTCTCAGCAAGGCCGACCGACGCTAGTGCGGTCACAAGTTGGCTTACAAGGAAGTCCTGGCCAGGCATTTCCTTTGTTTTCGCATAAGTCTGGAGTGCGCGGTGGAGCAGCGGCTCTATCTCTATCTGACTCTTACCCAAAGTTGCAACACCAAGCTGCATTGCCAGAAAGTACGCGGAGCGAAACGGCAAGCTGAAGTCCACGTTCTGCTCTGGAATGTGAGCCAACGCTAAGCGTGCTCCATCGACATCCTTTTGGACAATCGCAACTCTTACACGATTCTCTTGAAGGACAATTCCGATCTGGTGATTGACGACCTCCGGAGCATTCAAGGCGCCGTGGCTTAGCCATTGTTGCGCGAGAGATAAATCCTCGAAGTGATCAAGTGCGATTAGCGACGCGTTCCAAGCGATCGAGGCCGCTGCGAAGTGCGCTTGCTCAGAGATGCATCTGCCGAAGCATTGCTCGCAAAGCTGGTATGCGGCTTCTGGGTCGCCGTTCAGGCGCAGTGCAAAAATCAAGTGCGCAGACCTGATCCAGCGCTCGGTCTGATCGCGATACTGACTTAGGCTGTTCGCAAGCCATGCGGCAGACTTCCGTGCAATTACGGCGCTACCGAAGTATGTATGATAGAACATATCGAGCTCGTGCTGTGCTGATACACCAATGTCAACTGCCTCGGCGCAGCAGCTGCCCGCATGATACGCCTTCTCAGCTGCATCCTTGTCATCAATGGTAGCAGCCAATCGCAAGGCTGCATTGCAAATCGCTAGCCGATCGTTGATGCACACTCGCGGACTATTCGCCATGAGCAGCGCTCTTGCTAGCAACTCTTTGCAGTCACCCACGACGGGAGAGTGACGTACAGCATCCATGAAGCTGAGCACTTCAGGAATGTGACCCTCGTCCCAACTAGGGTCGAGCGTTGAATTCGCAAGCTTAGTGGAGAACCGCTGAAGTAGTTTTAGGTGCTGACCTGCTTCATGCAGGGCCCTGAGCTCGATAAGCTCCAAACTGTCAAAGTCATCAGAAAAGTGTTCACTCACGTTTGCCGCTTCGCACACGGCGAGCGCGCGATGCGGAGCTCCACGAATGAGATAAGAAGCTGCTGCGTCGCACGCAAACTTCCTCATCTCTGACTTTGATCCCGCATATTTGAGATGTTCCACTACGTCCACCGCTACGTCTTCGTCAGCGAATCGCACTTGCCGCAAGACTTTCGATGTAGCAAGGCTTATCAGCTGGCGCGAGGTTAGCGAGAGCCGTCGCAGGGCTAGCTTCGAGATAAGCTCGTGGAATACAACAATTCCGGAGTCGCCTGGCGCATACGCCCCCGCATCCCCCAACTCCTCCAACGCCGCAATCATCCGCATCACGGGGAGCTCCAGCACCTCGGCAATCGTCTGCATGGTCGCATGCCGGCCGAGCACACTCGCCACCTGCATCGTCCGCAATGCGTCCTCGCTGAGCGCCGATATCCGCTCCGCCAGCAGCGCAGCCAATGTCGGTGGAATCCCGCCCGCCGCCCCCGTATCGACCCAGTGATGCAACAAGCCGCGCAGGAACAGGGGTGTCCCCTCACTCGCCCGAACGAACCACGCCTGCAGCTCGCTTGAACACGACATGCCTGTGTCGTCGCAGATCAAGCCGGCGAGTTGTTGCGCAGCGTCGTCCGACAGGGGCGCCAATGCTCTCGCCTCCATCCCGCCGGCCAGCATGCGTTTCACCGGATCCGCGGACGCACTGCGACTCGTTGCCAGGACGAACAGCTTCGCGTCGCGCGAGGCAGTGGCGATGTCGGCAAGCACCGAGGCAGACAGTTCATCGGCCCACTGCATGTTGTCGGCGACCAGGACGGTCGCGCGCTCGTAACACACGTTCACGAGCAACTCGACGATGCACCGCCGGAGCACCGATGGCAGTGGCAGCGGCATCGGCGCCGCCGATGGATCGGCCCGCTCGACCGCCGCAACGGCGGACTTCGCGTCGCGAGCGTCGTCATTGGCCGTCGTGTCCTGGCTCGCCAGTCGGCGCAGCACGCGCAACCGGTCGGGGTCGCACGCCATTGCACCCGGCAGATCCAGCAGCTCAGGCACCAGCGACAGAAACATCGAGAGCGGCCGGTGTACGTCGCTTTCGCGGCATTCGATCGTGATGACGCGGTGCCCCTCGATCGCGGCGGACTTCGCGAGCTCGTGGGTGACGCGTGTCTTCCCCATGCCCGGTGCCGCGTGAAGCAGCAGGGCACTGCCCTCGCCCCACTTGCTGCGACGCATCGCAAGAGTCAGGTCCGTCATGAGCACATCGCGCCCGACGAAGTGACGATCGGTCGGTGCAAGGCTGATACGCTGTCTCCCGTTCCGGTGCGGCTCGGTGATGCGCCGGCGGAGCAGCGTCGCAGGCAGGCGGAGTTCGCTCGCGTCCGCTCCGAGGTCCTCGATGTAGCGGTCGATGAGCGCCACCGCATCCACCTTCGAGCCGTTCCGCGCCAGGCACTCGGCCACGGTCAGCGTGGCCTCCTCGTTGAGCGGATCGAACTGCAACAACCACCGCGCAACGGCATCGGCACCCGCCCAGTCCGCGCGCTCTCGACGCATGGCGAGTTGCCCAACGAGCACTCGGCGCACATCGGCGTGCACCGCCTCACGCTGCATCACCAGCCATTCGTCGTATTCCGGCCACCCCGTGTGGTACCCCGGCAGAAACAGCCCGAACGGCTCATCACCGCGGGTCACGTCCTCCTCGAATCGCGCCGCCGTGCGCTGCACCGCGAACACCGCGACGAGCTGTGATGGGTCGAGCGCCACCTCATCACCCTGCAGGCCGATCCGAACGCCGAGCAGCCGCAGCTTGTAGAGCGCCTGTCGCAGGTTGGCGCGTTGGCGTGTATCGGGCTGTGACGGCCAGAGACTCCGCAGGAGCACATCGCGACCAACCGTGCAACTGCCGTTGTACACCGTCCGCACCAGCAGCGCGAACAGTGTATCCGACGACGAGTCGAGGCGGTGCTCCCCAATCAGTACGGTCACGCCGCCCAGTGCCTGCATCCGAATCAGCGGGCGGTCCGCGCTGTCGGCGACAGGAGGCCGAGATGCTGCCGACCTTCGAAGCGATGGCGCATCGAACTGCCAACGGGCTCGGGCCATCGACCAGTCCTGGTTGTTGGTGGAATGCAACGAAGTGCCACCACGGTCGGCCGCCGCGTCATCAGGTCGTCATTTCGGCCAGTCCCTAATGCTGAGGCCGAGTACGGCCAAGCAGAAGATGCCCGCGACCGGAAGACGAGAGACCCGAGCGCCGAAAGCAGCCGTGTCGCCGGCCCGCACGCCGCCCGCACGCTCCCCCGTCCGCGTCATCCGCACAGTCCCGCCAGAGCTGGAAAAACGGCGCGCCCCCAACGATGACCGTCGGTGAGCGCGCCGTTATTTCTGTCCCTAGTCCCCCAGCTTCTCTACCTCTCTACCTCTCCACTTCTCATTTCGGCAACTCGATCAGGCTCTCGATCGGCACACCATCGGCCTCCGCCTGGAAGTTCACGACGAGCCGGTGGCGCAACACCGAGGGAGCGATTGCGCGCACATCGTCGAGATCGGGCATGGCGCGCCCGTCCATGGCGGCACGCGCCTTGGCGCCCAACACGAGATACTGGCTCGCACGAGGGCCGGCACCCCAGCTCACATACTTTTTCACACGCGCCGTGGCATCAGGATCGTCCGGCCGCGTGCTGCGCACGAGCTTGACCGCGTACGAGACGAGACTCGGTGGTGCCGGCAGCCGACGCACCAGTCGCTGCAACGAGAGCAGTTCCTCGCCGCCGAGCACGGGCTTCACGGCGCCTTCCGTATCACCGGTGGTGCTCGTGACGATCTGTTCTTCTTCCGCCTTCGTCGGATAGGTCACCCGCAGTTCGAACATGAAGCGGTCGAGCTGTGCTTCAGGCAGCGGGTACGTGCCTTCCTGTTCGATCGGATTCTGCGTGGCGAGCACGAAGAACGGACGCGGCAGATCGTACGTGCGACCCGCGACCGTGACGGTGCGCTCCTGCATGGCCTGCAGCAACGCCGCCTGCGTCTTCGGTGGGGCGCGGTTGATTTCGTCGGCAAGCACGATGTTCGCGAACACCGGTCCGGGCGCGAAGCGAAACGCGCGATGCCCCGTCGCCGAATCCTCCTCCATGATTTCCGTGCCGGTGATGTCACTCGGCATGAGGTCAGGCGTGAACTGCACGCGCGAAAAGGAGAGATCGAGCGCACGCGACACCGTCTGCACGAGCAGCGTCTTCGCGAGTCCAGGCACGCCGACCAGCACAACGTGTCCGCCAGCCAGAACGGCTGCGAGCAGGTCGTCGACGATGTGCGCTTGTCCGACGATGCGATGGGAGATCTCGGTCGCAAGCGCGCGACGCGCAGCGGCGAGACGATCGAGCAGGGCGAGGTCGTTCGCGTCGGTGGGTGCGTTCACGAGAGGAGGGAAGGATTGGACAGCGAGGAGGCCAGCCAAAAAATACGGACGTCCGAGGACGTCCGTTGGGGCACTGCTGCAAAGTAACGCGCGGAACTCCATTCGATGCGACGTGCTGCCACGCGGGCACGCAGCGGATCGGTGCAGCAGATCTGTCAGGGCAGCGTGAACTGCACCTGCTGTCGCACAGGATAGTTCGCGCTGTTCAATTGCGCGACCAAAGTGTACCGACCGGGAGCAGGGTGGGACCAACGCTCTGCATACGTCACCGAGTCGTCCGCATCGAGCAGCCGATTCTGCATGCCCTGCGTGTACATGCGCCCCTGGCTCCAGCGCCACACTTCCTTGCCGGTCGAATCGAGCACGGCGAAGTCGTGCGTCAAGCCCGTGGGGAAGTCAAGCT
This sequence comes from Gemmatimonas sp., assembly GCA_035638935.1. GTDB lineage: Bacteria > Gemmatimonadota > Gemmatimonadetes > Gemmatimonadales > Gemmatimonadaceae > Gemmatimonas. Next base: position 8,039 of record DASQZA010000406.1, on the reverse strand, counting down.
CGACACGCTTTGGCGAATCGTTCGACAGCGCGATGGCGAAGCGAACGCTGCCACTGGCGGTGTCGACGAGCACTTTGGAGAGGACGCCTTTGCCCGCGGCGGCCCGAGGGCGAGCCGTTGCCACCGGAGTCGGCGTGCGTGGACCACAGGCGAAAAATGCCAGCCCAACGGCTGCCAGCAGTGGTGCAGTGATGCGCGGGAGCATCAGATCCTGAATGGAGAATCGGTGACTGGAGGCACAGAGGTTAAGCGCCTGATCTACATCGAGCTGGACGACTGACAGTCACATTTCGATACTGCGGCAAGGTTATGCACGCGAGTTGGGAGTGTCAAGTGGAGAACACGCGTAAGTCATGATGGGAATTGCGTTTGGCGAAACGCGAGCGCTGCCGGTTTTCATTCGGTGCGGGATTGTTCGTTCGCTTGCGAAAAATTTCACAAGCACCTAGGTTCCCCTGCGAATGAGCGATGAATTCCGGTCCGGCGGGCAAGACAAAGACGGACCCGAAAAGTCGGCACCGGGCGAACGGTCACCGTTGACGCTGGCCGGATTGGGCGTGCAGTTCTTCGGGGCGATCGTGCTCTTCGTGTACGCGGGCAACTGGATGGACAGCCGATTTGACACGTCACCGCTGTTCCTGCTGGCCGGCCTGTTCCTTGGCGGGGGTGGAAGTTTCTACCTGAGTTACCGCCGCCTGATGGGATCTGGAGATCGGAAGTGACGGTGACATCGGAGGCAGGCGCGGATCGAGGCTTCGGCAGGGCGCTGGTGCGCTTCACCGTCGTGCAGGCGGTGCTCGTCGCGGTGCTTGCCTTCGGGTTGGTGCGGTTTGTCTGGGGCTCGCCTGCGGAGGCGAGCGCGGTGCGGGCCAGTGCCTGGCTCGCGGTAGGCGTGCAAGTCGTGACGTTCGCGATCGCTCGTCTCGTGGCCCGTCAGAACGTCATGGCGGGGTGGGGCCTGGGTGTGCTGCTTCGCTTCGCCACGGTGGCGATGTGGACCTTCCTCGGCGTCAAGGCGTTGGGGCTCGCGGTCGGCCCGGCGCTGTTGTCTCTCGTGATCTTTTTCTTCGTCTCGACATTGCTCGAGCCGCTCTTCTTGAACGCCTAAGTCCGGACGCACGGCATGCTGCGCTCGCTCGTTTGCGCCCTTCTCCTCGCTGTCGCGCCACAGGCCGCGAGGGCGCAGGAACCGACCGTCACCGGCACCGACAGTGCCACCTTGAGCAACCTCCCGGCGTCGCCGGTCGGTAGCGAGGCCGCCGCCCAGGGCGCGGCCGAACATGGTAACGCGGCAGCGGGGCCGGTGGACATCATCACGCCGCACATCACCGACGGCCACCATCTCGAATATCCCTGCTTCACGTCACCGTACGTCTGCGAGTACGAGCTGCCGCATCTGGCGCCCGTGCACATCGGTTCCCTGACGGTCGACCTGTCGCCGACGAAGCACGTGGTGTTCATGCTCCTGGCCGCCACGATCGCGATGATCGTGCTGGTGTCCGCGGGGCAGGCCAGCAAGAAGCACCATCGGATGATCGGCCGCCCGCGCGGCGTCGCCGCGGCGATGGAAGCCATGGCGCTGTATCTCCGTAACGAGGTGGTGCTCCCGAACGTCGGGCATCACGGCGACAAGTTCGTGCCGTTCCTCATGACGCTCTTCTTCTTCATCCTGATGTGCAACCTGCTTGGCCTCATCCCGTATGGGTCGACGGCCACGGGCAACATCTCGGTGACGCTCACGCTCGCGCTGATCACCTTCGTCGTGGTCGAGATCGCAGGCATGCGTGCGCAGGGGATGGGTTACCTCAGCACGATCTTCTACTGGAACAAGGATCTGCCGCCGGTCATGCGCGTCATCATGTTCATCGTGATGTCGCCGGTCGAGGCGCTCGGCAAGCTCACGAAGCCCTTCGCCCTGACCATCCGACTGTTCGCCAACATGACGGCAGGGCACATCGTGCTCCTCGCCCTCATCGGCTTGATCTTCACGTTCAAGAGCTGGGCGATCGCCGGCGTGCCGGTGCTGATGGCAGTCGCGATCAGCATTCTCGAGCTCTTCGTGTCGTTTCTCCAGGCGTTCATCTTCACGCTGCTCGCCAGCGTGTTCATCGGACAGATTCGCGAGTCGCATCACTGATCGAGAAGCGGAGAAGCTGAGAGACCTTCAGGACTGCGTTGGAGCCGCCCGCTCCGACGCAGGCACGTAACCGGTCGAGCGACCGGTGATGCTCGTTGGGCGAAAGCCCGCTGACGAGTGGCGCGGTGCGAAAGCATGCAGCGCAGGGCAGCATCACTCAACGATTGCTATCGGAGTTTTCCCATGGTTGAAGTCCTCGGACTCCTGCAGAGCGCGACGGGTGCGGTTACATCCGATCCGCGTGGCCTGGCGATGATCGGCGCGGGTATCGCGGCCGGTGGCGCCGTGATCGGCGCTGGTATCGGCATCGGTCAGATCGGTGGTTCCGCAGTGGAAGGCATGGCGCGTCAGCCCGAAGCGGCCGGCCGCATCCAGACGGCAGCGCTCATCCTCGCCGCACTGGTCGAAGGCGCCGCGCTGTTCGGCGTCGTCATCGGCTTCCAGATCCAGAACAAGATCGTCTTCTAGGCGTTCGAAGCTCGCAGTTGGCAGGTGTGCACAAGTCCTGGCGGAGTGCCGGCCGACGGTCGGACGGCACTCCGGACAGGCGTGAGGTTTCCCTCTCCTAATCGTTCCCATGATCGCATCGACGCGCCTCCGCGCTGCTCTTCTTCGCATCTCCGCGCTCGCCACGACCATCACGCTTTTCGCCGCGCCCGCTTTCGCGCAGGAGCACGGCGCGGAGGCCGCGTCCGGTCCGCCAAACCTGCTCGCGCCGCAGGTGGGCCTGATGTTCTGGACGCTGGTCATCTTCGCGATACTGCTGATCGTGCTGTCGAAGTACGCGTTCAAGCCACTCTTTCAATCCGTCGAGGAGCGCGAGAAGGCGCTGGAGGATGCGATCGAGGGGGCCAAGCGCGATCGCGCCGAGGCCGCCGAGCTCCTGGCGCAGCAGCGCGCGCTGCTCGAGGCTGGCCGTGCCGATGCGCAGAAGTTCATTGCCGACAGCCGCTCCGTCGCCGAGAAGATGCGCGCCGAGATGCTGGCCGAGACGAAGCATCAGCAGGAATCGATGCTCGACGGCGCGCGTCGCTCGATCGAGGGCGAGAAGCTCGCCGCGATCGCGCAGCTGCGGCGTGAATCGGTGGATCTCGCAATCGCCGGTGCGTCGCGGGTCATCGAACAGAATCTCGACAATACGAACAATCGTCGCATCGTCGAGACGTTTCTGTCGTCGCTCGATGGCGCCAAGGTCGCGAACTCGTGAGAACGGCCGAAGGTTCGACCGTCGCCCGCAATTACGCGGAGACACTGCTCGCACTCGCACGGAAGGCCGAGGATGCCCCCGGGTGGGGCAACATGCTGCGGCAGGTCGCCGCAGCAATGACGTCCGATGCCACGCTGCATGGATTCCTGGAATCGCCGCGTATTGCGTCGGAGCGCAAGTCGGAGGTGCTGGGAAAGGCACTCGGTGATCGCGTTCCGCGCGTGTTCCTGCTGTTCCTCAAGTCGCTCGTGAAGAACCGGCGGCAGATGTTGATCCCGGCCATCGCCGACGAGTACGACACGCTGCTCGACGCCTCGAATGGCGTCGTGCACGCGCGGGTGACCGTGTCACGCGCCACTCCGGATGACGAGCGTGACGCGATCGCACGCCGCCTGTCGGTGATCGTGGGCAAGACGGTCGTGCCACATCTCGAAGTCGACCCAGCCATTCTTGGTGGCGTCATCGTGCGTGTGGGCGACACCGTGATGGATGGCTCGCTGCGTCGCCGGCTGTCGCTGCTGCGCCGTCGCATCGGAGTTGCAGGCGCGCGATAGGGCGGCCCCGCGGGGTGCAGGTCGATCGGGGCGCGGTTGCCGAATGGCAGTCGCGCCCCATTCAGTGCGGGTGACAAGGCTGCGCAGCGGGTCGTCCTTCGCTCGAACGAGAGCGCAGCACACACCTATTCCCGTGGAGTTGCAGGATGAGCGGACGCGTTGACGTACGGCATGTACCCAAGCCATGGGGCCATGAGACGATCTGGGCGCACACGGATCGCTACGTGGGAAAGATCTTGCACATCAATGCGGGGCAGGCGCTCTCCGTGCAGTACCACGAACGAAAGGATGAGACGGTCTACCTGCTCACAGGCGAGATGAAGTACTGGGTGCAGTTGCCGGGAGAAACCGAGCTGCACGACCAGCGACTGTCTGCCGGCCAGTCGTTCCGCATCACCCCCGGCACCATCCACTACATGGAAGCCGTGACCGACTGCGACGTGTTGGAAGCCAGCACGCCGGAACTCGACGATGTCGTACGCATCAAGGATCGGTACGGCCGCGAGGGCACCAGCGCGCCCTGATCCCCGGGGCGCGCCACGCGCCAGGCCAAGCGGATGGCCAATGACGGGGCATGACTGACGAGGCATGTTGGTTGCCGTACAGGGGAGCGCGCGCGAATATTCGCCAGCCGTCGCAGCCGGATAAAGCGACCGATCCTGCCCCATCTCAGCCCCGCTCACCGATGAAGGTCATCATCCCGCTTGCCGGCAAGGGCACGCGCCTGCGCCCTCATACGCATGTCACTCCGAAGCCCATGCTCAAGGTCGCTGGCCGACCCGTCATGAGTTATGTGATGGATGACGTGGTAGCGCTCGGCAACGTGGAGCAGGTCGTGTACATCACCGGGCACCTGAAAGAGAAGGTCGAGGCGTACACACGTTCCCACTACGCGATTCCAAGCGTCTTCGTGGAGCAACAGGTGCAGGACGGTACGGCCGGGGCAGTCTCGCTCGCTCGACCATACGTCGATCAGCCCGTGCTCATCATCTTCGTCGACACCATCTTCGATGCAGACTTGAGCATCACGCGCGATACCGACGCCGATGGCATCATCTGGGTCAAGGAAGTCGAGGACTACCAACGTTTCGGCGTGGTGGTCACGGACGCGGATGGCTACATGACGAAGATTGTCGAGAAGCCGAAGGAGCCCATTTCCAAACGGGCCAACATTGGCCTCTACTTCATTCGCAACTGGAAGCTCCTGTACGAGGGCATCGACCACGTGCTCGCGTCTGCACAGAACAAGGGTGAGTGGTACCTCACCGATGCCTTCCAGTACATGATCGACAAGGGCGCGAAGATAAAGGTCGTCGACGTCGAGGGATGGTACGACGCCGGGCAGCTGGAAACGCTGCTCGACACCAATCGCGCGATGCTGGAGAAGGGACGTGCTCGTCGCCCCGCAGGGCTCCCTGCGTCGGCGACGATCGTCGATCCGGTGTACATCGAAGAGGGCTGCACGATCGTGAACAGCACGGTCGGACCCAACGTCTCCCTCAGCGCCGGCAGCACCGTGCGCGACAGCAGCATCAAGAACGCGGTGATCGGGGAGGGCACGAGGATCACGGACTCCACACTGCATCACTCGTTCATCGGCGATGGCGTGACAGTGCAGGGGGTGGCCGGCTCGCTGTCAGTCGGCGATCACTCGGAAATCCTCGGCAACACCTGATGATCCGCACTGCTGCGATCCTCGCACGGGGCCTCGGGAAGCGGATGCGTGAGGAGGACGCATCCGCGCGGGTCGACGGGGAGCAGGACAAGGTGGCAGACTCCGGCGTCAAGGGAATGATTCCGATCAAGCGTCCATTCCTGGAGTACGTGATCTCGGCGCTGGCCGATGCCGGCGTCGCCGAGGTGGTGTTGGTGATCGGGCCCGAGCATGACGCAATCCGGCGGCACTTCACCGTGGACGTCGTGCCAACGCGCCTGCGCATTCGTTTCGCCGTGCAGGAAGCACCGGTCGGCACCGCGAACGCGGTGCTTGCCGCAGCAGATGCCATCGGCGAAGCCCCGTTTCTCGTGCTGAACGCGGACAACTACTATCCGGTCGACGCGTACCGGGTGCTTGCCGAGGACGATCGCGCCGGGACAATCGCCTTCGATCGTGACGCGCTCGTCGCGGACGGCAATATCGACGCGGAGCGAGTCCGCTCCTTCGCCGTTCTCGATGTCACGCCCGAGGGACGTCTTGCGGGCATCATCGAAAAGCCTGGCACTTCACTCGATCTGACAGCGGAATCCGCGCAATGGGTCGGCATGAACTGCTGGGCGGTCACGCCCGAAATCGTCGACGCGTGCCGCCGCGTGCCTCGCTCCGCCCGTGGTGAGTACGAGTTGCCGGAAGCAGTTGGTCTGGCAATCCGGGAAGGCACGTACGTGCGCGCGATTCGCATGGCTGCGCCCGTGCTCGACCTTTCAAGGCGGTCGGACATTGCCGCTGTCACCGCGCGACTGGAAGCCATCGAGCCGCTGCTATGATCGTCATGATCGGGTTGCCTCGTTGATTCCACGACGCACCGCGTGATGAGCGTGCCGCCCGATCTCGGCACGATGTTCGTGCGCCTGTCCATGGAGGATGCTGGATTTACGCCGCGCGTCCGCGACGCCTACATGCGACTCGTGCGGGACGCGCACCGCGCACTCGACGAAACGGCGGTCCCGCGCGAAGGTCGTCGCGTCTGGATCGTGCCCGGCCGTATCGAGGTGCTCGGCAAGCACGTCGACTACGCGGGCGGGCGGTCGCTCCTGTGTACCGTGCAGCGCGGTATCGTCATCGTCGCCCGTGCGCACGACGAGCGCACGCTCGTGCTGCGGGATGCTCGGCGTCGCGAGTCACTCACAGTGCCGTTCGATGGCCCGCCCCAGGCCGCCTTGCCGTGGACGGTGTATCCAAAAACCGTTCTGCATCGGCTGCAGCTGAATTTTGCCGATGCCGTGCGGGGAGCAGACATTGCCATTGCGAGCAATCTGCCACCGGCTGCCGGTGTATCGAGCTCCAGTGCGCTGGTCGTCGGCTTGACGCTCGCACTGTCTGCACTGTCCGACCTGCCCGCGCAACAAGCGTGGAAGGATTCCATCCCCGACCGGCTTGCCCTCGCGGGCTATGCCGGTGCATTGGAGAACGGCATCGGGTTTCGTGGGCTCCCTGGAGAGCTCGGTGTTGGCACGATGGGAGGTGCGCAGGACCAGACGGCCATTCTTTGCTGTGCGCCGGGACAGGTCGATGTCTTCGCCTGGTCGCCGGTGCGTCACGAACGCACCGTGCCATGGCCGGCTGGCTACTCGTTCGTGATTGGCGTGAGTGGGGTCGTCGCGGCAAAGACGGGAGCGGCGAAGGAGCGTTACAATCGCGCGGCGCGCACGGTGCACCTACTCGTGCATCTCTGGAATCAGCAAGGCGGAAGCGCGCGCACGCTCGCCAACGTGTTCGAGCAGGCGTCGGGAGTTCCTGATCCAGCCGCTGTTCCGGATGTCTTGCTTGCGCTCGCCAAGGCCGGCGGCGACGATGAGTTTTCCGGCGACCACCTGCAGCGTCGCCTGCGTCAGTTTCACGACGAAACCTACCGTCTGGTGCCCGGTGCAGCGGACGCACTCGCGCGCGGCGCGCTCGCTGATTTCGGCTCGTTGGTCGCTGCCTCGCAACTCGGTGCAGAGCGCGCTCTCGAAAATCAGATCACCGAGACGGTGAGCCTTGTCCGGCTCGCCCGCGAACTCGGGGCAGTCGCGTCGAGTGCTTTCGGTGCGGGCTTCGGTGGCAGCGTGTGGGCCATGGTGCCGACTGCCGATGCAGATCGCTTCGCGAATTCGTGGCGTGATCGCTATGGCGAGGCCCATCGCGGGCCCGGCCGTCGTGCGCAGTTCTTCTCCACCGAACCCAGTGCACCCGCGTTCGAACTCCGGGGCGGGGGCCTTCAGCCGTAGCCGGTGGACGCGCGGCGATATGCCTCAGACCAACGCCGGCGGTGCGCACGCTAATGCGGCGACGATGCTCAGTGCACGAGCTGCACCCCGTGAACCGTACGTGTCGTCATACCATTCGCCCATCGTGTGCGCACCGCCCCCGCTGCCGCCTGCACCGATCGCAATCGCCGGGATGTCCCGTGAGAGCGGAATATTTGCATCAGTCGATGCCATC
>DASQZA010000405.1:0-11199 GCA_035638935.1 Gemmatimonas sp. | reverse complement strand
CCGCAGGTGCGAGCTGAAGCCCCGGGGAGGCGACGACAAGAACGCAGGGAATCGCCGCGTACACGGCGAAGTCGAGCACGATGTCGAGATAACCCCCAAAATCGCTCTGCTGCTGATGCACCCGTGCATGCGTGCCGTCGAGGCCATCGATGGTGCGATTGACGAGCCACAACACGACGGCCGCCGCATCATGCCCCTGAAATGCTGCAACGGCGCAGCCGATGCCGAAGGCGAACGCCAGCAACGACAGCATGTTCGGCGGAACCGACGCCCCGATCAGCCGCGCGAGTGGCGCGAGCAGCTGATCCTTGAAATTGCGTAACAGATGATCAAACATGCGACGCGGGGTCGGCAGCCACGACGTGGACACGGTCACGGAGAATGTCGAGCGACACGACGTCGCCCGGTGTCGGCAGTGCACCGATCCCCGCCACGACCGTGAGAGGCAGCGGATCACCGCTGCCCGCGTTCTCCAACCGCACGCGCAGCGTGGTGCCTCCCACCCGGTGCTGCAGCGCCTCGACCGTTGCCGTGATCTGACTTGCCGGTGAGGCGTCGTTGCGATCATCGGCGACGCCGATGGCCGATGCCGCGCGCATCGCGTCGGCACGGGCGACCAGCATAGCACGCCCCGCGGGCAGGTCACACGCGAATTGCCCGAGCGCACAGGTGAATGTACCGCGCCCATCGCTGGTGCCGGCGACGCAGTTCGGCACTCCCAGAAAACGCGCAACCGCGTGCGTCGCCGGCCGCGACAGGGTCACCGCCGGCGGCGCGTCCTGCACGATGCGCCCGCCCAGCAGCACGGCAATGCGATCGCCGAGTGCGGCTGCTTCGTCGACGTCGTGCGTCACCATGAGTACGCTCGGCCCACCCGCAACACCGAGTGATTCCACGACCGAGTCCCGAACGTCGGCGCGCAACGCCGGGTCGAGCGCATTGAACGGCTCATCGAGCAGCAACGCCACAGGATCTGCGGCAAGCGCGCGTGCAATCGCGACGCGATGCTGCTGCCCCCCGCTCAGGGCCAGTGCCGAGCGTGTGGCGAGTGGCGCGAGCTGGACCCGCTCGAGCAGCACCATCGCGCGCTCCCTCGCCTGGAGTCGCGGAATTCCACGCACCTCCATCGGGAATCCCACGTTGTCGACCACCGACAGGTGGGGAAACATCGATGGACGCTGGTGGAGGTAGACCACGCCTCGACTCTCCGGCAGGTCGCGCGAGACGTCGCGGCCACCGACGCGCACGTGCCCGGCCACGAGTTCGTCGAGGCCGGCGATGGCGCGCAGCAGTGTGGTCTTGCCTTCTCCTGATGGCCCGAGCAGCACGACGCGCTCGCCTCGCCCCACCGCGAGGGACACCCCCACAAGTCCAACGCGGGTTCCGAATCGCACGCTGACATCGTGCAGCACGAGGCCCGGCGCCTCGCCTGGCGGAATCATGCGCTTGCGCCCGTGCGTCGCGCGCCGCGCTGCACGACCCCGAACGCGAGTGCCGGAGGGATCGTCAGCAGCAGTGCTGCGGCAGCCGCGAGCCGGTCATCACCGGCGCGCGTGAAGGACAGCAGCGCGACGGGCAGAGTCTGTACCGCACCACCTCCGACGAGCAACGTCAGCGCGAGCTGCCCCCAGGACACGAGCGCACCGAGCACCAACGCTTCGAGCCACCGCGCACGCAGCGCCGGAACCGTCACGCGCAGGAACGTCTGCCATGCCGTTGCACCCAGCGTGCGTGCCTCATCCTCCATCGAGCGGTCGTATGCCGAGAGCACTCCGAGAAAATACAGTGTGAGATACCCGGCGGCCGGAATCACATGCGCGATGAGAACGCCAACGAGACTGCCACCGACTCCGGCGCGGATCGCGAGGACCTGGATGCCGACACCAAGCGCGATCGGCGGTGCAACGACCGGCAGGAATGCCGCGCCGGTAGCGAGTTCACGGAGCCCACGCGGCGCGCGAACGAGTCCGCGGCCCGCGACGAAGCCCAATAACGTCGCGACTACCGCGGTGGCGACAGCCAGCAGGACGCTGCGCGTCAGTGCGCTCCACAGGATCGGCGTCGCGAACGCTCCGAGTGTGGAGCCTGTTGCACCGCGTGACGGCAACAGGTCCGGATAAAGCCAGGAGGCTGCCGCCGCGCGAAGCACGAGCAGCAGCACGGGCCCCAGCGACACGACCCCGAGTGCCACGAGCAGGAAGACATGCCACGGGGCCACCACGCGCCCTGACGCCATCGCATCACGTTGCATGCTCACGCCGACGCACCTCCGCGTGCATCGGCATTGCGCAGTGATCGGCCATGCACCACCACGAGTGCACCACAGAGGGTCATCGCGAGCAGGCCAAGCACATGGGCCTCGCCGCGTCGCGACAGGTCAGGATCGCTCGCCCGCTCGTAGGTGATCACCGACAGCGGCTGCGGTGCACTTGGCGCCAGCAGCACGGCGAGCTCGTACTGGCCGACGAGGTACGCGAAACCCGCAATCGTCGCGGGTGCGATGCCACGCCAGAGCAGCGGCAAGGTCACGCGTCGAAACGTTGCCGCGGCGCTGGCGCCAAGCGTACGCGCCGTATCGGCGAGTTCCGCACCGCGCGTGTCGAGCACGGCGAACGCGGTGAGGGCGAGGAATGGAAACTCCTTCCACGCAAACGCGAGGATCAGCGCAATGCCGGGACGGTCGTACACGAGCTCCGGGAACCCCGCCGGATCATGGACAGCACCGGCAGCGAACGCCACTCGCGAGAAGAATCCGCTCTGGCCCAGCAACAGCAGTGCGGCGAGACCGGCCGCAACGTACGGCACGGCGAGCGGAAACGTCGCGAGTGCCCTGCCAACCCCGCTCCGCTGCAGCACGACCGACAAGGCGATTGCACCTATGACGGCGATGATCGTGGCGACACCTGCCGTGTAGAGTGTCCAGAGCACGCTCTGCCAGGTCTCGCTGCTGCCGATCACGCGCATGATGCGCGACGCATCCCACCCCGTTGATCCCGCACCGACGAGTCCGAATGCGGCAGCCAGCGAGTAGAGCGTTCCTGCGACGACCGGCGCGGAAACCAGCGTCACGGCGACATAGCCGGCGCTGGAGCGATGTCTCACGGCGTCCCGCTCACGGCGTCCCGCGTCGAATCGTGCTGCGCCAGTCCGCAAACATGCGTTCATGATACATCGGGTCCACCTCGGGACGCGCGTACCGGCGAAGTGAATCGGCGGGCAGAGCTCCCGCGTCAGCGTCCAGCGCGTCGAAGCGCGCACGCCAGGTGGCGGGCAGCTTCGCGCGGTCGAGCACCGTGCCATCCGCCCACACATCCGGACGCGCCTTCTGGAGCTGCGCCTCCGGGGAGAGGAGGAAATCGGCGACGACCATGGCTCCGGCGGCATTCGGGGCGTTGAACGGAATCCCGAGGAAGTGGGCGTTCGCGATCGTACCGTCACGCAACAGCAACGCGCGCGAGGTCGCGGGCAGCACGCCGCGCCGCACCTTGTCGGTCACCTCGTTCTGGTTGTTCGACATCGTGAAGTCGATCTCCCGATTGGCGAACAGGCGATGCATGGCGGCGACATCCGGCGGATACGTCTCGCCCTTCCGCCAGAACTTCGGCGCGAGTCGGCGTACCCAGGCAAACACCGAATCACGCCCCCGTACGTACGTCGCCTCGTTGAACCCACCTTGCAGCTGTTCCACTCCGCCGACCTTTGCATACATCAGCATCTTGAGCAACGTGATGCCCGTGAAGCCCTGATCGTGCGTAAAGCGGCCAGGATGTGCGTCGATCCACGCCGCAAGCTCGTCGAACGATCGTGGTGGGTTCGGCGTGCGCGCGGAGTCGTAAATGAGAGCGAACTGCACCGTGCCCCACGGCGATTCGAGTCCGGCTGGGTCCTGTTCGAAATCACGGGCGATGATGACCGAAGCGCTGTCGATGTATTGTGCGTTCGGCAGTCGTGCGGCCCATGGGCCCGCGAGCAGACGCTCGCGACGCAGCTGAGCGAAGGTTTCGCCGTTGATCCACATCAGGCTCGCCGCGCCACGATCGGCGCCGGCCTCTCGCTCCGTGACGAGCGCGTTCACCAGCTCCGGCCCCTGCCCTTCGACCGCGTCGAGCGTGACACCGAACTGCTCTTTCAACCGCGGTGCGACCCAGCCATCCACGTACGCGTTGATCGCCGGATCGCCGCGCCACATGCGCCAGAGCACCGTGGTTCCGCGCGCGCGCGCAACGACGCTATCCCACGGCATCTCGGCGAGCGACGCCGCGTTCTCTGACACGCGTTCCTCCGGCCCTGCACACGCCGCGAGCCCGGCAATTGCGAGCGTCATGGCCATGCCGAGCATCCGGCGCATCAAAACTTCACACCCACCGATAGCTGCACTTGCCGAGGCGACGACGCCGTGACGTTCACGACGGGATCGCCTGGCCGGCCGATCTGCGTGGCCGTTCCGCCACCACCGACACCCGTCGCAAAGCCCGAGATGTTCACGGTATTGAGCACGTTGAAGACATCACCGCGGAAGGTGAGGGCACTACCCGCCACCTGCACGTCATATGCGACACTGCCACTCAGGAAGAACGCACTCGGCAGCCGCTCACCATTGCGCGCTATACCGAAGTAACGCTGACGGTTGCCGATGAACCCGTCGCCGTAGGCGCCGCCGGAGCCCGTGAGGTCGCGGTTGGCAACCCGGTTGATCGGCGTGCCGGTCTGGAAGTCGGCGATGCCGCTGAGCGTCAGGTTGTGGAGCGCGCTGTACGTCGCGCGCGTGGTGATCTTGTGCCGGCGGTCGTTGTTGGCGTCGCCGCGATCGAGTGCGAAATCGTTGCCGACCGACGCATTGAAGTTGATGTCTTCGGTGTTGCTGATGGCGTGCGACCACACCCAGTTGGCATCCACCAGCAGGCGGTCGGTGGCGCGATGGCGCACTGCGGTATACAAGCCGGCGTACGTGCTGCTGCCACCGGTTTCCGTCGTTGTCAGTCGGCGATAGCCACCCGCTACCGGTCGCGTCGTGCGTGACGCATCGCCGATCGAGAGCGGCAACCCGACGGTGTCCGACGCACCGATCGTGCGGGACTGCGCGTTGAGATCCCACGAGCGCGGCAAGTTGCGCGTGTCCACGTACACACCATCGAAGCTGAGCGCTGTGCGCTCACCGAACTGCCGCTGGTACCCGAGCGTGAACTGGCGCGCGGATGGCTGCTCGAGACCGAGCGTGAACAATCGGCGCTGCTCGCCAGGCGGCAAGCTGCCGCGATCGAGCGTGGCCGTGCGCGGCCCCTGCAGGAACGAGGGCGCCTGTGCACCGGTAAAGGTCACCGTCTGGTTTCCATCCGGGCCGAACTGCACTGCGTCTGAGTACACGGCATACGGCAGCTTGCCCGTGAAGATGCCAGCGCCGCCACGCACGACACTGTTCGCACCCTTCACCCAGTTGAAGGACAGGCGAGGCTGCACGTTGTCGAGGTCGGCCTTGCTTTCGCCGCGACTCGTGATGTCGTCGTAGTCCCACCGCACGCCGTATCGAACGGTGAGCGCAGCGGATGGCCTCCAGCGGTTTTCCAGAAACGCACCGTACAGGTTCTGCGTCAGGTCGACCTGCTTCTGCGCCGCATCGATCGTGTAACTGCGCACGAAGACATTGGCCGGAATGTCCGCAAAGCGGTACCGGCCGTCCGGGCCGAGCGGAATGTTGCCGGTGTTCACGACCTCGTACGAACCGGACGGGTTCGTCGACGAACCCGTCAGCTTGAAGCTCGCGGCGGTGACGTCGACGCCGAACGACATCGTGTTGCGCGACCCGAGCTGCCGCTCGTACACGTTCCGGAACTGCATCTGCAGTTCAGCGTCATCGAAGATGAAGTTGCTCGACCCGACCACGCCAATAGCCGCGGAGTCGCGATCGAGAATCGTGACTTGCGGGCGCGTGAAGTCACTGCGCGTAGGCGGGAAATCCCACTTGTACGTCGACAGCTGCGCGGACGCCGTGTTGCTCGCTCGGCCGTCCTTCCAGCTGCTGCGGTGCGTGAGTCCCGTGATGGTACCAAAGCGGATGGTCGTGATGTCCGCCTCCGGTGCCACGATCCCGCTGCCCTCGCCGGCGCGCGCCTGACGGCTCATCGCGAAACGCAGCGTCGTCGTCTGCTGGTCGTTCCAGCCGTGATCGAGCCGGCCGAATGCCTTGTACGTTTCGCGCAGCTCGCGGCCAAGGAACGTCGCACGCGCCGTGCTGCTGATGCGGTCCTCGTTCTCGTTCGAATATTCGAGTGCGCCGAACAGGTACGTGCGCTCCCGGGCCACCGGACCGCCGAACGAACCACCGACCTGCGTGCGACGGAATCCTTCCTGGGCGCGCTGGAGGTCGGCGAGTGCGCGTGCATCGCTGGGCTTGAGCGCAGGCCGCGCGTCGAGTGGAAGGCCGGGGCGGTTGTACGCGAACACTTCGCCCTCCCAACGCTCTCCGCCGGCGCGCGTCTCGTAGTTGACGACACCGCTGGGGCTGCGACCAAAGGCCGTCGAGTAGCTGTTGGCCATCACCTCGAGCCGCGCGAGTGCGGCCAGCGGGAACTCGACGCGCGGGCCACCAAGGAAGCCCTCATTGTTGTCGAGACCGTCGATGGTGTACGACGTATACAACGCGTTGGTCGCATTGATGCTCAACTTCGGCGCGTCACCGAAGAATGCGCGCGCCTGCGCAACACCCGGAATGTTGAATGCGAGCGGAATCGGATCGCGCGCATCGGTGGGCAGGGCGCGCAGCTCTCCGCGCTCGACGGCGCCACCGGTGGCAGCATCACTCGTGTTCAGCAGCGGCCGGTCGCGTTGTGCCACCACCTGCTGCACCGCCAGCGTCGCCAGCGGCGCGAGGGTGAACCCGATCGAGCGCACGGTGCCGGCGGCAACTGGAGACACCTCGAGCGTTTCCGCCGCAAAGCCGACCTGCTGCGCTGCGAGCTGCAGCCGGGTGCCGGCGCCCACGGTCAGGGTGAATCGTCCGGCGCTGTCCGTGCCTGCGGATGCCCCGCCATCCAGGACTCGTACGGTTGCCGCCACCAGTGGACGACCGTTTTGCGCACGGATGGTTCCGCGCAGCGTCGCCGTTCCGCCAGTTTGCTGCGCCTGCAGCGGCGACGGGAAAAGCGAACACGCCAGCGCAGGAAGCAGCAACGTCGCCAGCGACAGGAACGATTTGAACGACATAGATGGCAGCAAGAATGAATGAGCGTGCGCGGATCGGCACCGGACTGGTGGTCTCATGCACCTACGAATCCTCGAGCCGACCGGATGTTTCGACCAGTGCATTCCGGGACGGTACACGACGTGAAAACGCTCCGGGATGGATGATCCCGGAGCGTGCACCTCATTCATCGTGCGCAGGCCGCGTTCCACGCTGCGACCTGCAATCCTCTGCATCACCCCGGCATCAAGGCCTTATGGGCGCGCCGGACCCATGATGTTGCGGGAGAAGAGCGCAATGATGATGGCGATCGCCACGATGTTGCCGATCGGGCCGATCGTACGGATGACCCAGAAAACGCCGCTGATGAGCATCAACGGAAGGCTGATGATCGGCAGAAGCCAGTCGGCGTTGATCGGACCGCTGAAGGGAGGCATGTCGGGCTGGTCGGGGGAAACTGTCGGCGTGTGGGAAGCCTAGCGGGTGCGGACGACCGGCGAAAGCGGCGGACCCTCTGGGGACCCCGCCGGGGATCTCTCCAGTGGCCCACCCCCGGAGCCACGAGGCGTCCGCTGCTCCCTGCGTCGCCCGACGAGCATCACGGGCAGCACCAGCAGCGCGCCGGCGGTGCCGAAGACGGTGCCACCCGCGGTCGCAAGGGCGATGGCTCCGAACAGACTCGCGGCCGACGTCCCGATCGAGAGCGGCGCGAGGCTCGCCAGACTCGCGAGCGTGACGAAGAAGATCATCCCCGCACGATCGAGCGATGCGCGGAGTACCGTGGCCGCGTCGAGTCGCATGTCGAGCCCCGCATCCCGTCGCGCCCGGCGCTGTTGCAGCACGGCGTCCACCAGCAGAATTGCATGGTTCACGGCGAGCCCCACGACCAGAATCACGCCGACCGCGGCCTCGCGCGTGAAGGCGGCGCCAAGGCCCCAGAATGCTGCCGCAACACCGGCGAGTGACATCGGGAGGCTGAGAAACACCATGGCCGATCCCCACACGGAGTCGAAGACGAGGGCGACGGCGAGCAACACCAGCACGACTCCAATCGCGAACACCTGCCAGAGCGCCTCTTCACTGTTGTCGCGGTCGAGGTCTCCGGTGGAAAGATCCGTGATGCTGTATCCGGCCGGTGCCGACAACGACTTCATGAATGCGTCCTGTGTGCGGCGTGCCAGTTTCGGGGGGCCGCGGAAGTCATACGATACCTGGCGCAGGTACTGCTGGTCCTCCCGCACAACGGCACTCAGAGCCTCGCGCTCCGATACATATGAAAGGTCGCCGATCCGTACCGGCGCACCGGTCGCCGTCGGTACGATGGCCGCCGCGAGTTCATCCATGGTGCGGTCGCGCGCGCCGGCCGCTTTCACGGTCACCGGCACTTCGTCGCCGGCGATTTCGAGGCTTTGCCGACCCACGGCGCCCCGCACTTCACGGGCGATCGCCTGTGTGAGTGCGGTACTGGACACGCCGTATCTCGCGAGCGCGGCACGATCCGGGTCGAGCGTGACCTGCGAGCCCCGATCGTTTCCCCCGTAATAGCCGCCGGAGGTGATGCGGACATCGCGAACGCGTGTGATTGCTTCGAGCCGTGTCTTGAGATCGTCGGCGATCGCACCCACTCCGTCATACGAATAGCCCATGACGCGCATGCGGAACGTGGAGAAGCTGCCGCCGCCACCGCCAGACGAGAAGCCGGGGCCGTCACCCTGCACCGATACGGACGCTCCTCCAATCAGCACCGCGCGCTGCGTCAGCTTCTCCTGCACCTCGAGTGGCGCCGACGTGGTGCCACCCGCGCGGGTGAACATCACGAACATCTGTGCCGACGTGCCGGCGGACTGTGTCCGCACCTGCTCGATTTCGGGCCGGTTGCGAACGATGCGCTCGAACTCGCGCATGCCGGCGTCGAGACTTCCCGGGTCGGAGCCGCGCGGGAACGACAGATGGACCGACAGCGTCGTGCGGCGCTCGCCCCACGATCCATAGGATGACCGCGGCACCTTGTGCACGAATCCCCAGGCCAGCACGCCGAGCACTGCGGCGGTTGCCACCAGCGTCACCGCGCGCCAGCGCATCAGCATGCCGAGCGAGCGGACGTACACGCGCCGCGCCCGCGGCCAGACTGCCTGCTGCACACCTGCGCCCTTTCCGAGTGCCGGCACCACGAGCAATGCCGTGCAGACACTCCACGCGAGTGCCAGCACGAACGCCACGGCGAATGGCACGAATGCGGCGCGCGCATCACCCTGCAGGTACAGAAAGGGGAACAGCACCACAGCGGTAGCCATCGTACTGCCGGTGACCGCGGGTGCGATTCGGCGAGCGGCTCGCGCGCGCCCCTCCGGCGTGTCGGGCTCGGTGCCGAGTCGCTGCACCACCACGAGCCCGTTCTGCACCAGAATCCCGACACCCATGCCCAACCCTGCGAGTGTGAGCAGGTTGGCTGGCACGTCGAGCAGGTACAGTGTCAGGGCCGTGGCCGCGACCGCCACGATGGTGCTACCCATGACGAGAACGACAGGCCGCCAGCGCCGCAGCATGATGACGAGCACCACCAGCACCGAGCCGAGCGCGATCGACCCGCGAAATCCGAGGTCCGAGAGTTCGCGCGCCAACGCTTCGCTCTCATCGTTCACGACGCGCAGCTGCACCACGGGTGGCAACCGCGGCTCCAGTTCGGCGATCGCTTCCCGCAGCGCTCTCGCGGTCTTGATCGCGTCGGCGCCCGGATGTCGCAGAATTTCGGCGGCCACCGCAGGTGACCCATCGATGCGGAAAAACACACCTCGCGCATCCTCCTCGGCGCGCGCTACAGCGAAGTCGCCGAGCCGGAACACTCGCCGGCCCGGACCGACGATGGGGAGCTCGAGCAGGTCCTCGATCGCCTTGGGCTCGTCTCGCAGCACCACGCTCAGTTCGTTCCCGCCGCGCTGAACCGCGCCCAGCGCTTCCGTCACCCGTGCATTGCTGACAGCGTGGGTAAGGGATGCGGGGTTGATGCCCAGCCGTCGAAGCAGCAGGTCGTCGTACTTGATGGCCACGCCAAGTGTCGCGCCACCGCGCACGACGATACTCGAGACGCCGGGTACGGCGCTCAGCCGCGGGTTGACGCGATCTTCGAGCATGCGTTGCAACGTGCCTGATGTGTACGGCCCGTTGATCGTGATCGACAGGAGCGGCGCCTCCTCGAGCCCCTCCGGTACGAAGTTGCGCACCCCCGGCGAAGATACCCCGGCTGGGAACTCGGATCGCAGCAGTTCGATGCGTTCGAGCAGCGCGAGACGTGTCATCTGCACGTCGGCTTTTGGTTCGAGCTCCACCGTGAGCAGCGCACCGCCGTCGATGGACCTGCTCGACACCTTCCGTACGCCGCGCACACCCTGCGCTGCCGCCTCGAGTGGCGACGTGAGATACGCTTCGACGACTTCTGGTGCCGACCCATGCCAGCCTGCAACAATGGTCAGACGCGGCAATTCCACCGTCGTGCGTGTTGCGAGCGGCAGGCGACTGAACGCGACACCACCCGCGAGCAGGAGCGTCAGGCACGCGGCCCAGACTACCGCCGGGCGCCGGACGGCGAAGCCGATCATGTGTGCGCTTCGACGCGCCGCTCGATCACGGCATACGCAGTCGGCAGCAGGAAGAATGTCACCAGCAGTGCGCTGATCGAGCCACCGATCACACCTGCCGCGAGTGGCTGGTAGAGTGCACCACCGCTTCCCCACCCGAGCAGCAGCGGCAGCACGCCGGTGACCGTCGTGATCGAAGTCATTGCGATCGCGCGCAACCGCTGCTGCCCGCCGAGCAGGATTGCCTCTTCGATACTGTGTCCGGCCTCGCGAAACTTTCGGATCGCATCGAGCTTCACGACCGCTTCGTTGTCCGCCATGCCGATCATCACCACGATGCCGATCATCGAGACGGCGTTGAGCGATTGGCCGGTCGCCCAGAGGAATATGATCGCGCCGGCGCCGGCCAACGGAACGGTCAGCATGACGACGAGCGGGATCGTGAAG
>DASQZA010000404.1:0-10494 GCA_035638935.1 Gemmatimonas sp. | reverse complement strand
CCCCGAGCAAGGTGGCCGCCAGCTGCCGCGCTGACGGCCACAGATCGGCCCAGTAGGGCAACCGTTCGTCCATCACGTAGTCGGCTTCGCTGATGAGGTGATCGGCGTTCGCGGGTTTGAGGAGACGGTATTGGCGCGTACCGACCACGACGTTATCGGCAGCGATCGTGAACCGGCGCGCGATGGCCTCATCCAGCTCCACTCCGTGCAGGGGAATCAGCCCCGAGGCATCGGGCGTCGCGTCGGTAGGCTGCTCGCTCACTCGGTAGGTGTGCTGATGGTTTGCCAGAGCGCTCCCGGAAGCAGGAGCACCTCGTAGATCGCTCCTGCCTCAGTCACGATTGCGTGCTCCGGTACTACCAGGAGCGCATCGGCCGATGCCATCGTGCGAAGCAGGTTGGATCCCTGCGCGCCAGCAAGTTTCGCCTCGAGCATGCCGTCAGCGCCGGTGCGCAACGATACCCGCAGGAAGTGAGCGAGAGCCGACGGGGTCGCGGCGATGTCGAGCATGCGCGCCCGCAACAACAGGTGGTGCACACGTGCGTGGCCACCCAATTGCCGAACGAGTGGCGCCGCGAACAGCAGTGCGGTCACCATCGTCGATACGGGATTGCCGGGTAGCCCAAGCCAGTGCGTGCCGCGCAACGTGCCGCGGCCAATGGGGCCACCGGGGCGAATCCGCGCGCGCCAGAACTCGATGTTGCCGCCGAGTTGCTGCAGCGCATCGCGCGTGTAATCATGGTCGCCAACGGATACGCCGCCCGTCGTGATCAGCAGGTCTGGTTCACTGTCGAGCGCCGCCAGCAGCGCATCTGTCATGCTCGCCAGCGTGTCCGGAACGAGTGGACGTACCGTGACGTCGGCGCCCAGCTCGCGCAGGTAGGCCGGTAGCGCATAGCTGCTCGACGACACGATGCGACGGCCCGCCTGGGCCTCATCGAACCGATCAAGCATCACCAGTTCGTCGCCGCCCGATAGCAGCACGACGCGGGGGCGGCGGTGAACGCGCACCTGCGCGGAACCGACGCTCGACAGCACACCAAGATGGCTCGCGCCCAGGGTGGTGCCTCGTTCGAACAGCGTCTCCCCGGCCGCGACATCCTCGCCTCGCGGGCGTATGTTGCCGCGACCGGCCGTATCGCGACCCGAGTGGATCGTGACCGAGGTCGTGCCGCGGTCGGTGTCCTCGATGCCGATGACGGCATCGGAGCCCGGTGGCACCGGCGCACCCGTCATGATCCGATGTGCGCATCCCGGAAGCACCGTGGGGAGCGCCAAGGGGTCTGCACCCGCGGCGATCATCCCGCACACGCGCAGCCGAACCGGTGCATCGGGCGATGCGCCGACGATGTCCTCGCGTCGAACGGCATAGCCATCCATCCCCGAGTTGTCCCACGGCGGTAGCGCAACCGGACTCACGACCGGCGCCGCAAGCGCGCGACCGAACGCGTCCGTCAATGCGACGACTTCGCCTTGGAGCGCGGGCACGTCCCGCAAGACCGCCGCGAGCGCTTCGTCGTACGCGAGCCGATCACCACCGGGGCTCGTTCCCCGCTCGGCGTCCTTCGCGACTCCAGCGCGATCGGCGCCCGGCCCGTGATCGGCGCTCACCGCCCGCTAGCCGGCGCGCGGTCAGCTAGACGCGCACCTGCAATCGCGACCACCAACAAATCCTGTACGCGTTCGACCTCGCGCGTCGGCACCACGAAGTTGTTGCACAGCAACGCATACATCACGAGCCGGCCATCCGCGCTCCTGACGTACCCCGACAGGGAGCGCGCCTTGTCGACCGTGCCCGTTTTCGCTTGAGCATTCCCTGCCGCCGGCGTACCACGCATCCGGTTTCGGAGCGTACCATCCACGCCCGCCAATGGGAGCGCATTGCGGAACAAGTCGAACGTGGCGCTCCCGCGCATCGCGTCGAGGATCTGCACCAGCGCACGGGGAGTCACGTAGTCGTGACGGGACATTCCGCTACCGTCGCGGTACGCCACCCCGTCGTTACGGACGCCAAGTGCAGCGAGCGTCCGCGCGGCAACGGCACGGGCGCTGTCGGCGGAGCCGATGCCAGTCACATGTAGTCCGGTCGTGCGGAAGAGCAATTCGGCAATCTGATTCTGCGACGGCTTTTGCATCCGCGGCAGCACGGCCGACAGCGGTGGTGACACGAGCACGACGAGCGTATCTAGCGACGCCGGCTGCGCAGAAGCGCCGCGACCGGCGCTCCGGTTGCTCACCTTGATGCCACGCGACACCAGCCTGCTCGTGACTTCCGCGACGACAGCGTCGGCCGGATGCCGGTACGCCATTGAAAACGAGGCGCTATCGCCAACCGCGATCGTTCCCGTGAGCAGGATCGCGTCACCGATCGAATCGTAGACTGCGCGGAAAGGTTCGCCACCCTGATCGGCCGCACGTGTCGTCGCGGTGTTCACGACGCGCGGGTATCCGGATGTCGTGGACTTCGACAGCACGACGGCCGCCCCAGCGCGGCTGCCCGCGCGGGCGCGCAGCTGGAATTCGCCTTCGTTGAACGTCAGTTCGTCCACCGGCGCGCCATACGACGAGTCGAGATCATCGATCTCCCAGCCAAACCCGGTGGTCGCACCCGCGAACGCATCGCCGAACGCATGTACGGCGCCCGTGATGCGCGAGATGCCGCGCGCAGCAAGTGCCGCGACGATCGGATCGAAGGCGGACGCGGCCTCACCCGAGCGCAGCGAGTCGCTGAAGGTCGGATCCCCGGACCCGACGATCAGCACGTCGCCATCCCATGTGCTGCCGCGCTGACGCCCACGGAGCAACACCGGTGTCCGCCATACGTAGTCCGGACCGAGATGCTGCAGCGCGATTGCCGCCGTCAACAGCTTCTGGTTCGACGCCGGCATGAACAGCTTGTCCGCGTCGTGCGAGAACAGGGTATCCCCGTCCGTCGCATCGACTACCAGCACACCCCAGCGCGCGACGTTCCACATCGGTGCGCGCAAGGCGGAATCCGCCAGTGCGCGAATCCGGTCGCGATCGCGCGTGCGCGCCGGCTCGGACACGATGGCCGGCGGCAGCATGACCGGCGCGACGGGCTCCGATCGCCGCGTTTCCGGTGGCGCAATCGTACCGGACGGCGACGGCGACGGCGACGCTACCGATGATGCGGTCCGGCATCCCGGAATGGCGGTTGCGAGCACCGCCATCGCCAACACGCCGATCCGCCTGCCGACACGTGCGCCGACTCGCACTTCTGCGGTGCGCGGCATGACCTAGCGGAAAATCGGGATCGTCACGCCGGCGGACAGCGCCCAGTTCCCGCGATACGCCGAGCGCTTGCGCGTGTCCGTCAGGATGGATGTGCTATCCGACGCGACGATGAAGTAGCGGTCGGGATACTGGTACTGCCACGTGTAATTGATCAGGTCCGCGCGGAACGTGTACCGTGACGATGGCATGTAGCGCATGCCGAGTCCGTATGTGAACGCGAAACGGGTCCCGAAGCGATATGCTCCGGTATCGGCCTTGGCGAAGTCGGTTGCCAGTCCGACGCCAGCGCTCGCGGTCGGGGAAAGCTGCTTCCACGTCTTGCGACCCGTCAGCGAGAGTTCGATACCAAGGTCGGCGACGGAGGTGCTGACGGACTGCATTCGCAGCACCCGGGATGCGGCCGGGTTGGCTGGAGCGAGCAACCGGCGCTCCGATGGCGCGAACATGTAGCGCACGTACAGGGAAGCGGGCCCTCCAACGGGTACGTCGTACCGGAGTGCGCCAAAGGCGGATGCCTTCGGTGCGACATCTGCCGGGTCGCGTTTCACCGCGAGCCAGCCACCGCTCAAGGTCAGCGATTGCCCGGCGGTGACGTCGCGGTACGGGCTGCGATCAGGGAGGTGTCCGACCTGCGCCCGGACCGCGGTAGGCGCGGCGGACGCCAGGATCAGGAGGGCAGCGCGCGCGAGAGAGCTACGAATCATCAGCGGTAGAAGAAGGATTACGTGAGGAGGTCGCGAAGATCGCGCCCGTTCATTTCAGCAGGGCGGGGAACGCCTAACAGCGCAAGCACCGTCGGACCGACATCGCGCAGTGAACCACCGGAGCGCAGCAAAACGTCACCGTCCGGATCGAGCAGCACGAGCGGCACAGGGTTCGTCGTGTGCGCCGTGTGCGGCTGTCCGGTCGTGGGGTCGACCATCATGTCCGCGTTGCCATGGTCTGCAGTCACGACCAGGCGCGCCCCGCCGGCTGCTGCCGCGTCGAGTATCCGTCCGAGACACCGGTCCACCGCCTCGGCCGCACGGATCGCGGCGGGAAGGGAACCCGTGTGGCCTACCATGTCGGTGTTGGCAAAGTTGCACAGCACAAAGTCATGGGTGCGGTTCGCGAGTGCCCCGCACAGGATGTCGCACACGCCGTCGGCACTCATCTCGGGCTGCAGATCGTACGTCGGCACCTTCGGGCTGGGCACCATCTGCCGGTCTTCGCCGGGGTAGGGCTCGTCGCGTCCGCCGTTGAAGAAGAACGTGACGTGCGGGTACTTCTCCGTTTCTGCGATGCGAAGCTGCGTCAGTCCGGCGGCGGCAATGGTCTCGCCGACGAGGCGTTCCATGGACTGGTGCGCGAACGCCACCGGGAACGGATACGAGTCGTCGTAGCGCGTCATCGTCGTGATGGCGAGCTGTGGACGCGGGCCAGTCGAGAATCCGGTGAAGTCCGGGAGGGCGAGCGCGCGCATCGTCTGCCGCATGCGGTCCGATCGAAAATTGAACGCAATCAGGACGTCGCCGTCGCGCATGGGTGCGACGGGCGTCCCGGCGGCATCGATCATCACCATCGCCGGAATGAACTCGTCCGTGATCGCCGCCGCGTACGCGCGCTCCACCGCAGCGAGCGCATCGCGCTCCTGCGGGCCTTCACCGAGGACGGATGCCCGATACCACTGCTCGGTGCGCTCCCATCGATTGTCCCGGTCCATTCCAAAATACCGACCCGAGAGCGACGCAAGCGACGCCTTGCCCGCGATGCGCTCCAGCACTCCCGATAAGAATGCGTGCCCCGAGCGTGGCGGTGTGTCGCGGCCGTCAAGCAGGCCATGGAGGGCGACGCGTTGCAACCCTTCGCTCGCCGCCAGATCGACCAACGCAAACAGATGCTCGTCGTGCCCGTGGACTCCGCCGTCACCGAGGAGGCCGAGCAGGTGCAATGTCGACCCGTTGGTCCGTGCAAGGCGACATGCGTCGACGAGCGCCGCATTCGATTGGAACGTGCCATCCTCGATGGCTGTACCGATCCGAACCAGATCCTGCATGACGACGCGGCCGGCCCCCAGATTGAGATGTCCGACTTCGCTGTTGCCCATCTGGCCGTCGGGGAGTCCCACTGCACGCCCCGATGCCGTCAACAGCGTCCGCGAAGAGCGTGCCCAGAGCCGGTGCCAGTTTGGCGTCGATGCAAGGCGAATGGCGTTTGCCGTACTCTCTTCGCGATATCCCCAGCCGTCGAGGATGATGAGGGCAACTGGACGCGACGTGCGTGCGGGCATCCGTACTCGGTTATGGGCAACTGCGATCACGCGAATCCCGTTCGCAAACTACGTTCATCCTACCATGCAGAATCTACTCCGACTCGACTGGCACGACTACCAAGTGTGCCGTCCGGTGGCAACGCACCTGGCATTGCGGGTGCCCGCAGTTACCGGTACACAAGCCAGGATTGACGTGCGGAGCAACGGCTGATGGCACGGTTGCGACGGCGTATGGCGGCTGCGATCGTGTTGCTCGCAATCGTGCTGGCGGTCGACGGGATTCTCGTCTGGCGTCGCAGCCACTATCGCGCCGAGACGGCACGCCTGCGTGCTGGCATGACCGATATCGAGCGTCGCCGGACCGACGCCATTCTCGAGGCAGAGTCGGACGAGTCGGGTCTGATGCTGGAACTCATGCGCCGTCAGGCTTCCGGAGACGATCGGTTGCACCTAGCGGTGAGCGCGGAGTCGTCCTTCGTCGCGCTGGATCGGGGCGCCGCGCGCCTTCGCGTGATGGCCGCCGTCATCGGGCCGGAGGGCACGGTCGGTACGGCACCGGACACGTCGCGCATCGCGGTGCCGCGAGGCTCACGCACGATCGAGCGATTGCTCGCCGCAGAGGACGCGTACCCATTGCCAGCATGGGTCTGGACCACACGCGGCAAACCCGTGCCGGAGAACCGGGCCGCACCCGGTCTCGTTGGAGCGAACGCCATCGTGACGACTGGCGGCACGCTCATCTATGCCATGCCCGGGTCCGGCCCGCTCGCCGATAGCGCGTTCGTGATGCCTGGCGCCATTCGGGTTCGCGCGGCTGATCTCGCCGCCATCCGCGAGAACCTGACGCGGGGCATGACCGTGTACTTCTACTGACCGCCGCGATCCATGTCGACTTTCTCCCTTTCCACCATTCGACGCTCGGCCCGCGGCATCCCGCGCGCGCCGCTCCCCGTCTTGCTGCTGCTCGGTTTTGCGCTCGTGCACGCCACCTGGTTGGGGTACGACACCATCCGTGTACGGTTCGCCCGGGATGTGGCCCGACTCGTTTTTAACGACAATCTGGAGACGCTCGAGCGCGCTCGGCTCGAAGCGGGGCAGGGTGCCGACAGCCTTCGTACGCTGCTCGCCGCCACCACTCCGGCGGAAGAAAAGGGGCCCTACATCGTCGTTTCCATCGCTGACCGTCGGCTCTGGTACAAGCAGGGAGACTCCGTACTGTTCGAGGCCCCTGTCGCGACCGGCAGTGGAAAGACCCTCGCCATTCGCGGCAGCGAGAAAGTGGTGCGCTTCGAGACGCCCCGCGGACGACTGCTCGTGCAGCGCAGAGACTCCGAACCCGCTTGGATCCCGCCCGACTGGCACTATCAGGAGCAGGCCAACAAGCGTGGTTTGGGGTTGGCGCAGCTGAACCGGAACGCCCCCATTCCTCTCAAAGGCGGCGGCACGGTGACCGTTTCGGGCAACGATGTGGTGATTCGGGAGGCCAACGGCTCGGAACGGGCGCTCACGGCCGACGACGGTCGTGAAATCGTCGCAGATGGGAAAATCATCATTCCGCCATTTGGCACGAATCAGCGCAAAGATGTGGGCGTACTGGGTACGCGACGTCTTTATCTGGGGGATGGCTACGCGCTGCACGGGACCAACCAGCCACAAAGCGTCGGGCAGGCAGTGAGCCACGGATGCGTTCGGTTACGGAACGAAGACATCACGCTGCTGTACGATCGTGTCACGGTGGGCACCCCGGTGTACATCTACTAAGCCGACCTGCCGATACTGTACATCGTGACAGTCGAGAGCGTTGATGACCGGTCTCCATTCGGTGTTATTGGACTGGTCAGTCATGTTATATTGAAGGGTTACCCGAACTTCGCGAGGACGCGTGGTGCGGGCTCGATCGTCCTTGAAGCATGCGGTGCGAAACCCCATGCGTTCCCCGACCCGACTTCGTGACGTTAAACTCTCAGGATCATCCATCGCTCGCGTCGGTCAGCCGTCGCCGAGGACCACGCCCGCATCGCCGGCGTGGATTCAGCGCTGCCTTCGGTGTCGCTGTGACCGCACTGTCGGCAGCCATTGCCATCCCTGACGTCGCTGATGCGCGTACCGGCGTGCTCGCACCGCCGCGCCTGGAAATCGATGCACGCGCGGTCGACGCAGCCAGCGCGAAGGTGGAGCTGGCCGCGTCCTCGCGCCGCTCGGCGTTTCTCGACTCGCTGCGTGGACGCAGCCGCAAGCTGCGCGCTCATTTCGTCGCGCCCAGGCGCGCGGCTGGGATCGCGATACTGCGAGAGATGTTCGGCGATTCGGCCGTCACCAAGCCCGGCGTGTATGTCGCGTCCGACACGGCCAGCGGCTCGTCGTTCAACCTGATCACGATGCGCCCGTTTTCCGACAAGGTCGGTGGCCGCATCGGTTCCTATCGCATCGGCTTCTTTCCCGAAGAACGTCGTGGTGCGCGGACGTCGTCCTATGTAAATCCGGAAGGGTTTCTCGAAGTCACTGCTGCCAATCAGGCGACCGCAGTCTCCGAGCATTTCCGCCTCTCTGATTTCCTGACGCACGATCAGGCAGGCGTCTGGCCCAAGTACCTCGTGCTGCGTGAGCCGTTGATCGACAAGCTCGAGCTGATCATTGCAGAGCTCAAGGGCATGGGTGTGAATGTGCGCGGCATGAAGGTGATGTCCGGGTTTCGCACGCCACAGTACAACGCGCAGGGTGTCGGCGCTGGTGGCCGCGCACAGGACAGCCGCCACCAGTACGGGGACGCGGCGGACGTGTACGTCGTGAATGGTTCGCGCGACTGGATGAGCGACCTGAATCGTGACGGTCGCGTGGATACGCGCGACGCGAAGGTGCTGGCGATGGCCGCCGAGCGTGTGGAGTCCAGGAACCCGGATCTTGTCGGGGGAATCGGCATCTACAAGGCGACGTCCGCGCACGGGCCGTTCGTGCACATCGACGTGCGCGGAAATCGCGCGCGCTGGGGCGAGTAGTGATTTCGCGCCGTGGCGCACTGGTGCTTGGTGGCATGGCAGCCATTGCGGCGGCCGTGTTGTACCAACCCCCGACGGAACTCATGGCCGGATCATCGGCGGAGAGTGCCGCGCGTGGAGTACCAGTCGTGCATGCGGCGGCGGCGTCACACGGCATCAGCGGAGGCGTGGAGATGCAGTTCGTGCGCTCCGGCGAGCGCGTCCCGTTCCCACTCGACATTCAGGGCTCAGCGGGCGGATTCCTGTATCAGTGGGTGCGCGTCGGTACGAGCGATGCCGGTGACGTGGCGCGTCCGCTGCCCGGCGATACGCTGCTGTCGCCGATGGAGCCCGGATTCTACGAGTTGCAGCTCACGCGCTCCGGTGTGGTACAGCGCATCGCGTCACCGCGCCTCGCGGTGCTCGTGCCCTTCGAGCTCAAGCTCGGAAGCACGCTCAATGGGTACCGCATCGGACGCTACGAGGCCGAATGGTCGCGTGATGAGCAGGCTGAGCGCCCGGCCGGCTTCGCACAGGTCAACAAGGCCGATCTCGATCTGCCCCTCACGCGCCATCTCAAGGTGCGCGACTTTCTGACGCACGACGCGCAGACGGTGTGGCCGAGGTACATCGCGGTCGATCCGAGGCTGCTCGACAAGCTCGAGCTGGTGCTGCGCGAAATCTCGCGGCGTCGCGGCGAAGAGACGATGACGTTCCGAGTCGACGTGCACAGCGGATTCCGCACGCCGGATCACAACGCCGGGGTCGAGGGATCCGCACGGGACTCGCGCCACCTGTATGGCGACGCCGCCGATGTCGCGATCGACGCCGACGGTGACGGCCGCATGACGCTGTTCGACGCGTACCAGGTGGAACACGCGGTCGATTGGGTCGAGCGACTCCATCCCGAGCTCGCCGGTGGTCTTGGCGTGTACTCCAGCCGACGCTTCGCGTCGCCATACACGCACATCGACGCGCGCGGCCAGCGAAAGCGCTGGCGCGGCTGATCGGTCGGGATGGCCTGACGCCGCACCGTCGAAGTTCCGGTGTAGAATCCTGCGTCGTGCCATTTCGTAGTCCTCAGCAGCCCATGCCGGAGACCCGATGAATCCGTATGTCCGCGACCGGATCGCGCGCAAACTCGACACGCTCTCCGACGAGCGTCTGTATCAGGTACTCGACTACGTCGAGTTTCTCGAGACGAAGTACGCCGAGAAGGCAGCCTCCCCTGTGAACGTGTTCCAACGCTTCGCGGAAGGGGTGGAGGACAAGCTGCGGGCCGGCGGTCTCGCCGTGAGTACCGTGTCCGAAACCATGGGATTCCTGAACAAGGCGATGGGTGTGCTCAACGGCGTTGCGCAAACGACGGTTGCTGTGGGGCGTGACGTGGTGAGCGCGGCCAAGAGTGCTGCCGATCAGGTAGGTGCCCCTGACGCTGCTGGAGTACCGTCGGCTCCGTCGGCACCGGCACCGGGCGCAACAGGAGGCACGCAACCTGCACCCACCACATCGCCGACGTCCGGCCCGGGCATGTCGTCCGGGACAGTGACGCCGCCGGAGGCAGCTGCATGAAAGAGGACACGGCGCGAGAGCGCCTGATGGCGCGTCGCGCACGCGAGCGAGCCGAGGATCAGGAGGCAGGGCGTCCCCAGCGCGGGTTGTTCACCGGGCGTGGACGACGGAAGCGGCCAGTCGACGACACGCCCGTCGGCTCCGCGTCCGCGCGGAGCGATCACGAGCTCGACGAAAACTTCGACGACGCCTTCGACGACGATTTCGAACCACAACTCCGTTCGCAGCCGGCTGCGCGCGCGTTCGCGGCGCGTCCGCGCACCGGCGCAAAGCGCAGCGTGATGTCGGCGATCCGTCAGATTCCTTCGTACGCGCGGTTGCTGTTCGGACTCATGGGTGACCGGCGTGTGTCGAAAGTGGACCGGTTTTTCGTCGTTGCCGCGGCCGCCTACATGATTTCGCCGCTCGACTTCATCCCGGATCTGATACCGTTTTTCGGAC
>DASQZA010000403.1:0-8581 GCA_035638935.1 Gemmatimonas sp. | reverse complement strand
ATTCCTTGGGCGCCTGCTGTTGTTGCTCGGCGGCTTCTATCACCCAAGCCTGCGCCGCGGGTTCCGTGATTTCATCCGGCACGCGGTCGAACCACTGCTGGGCCATGGTGCTGTCGCCGATTCGACGCCACAACTCGCCGACGAGGTACGTCAGGACCGCGCGCTCTTCCTGGGGAACGCTGTCGAACGAGCCCAGCGCCTCGGCGAATCGCCACGCCGCCTTGCGCCGGAAGAACCGCTCGGCTTCCGTGTCGCGCTCGTCGACGCAACACCACGCGGCGCGCAGGTAGAGGTCTGCCAGATATCGAGGATCGCTGCCCTGCCAGTCCGCCGTCTTCGCCGCGTGCTCGTACTTGAGCGAGCCTGACGGCAATTCGCGCTTGAGCGCGGGCGCCAGTTCGCACCAGACGTTCTCCCGGATTCGGTCACTCGGGTCCACGTCCTCGCCGAAGTCGCGTTCGACGCCGGCATACCCGCAGTTCGCGCACATGTGCACGAAGTACGGAAGCGGTTGCATCCCCGCAGCGCGTTCGTGGAAATCGGTGCGCTTCCCGCCAAAGGCGTTGGTCGCGACGACAGTCTGGGAACGGAACGCGTTCTCGCAGACGGGGCAGGTGAGTTCGATGAGGTGCAGCGTGGTCATGATCGATCCGAGGGCGGGGCTCGGTTGTCATCGTCGACCACACCGAGTCGAGATTTGACGCTCGTCCGGCATCCGCCGTCACACGGCGACCTTCGCACGGCGACCTTCGACTCTCTTGTTGCACCCGTGAGTCGCGGCTATCTTGCCGCGTCTTGATCGGCGAGCACCATGGGCGTGTCGCGTTGCGATACGATGGTGTCTGAAGGTGAATGATCGCGCCGGCTTCCCCGCCCGGGTCGTTGATGTTGATCAATCTGCTGCCTGACTTTCTCGCCATCCTGAATGCCGCCGACCGCGTGTCGGCGTACCACGAGTATTTCGAGCGGCACCGCCCGCTCCTCACGGCGTACTGGGACAACTACGTCGTCGAACCATCCGGGCCCCATTTCGAGGACATCGTCCGGACGACCGTCACCGCGGGCCGCGATGACCTCCACGCCTTGCTTGCCCGCGTCGATGTCGTAACGCTCGCAGCGCAGGCCGAGCGCAAGACCAGAGCACTGCTGCAAGCGGACGCACCGTGTGACGTCGTACTCATGGTCGGTGTCGGTGCAGCGAACGCCGGTGAGCTCGTCGTGAATGGCCGCGGCATCGCGTTCGTCTGTCTCGAGCATTTCACCGGCGTCGCTAATCCGGATACGCAGGGCCTCGGTCTCGACCCGGAGCTCATTCCACTCTGGCTCGCGCACGAGCTCACGCACACCGTGCGATACACGTCGCCGGCGAGCCGCAGCGAGATGCGCGACTTGGTGGCCGAGGCAGATGGGTACTACTCGTACTGGGAGACGGGCCGGCGCGCGACACTGCGTGAGCTGCTCGTCAACGAAGGTCTCGCCGTTCAGGTCTCGAAGGCCATCAGCCCCGGACACGCCGCGTGGGAGTACTTCGGATTCGGGCGCAAGCAGTATGCGCGGCTGCGTGAACTGGAGCCCATGCTCGTGCGCGGGGCAAACCCGCAGCTCGAGCGCGCCGGCCTTGGTCTTCGCCTTCGCTACCTCTCAGGTGGCATGAGCGACGAGGCTCGCACCGTCGATCGCACCGTGATGCCCGATCGCGCGGGCTACTTCCTCGGTGCACGCATGGTGGAAGCCGCGATTCAGATGCACGGGCACGCCTGGGCCGTTCGGGCAAGCGCTCGCGAGATCGCGACGGCAGCGATGCCCGTCGTCGAGCCGCACCGGTTGACCATCGTCAGCTGACGGCCACAAGGCGCTGCCACGCAGTGGCTCCGCTCGTGCTGCACCACACAGTTCGGTCTTTGTTCGGCACGCATCCTGCTTGCTGCATCGATATCCGCACTTAACTGGATTCGACGCACACAGGAGTTATCCGATGGCTACGAACAAGCGCGATGACGTTACCGAGAAGGGTGCCACGCCGGCTGACGCCGAGAAGAACCCGGATGAATGGGTGACCGGCAACGAGACCATGACGGGACCACAAGCGTCATACCTCCGCACGCTGTCCCAGGAAGCGGGCGAGGAGTTCGACGAGTCGCTCAACAAGGCAGATGCGTCGAAGAAGATCGACGAGCTGCAGCAGAAGACCGGGCGCGGCCGCGATCATTGAGTGCATACCGGTGTCGGCGAATGCCGACACCACGATCCTATCGCGCGGCCATCGCCGACCGCGGCACGCCCGCTCGAAAGAGGTAGCTGAGCTTCACGAATAGTCCGTCCGAGGTGCGCTCCGCTTCGA
Organism: Gemmatimonas sp.; assembly: GCA_035638935.1. Lineage (GTDB taxonomy): Bacteria > Gemmatimonadota > Gemmatimonadetes > Gemmatimonadales > Gemmatimonadaceae > Gemmatimonas. The sequence continues at coordinate 6,240 of DASQZA010000403.1, read as the reverse complement.
ACGGTCGCCGCGTCAGGCTCGCGTCCAGCGCTGAGCCGTACCCCACGAACAGTACAGTTCCCGGATTCGGCAGATACGAGAAGAGCCAATCGCCGCGGCCGAGCAGTGATCGGCGCGCCAGCACGGCGCTGTATCCACCGCTCGACGCGCGCTGATACAACGGCAGTTCCGAACGCGGGTCTCGGAGCGCATCGCGCTCGCGCGACTCCACCTGCACGATGAGCCGTGCGAACAGCGCGCGCGAGAACTGGTATTCGGTGCGTAGACGCGGAACGATCTGCGTACTGAACACCGTGCCATCGCGTTGCCTCACGAGCTGCTGATAGCGAAACAGTGTGGACAGCCGCAACTGCGGCGTGGGACGCATGTCGGCCGACAGTTCCACGTCGCCGCGTCGCGCGGTCGCCGTCTCGAAAAATTCCGGCTCCGTACCGTACCGCCCAGTGAGTGACGCGCCAAGCCGTCGCCACTGTGGAGTGTTCACCGAGACGCCGAGTGCAGCGGTGTGGCGCCGGTCGAGCGGGCGGTATACAACCGTATCCAGACGTCCGGCGGCAGCAGGCGTGATCGTCGCGAAGCTGCCGTACCGGCGCGGATCGAAGGCGATGGCGTTGTACTCGGGAGTGAAGCTGGCGCGCCAGCCGCCGCGCAATATCCACGAGTTGTCCACGGCCAGGGTGACCTCCAGCGGTGGTCCGCGCTCGCCGAACCCGCCGTGACTCCAGAGCGCCGTGGAACGAAAGAAGTGCTGCTGCTGATCCCACAGCCCACCGCGCTTGCCGAAACGCGTCCACCGCTGGAACGCCTGCACGCGCACGAAGTCGGAGCGATTCACGAATCCGTTCTGCGTTTCGAACTCCGGCGAGAAGGACGCGAGCGACCAGCGATAGCCATAGGCACGGCCAGTCCGACCGTGGTTCAACTCGAGAATTTGTCCGTCGCGCACGCCGGTGTTGTCGCCGGTCAGGCTCGTCGCCGCGCGTGCCTCGAGGCTGTACACGCTCTTGAAGTTGAGGCGCGAATCGAAGCCCACTACTCGGTTGAATCGCTTGCCGTCGGTGCGATCGGTGAACAGCAGCCCCGCCGTGCTCTGTGCACCGATGTCGCGTCGGATACGCACGATGTTGACCAGGGGACGGTCTCGTCCGGTGGCACTCGTTCGTACGGCGTCGATTGCACTGAGGACGCCGATATCCGTACCCGGCAGCTTGCCTGTGATCTTGACGGCACCGAGTGGCTGCTGGATGCGCCGTGTGTACACCAGCTGATTGGGCGCGTCGAACTGTTCGCTCCCCTCCACGAAAAATGGCCGCAGCTCCGGGAAGAAGAGGGCGAAGCGGACGTCACCGGGAATCTGCCCAACGTCCGTTTCCACCTGACTGAAATCCGGATTCGCGGTCGCGTTCACGGTGAAGTTGGGAGTGGCCCCCCACCGCACGTCGCCCCCGAACTGTCCGCGTGTGCCGTATTGCCAACTGTCGTTCGCTCCGGGCTTGCCCGTGGCGAAGGCGGTGTACGTGGGCGTCACGTCGAGCACCAGCCCGCGCTGCATCCCGCCCATGCCGCGCAGGTACCCGGCTTGCGCCGTGAAACTCTGCTGCGCGCGCGAGGTCGGAGCCCACGTGTCCTGATAGCCGGTGCGCTGCGACTGACGCACCACCTGCAGCCCCCAGTCCTGCGATCGACCCATCTGGAAGCGGATCGACTTGAAGGGAATGCGCATCTCCACTTCGAAGCCGTCATCGAGGCGGCGCCCCGCCGACTGCCACACATAATCCTGTGACAAGTCGACTGCCTGCAACGACGCGCGCGACACACCAGGCATGGTGGACTGTTCGCTGCGCATGCCGTCGGCCTGCACACCCAGCGGGTTCACCGCGAACGAGAATGCACGACGACGATCGTTGAACGTATCGAGATGCAGTGCGACCCAGTCGTCGCTTGCAATGCGGTCGCGCTCAGCCAGCGTGGCGCGTACGGTACCCGGTGGAGCCCACGCGCGCACGAGGACATACAACGCGTCTGCCGTGTACAGGAGGCGCACCTCCGTGGAGTCCTGTGCGGGGCGACCGTCAACGGGGTTGTACGAGGTGAACTGCGTGAGCAAGGCGGCGCGGTGCCACATGGCATCGCTCCCGTCACCGTCGATGACGATCTGCGCACTGTCCACGCGGGGAGCGCGCACATCGAGCTGGCGTCCACGGCCGGAGTAGATGGCGCCGGTCTGCGCGACGGAATCCGTTAGCGGTGCTCTGGCGGGAGCAGAATCGGCGAGCTGCTGAACGAGCGCGGCGAGAATGAGGATCATGTGCGACGAGGGAAGACCGGATGGAGAAGGACGGTTTGAATCTGCGCCCTCGCGGCGACCCGCACGGCTCAGAGCACGGGCGAGGTGGGCGCATCGGCTCGGGCCTTCGCGATCAGACCCTCCATCTCCTCTTCCAACTCTCGCGTATCGAGCGCGACGGACACATCCGCTCCGGTGATTACCTCCATCCCGGACAGCCGCTCGCCCCTTACGTCGCGAATGTAAATCCTGAGCACCTGGTCCGGAAACAGCTTCCGTATCGCGCGATAGACCTCGGGATCTCGCTCGCCCGAATCCCCCACCAGGATGAACTTCCGGCGCGGCAGGTGAATCATGAGGTTCGTGATCTGCCGGACTTTCTGGTCGAGGGTCGCGAGGTCACCGCCCAGGGCGAACGCCATGATGTCCCTGACTGCGCCGCGATCCAGCAGATTCTTGCGCAGGCTTTTCATGTGTACGGTCCCCGCGGGAAACCCCTCGTTCTCGAAGAGAAAGCGACTCAGCGGGCCGTAGAGCTGCCACGGGCTACCGGAGACGTAGTGGAAGCATGTATCCGCATCGTTGCCGGCTTCGGCGACCCATTGCAGGTAGCGTTCGCGCATTCCCTCGGCAACCTGGAACTCCTTCAGGAAGGTGTTGCGGAGCACCGTCTTCTTGCCGGCGGGAACGTGCGTGACCTTGACCGTGTCGTCGATGTCGGAGATCACGGATAGACCCTCGGGCTCGAGAAACCTGATGCTTCCACTCCCGACGCCGTGGCCGTCGTCGGTCCGGGCTTCGATCTCGAGCCAGCGGCTCCCGCGCGCCTGACTCGCGTAACAGGCGCGCACCAGTGCGTCCGGCACACGGATGCTCTCCGCGATGACGCCGTTGTCGGTGGTGCGCTCGTTGAACTGGAAGCGCGTGCCAGTCGCGTCGTACGCAAAGGTGAAGTGCACGGACTCATTGCGCTTGTCATCTGCAATGAACTTGGACAAGCATTCACGGAGTCGCGCCTTCTCCTCGGGCTCGAGGTTGCGCGCCAGGTCCTGCTCGAAGTATCCGATCGCCCAGCCTTCCAGTGCTTCTTCGACGAGCGGCGTGTCGACATCGTCGTGCACCCAGACGCGCATCGGGACGATCCACGTATCCTGATCCGCCAGGTCGCGGTACCCATATGAATCGTAGACCGTCACTTCCTTCTGGAAGATTCGGGAGCGCAGTTCGTCGACCCACGTGCGGTTTGCGGCCATGAAACAAAGTGTAATGAGCGAGCGTAGCGAGCTAGTCGCCCCTGCAGAGGACTATGCCTTCGATTCTCGCCCGCAGCCGTTCCCTTTTTCGCGCCGTTCGCCGAGGCGGTCTGCGCTTCTCGATGCTCGACCTCAGGCTCGCCAGCCGAATGCTGGTGAAGCATCCTGGGCTCACCGTGATCGCAACGATTGCCGTCGCGTTCGCGATCGCCGTCGGCACCGTCGGGTTCGAGATCGCGCGACAGGCGCTCTGGCCGACGATTCCGCTTCCGGACGGCAACGCGATCGTCGCATTGCGCAACTGGAATGTCGTGGACAATGCCCAGGTCCCCGCATCGCGTCGTGATTACGAGCTGTGGCGCAACGGTCTCGGCACGATCACCGATCTCGGCGCCGTCGAGGTGGAAGAACGCAGCATTGCCGTCGCCGCCGGCCCCGGTCAGCCCGAAACCGTCGCCAACGTGACCGCGTCGACCTTTGCGCTGACGCGCGTCCCGGCGTTGACGGGACGCACGCTGCTGGAAGCCGATGAACGGAGCGGCGCAGAAGAGGTCGTGGTGGTCGGATATGATTTCTGGAAGAACAGACTGAACGGCGCGGCGGACGCGGTCGGCCGCGTCATTCGCATCAGCGGTACGCCGGTCACGATCGTCGGCGTGATGCCGCGCGGCTACGGATTCCCGCAGCAGAACGGCGTCTGGCGACCGTTGCATCTCGAGCGGATTCCCGAGACATCGCCGAGCTTGAGGTATGTCTTCGGGCGGCTGGCACCGGGCCGTACACGCGAGGAGGCGACTGCCCAGACCGCGGTGATCGGCGCTCGAGCAGCGGCGATGTTTCCGGAGACGAACAAGAATGTGCGCCTGCAGGTGCTCTCGCTGCCCGACGCCGTAAGTGATTTGCCAGAAGCGGCGGCGCTGATGCTGGCGTCAATCAACGGGTTCCTCGTGCTGTTGGGCGCGCTCCTGTGCGGCAACGTCGCCATGTTGTTGTTCGCTCGCGCCGTCAGTCGAGAGCGGGAGCTCATAGTTCGCAGCGCACTGGGCGCCAGCCGTGCGCGCCTCATCGTGCAATTCTTTGCCGAGGCGCTCCTGCTCTCTGTCGTCGGCGCGGTGGTTGGTCTCCTGGTTGCGCGCGTCGCGCTCGCGCGGACCTGGACGATGATCGAAGGGCAAACGGGTCCGCTGCCGTTCTATATCGACACCTCGCTTTCGACGACGACGGTTCTGTATGCCGCTCTGCTCACGCTGTTTGCGGCGGCGATTGCCGGCGTCGTTCCCGCGCTCAAGGTCACGTCAGGTGGCGCTGGTGCGAGGCTCCGAGCGGCGTCGAGCGGCGGCAGCGGGTTGCAGTTCGGCGGCGTGTGGACCGTCGTCATCGTCGTGCAGATCGCGCTCACGACGCTGCTCCCGTGGCCGCTGCTCGGCTTGGCAGGGGACTTCGGGAGAGACACGCCCGCAGGATTCCCCGCCGAAGCCTTTCTCACGGCGGTGCTCGAAATGGATCGCCTTGACGGCATCGCGGCGCGTGGAGACACAGTGCCGGCGACTCGTGCTGTGCGACTCGAAGCACGCTACCGCGCGCTCGCCGATCGGCTCAGACAGGACCCGGCCGTATTGAACGTCACGTACGCCGATCAAATGCCGCAGCTGACTGACGGGAGGCGCTTCATCAAGTTGGACCCGGGTCCGGCTGCGGAGCAGAGTGAAGGCTGTGCGGATGGCTACCACTGCGTCGGTTTCGTGTCCGCCGATCCGCAATTCTTCGACGTGGTCAATGCACCCGTGATCAGCGGTCGGGCGTTGACGACGACCGACGCCGAACAGCGGACGCGTGTCGTGCTCGTGAATCAGACGTTCGTCAATGAGGTGCTGGGCGGTAGTAACCCCATTGGCCGCCGGTTCCGCTTCGCGTCAAAGAGCGAACCCGCCGCCGAGTCGTGGTATGAGATCGTCGGTGTCGTGCCCGATCTCAGCGTAAGTGAGAAGGGAACCTGGTACGGCCGTACCCGCATCTATCAAGCGACGCTGCCGCGTGAGACCGGGCCGCTTCGCGTCGCCATTCACGTTCGCGGCGATCCCGAGCGTTTTGCGACCCGTCTCCGCGAGCTCGCGGGGGAAACCGATCCCGCGCTGCGCGTGATCGATCCGAAACCGCTGCCCCTTCTTGCGAGTCCCGATTCCGCGGGAATGTCGTACGGGTTCGAGCTCATGATCAGCCTGACGCTCGTGACGCTGATGTTGTCCCTCGCCGGTGTCTACGCGGTGACGTCCTTCTCCGTCGCCAGGCGGACACGGGAGATCGGCGTGCGCGTCGCGCTCGGCGCGCAGCCGCTCGACGTCCTGAAAGTCGTCTTCAAGCGCCCGTTCGTTCAGGTAGCGCTAGGCATTGGCGTTGGTGCACTCCTGGGGTTCGGTCTCGCCAACGACGACCTGTCGAAGGTGCATCTCGATATTCTCGGCAACACGGCGGTGTTCGTGCTGTCGACGATCCTGTGCTGTGCACTCGCTTGCATCGTCCCGACGCGACGCGCGCTCCGCATTCAGCCGACGGAGGCACTGAAGGACGAAGGTTGAGGTCACTGCGGTGCTGACCCCATCGGCGGAAGGCGGCGCTGCCATTCCTCGCAGGTCGGTGCCGGTTCGCGCCGCGGAAACTTCGGAAGTTGCTTCAGCTCAGTGGGCTCTCCGAACTTGAAGT
>DASQZA010000402.1:0-11879 GCA_035638935.1 Gemmatimonas sp. | reverse complement strand
AATTCATTGGACGCGTGGCGGACATTGCGGAGCACATGGCGCACCATCCCGACATCGACATTCGATACACCAAGGTGCACTTCGCATTGAGCACGCACGACGCCAAAGGCATCACGACCAAGGATCTCGAACTCGCCAAGGCGATCGAAGCGTTGGTGTAACACATCGCGCCGAATTGTTGGAGAATTGGCACCGCGCACGTATTGGCGTACCGCTCAACCGCGTCGATCTCGTCTCGCTTGTGCGATAGTCGACTCCGGATCGGCTACAGCTGCACCGGTTCCACCACGAAGCCCGACATCGTCGCACACGCGCGCACCCGTTCGTCGAGCGACAGGACGGTGATCGGACCGATGCTCTCGCGCAATGCTTCCATGGTCGCCACATGCAGCGCATCCCGCGTTCGCACCGGATCGGCCAGCATCGGCATACGGGCTCGCGCGAGCACACGATCCGTGAGTGCGTGCACGTCCCACGACTGCTCGGCCTGATGCAGCAGCTGCACCGCGGCCAGCTCCTCGGTGGGCGTGATGCGCGACGTGACCCGCGCCCGCGCTAGCGCCCGCGCACACTCCACCGCCGTCAACGCGGAAGTCACCACCCGCTCGGCGCCGTCCAGCACACGGCGTACGGACTGCTCCGTCGACTCTCCCAGCAGCCATGCGAGGACCGCGCTCGATTCGACATACACCATTCCGAAGGTCGGCAAGTCCGAGGTCGGTACATCGGGCATCGTCAACGCTCGTCGCGCTCGGCATCCAGCAGCGTACGCGCCACGCCATCGGACGCCCGCACCGGACTGGCGCGATACGGCTGATGCGGAGACTCCGCCAGACGCATCGCACCCGCACTCGCGAGCCGCGCAAACACGCGATCGGTGCGCGACTCCACGAACGTTCCGCCGTCGGGCGCCCGCAACTCGGCCACTACCTGCCCCCGGTCCGTCACCAGCACCGTTTCTCCAGCTCGTACTTCACGCAGGACTCGACTGAGCTGCGCCTTGAGCTCACGCACGCCGATGGTCTTCATTCTTCAAATGTAGTCACATGAGACTACAATGCAAACGCTCCTGCGGATGCCGGACCCGTAAAGGTCAATGGACCCGGGGGCCGCTCACCGGCGACGCAACGCGATGCTGCCATTCACCGTGGAAGCACGGAAGCGCGTCGACCCATCACCCACCGTTCCCCGCAGCCGCTTCGGCGACAGCGTTCCGGACATCGTGATCGGGAAGTCCGTCGAGACCCGGCCGTTCACCGTCGACAGTTCGAGCTGCGCGCCGAAATTGCTCGGCAGTTCGATGGTCACCGACCCGTTCGTGGTCTCGTACTCCAGGTCTTCGGCGCGGCCGAGCGATCCCATCGACACCTTGATGCTGCCGTTGACGGTGCGGGCGCGCACCGGCCCGCCGGCACTCTGCGCATCGATGCTGCCGTTCACGGTGTACGCACGCACGTCGGTGGTCACGCCACTCACGGTGAGGGCACCGTTGACGGTTTCGACATCCACCCGCACGCCCTCCGGCACGCGAACGACGAAACGCACGGACACATCGTTGCGGTCATTCCACTTGATGCCGCGCGGCGTCTGGATGCCGCGTTCGTCGCAACGGGACTCCTCGTTCCAGAGCGCGCAGATCAGCACCTCGTCGCCGATCTTCCGCTGCTCGATGCGCACGTCATCCGGATTGCCACGGCGCCAGCGCTTCTCGGCCGTCACTTCGACACGGCCGCTGGTGCTGCGCTCCACCTCGATCGCACCGTTCACGTTCTTCACCAGGATGCGCCGGCCGTCCGGAATGGTGCCGCTCCACGTGAATGCGCGATCGTCACGGTTGTCCCGCCGGTCGCTGTCGCGCTGGGCGCCGAGTGTCGAGACCGGCACATACGTGTAGAGTGCCACCGCGACACAGAAGGCCGTGCGGGCAACGTGAGGAGAGATGATCATGCGAGACTCGAAGGAAGAGAAGGTGTATGCGAATGTGAACGCAAATCTGAACGCGAATGCGAGTCTGGCCGCGAAAACGAGAGCCGATCCGTGCGCGCCGTCATCGCTCGATGAGCCGGCCGGACCCACGCTCGAAGCGGAAGTCGCCGTTGAAGGTGGAGATCGAAATCCTCGCCGCACCACCACCGCCGAACGTGTATCCCTGTCCCGTTTGCCGCTCACGACCGGTGATGCCGGGTGTCGCAGCGGACGTCGTGATCGGGAACGACGTATGTATCTCGCCATTGAAGGTCGAGAACTGCAACTCGCCACGACTCCGTTCGGGAAGGCGCAACAGCACGTCACCGGTGTGCGTCGATACCTGCACCCGTGCATCCTCGGTGACGGACCCGTCGAGCGTGACGTCGCCGGTGATGGTCTCCACGACGAACCGCGTGACGTCCGTGCCACTCACGTTCACGTCGCCGCTGTGTGTCTGCACATCGGCGTTGCCACGCAGCCCCTGCACCTCGATGTCACCGCTCGAGGTCGTCGCCCGGAATCCATTCACACCTTCGCTGACCACGATATCGCCGGACAAGGTCTCGACGATGGCACGCCCGCCAAGCCGCCGCAACATGATGTCGCTGCTGGTGGCGCGGACCTCGACATCGCCATCGATGCCGTCGACCTCGACGTCCGCCCGCCCTCCGGAAATCACCACCCGCACCCCGCGCGGCACCGTGATCTCGACCCGCGCATCGTCGGTGTCGCGCTCCCTGTCCCGCCCAATGCGACTCCGCCCAGAACGCGCGTCGTCACGGCCGGTGCCGACTACCACCCCCGAACCGACGGACCTGATCGAAATGCCGGAGCCACTGGTACGGACCTCACCATCAGTGCGGCTGCTGCCGCGCACGAGCAGATACCCGTCTCGCACCGTGACGTCGAGCAACGCCGTTCGCCCGATGGAAAAGGTCGTGTCTCGGCTCTGCGCCTGCACAGCCGTGGGTACGAGCAGCACACCGCCAGCGCCCGCAACAGTAGCCGCACCGAGAAAGACACTACGGAAAAGTAGTGACATCAGAGCAGCGCGACTCGGCGCATGAGTGAGAGCTTGGCTTCGAGCGTGCGATCGAGCTCCGACGACAGCACCCTGCTGCGCGGATCACGCGAGAGTGCACGTCGGCTGTCCTCGATGGCGCGATCGATGACCTCCAGGTTGCTGCGAAGCTCAGCCACCGTGGCGGAGTCGAGTTCCGCGAACCGCTCGTTCACGATGCGCCGCAATGCCGCGATCTCGCGCTCGTAGATTCCATCGACATCGGTCATCGACGCAGCGCGCAAGGCGACACCACCCGTTTGGCCAACCACTGGACCGGCGCGATTGGACGTGCCGACAGCGCTGTCTGCATCAGACGTCGCCGACGCCACAGCTGATGTCACGGCCGATGCGGGGACCGATGTGGGAGCGCTCACCGTCGACGAACCCGATGCAGCGTCCCGCGCACGTGGAGCATCCGTCGTCGCCACAGACGCAGATGGGGCAGCGTCGTTCAAGCCCGCTCGCGCGATGGTCCACGTGACGCCGGAGCTGACGGCGACCAGCATGGTCGCCGCCACCGCAAACCACCGCACACTCACCGTGCGCTGTAGGCCCCACGAGGAACCAGCCGCGGCGGTACCGGCGGAGTCGCCCGCTATGTTCGCTCCCAACTCCGACCGCCGTGCATTCAACGAGATCACGGGCGCCCCGAGCGTTCCCTCGACCCCACTCCAGAGATCACGGGACGGCGAGAGCAGCGGAAGTGCCGCCGCCTCGCCGACGATCCGGTCGAGATCGGCCATCAGCGCGGCGCATGCAGCGCACTCCGCATGATGTCGCTCCATCGTGAGGCGTTCGGCATCATCGAGCTCGCCTTCGAGCCACCCTGACAGGCGGTCCTCGAATGCGCCGCAGGATTGATCCCGCTGCAACTCATGCTCCGATGCTGGTGGTCGTGTCGTCATGGTCTCTTGAAATGCTATCGGGAAAGAGCCTTGCGAAGCAGCAGGCGCGCACGATGCAGCTGCGCCTTGCTTCCTCCCGCGGTGATACCGAGCTGCACACCGATCTCTTCATGCGTGAACCCTTCCACATCGTGCAGCACGAACACCGTCCGTGCCCCCGCCGGCAGGCCGGCAATCGCTGCATCGAGATCCATCCGGTCGCCCACCGCCACCGGACGCGACGCGGCCTGCTCGATTGCCTCGTCATCCCCACCAACCCGCGCGCCGGCGATACCGGCCGACTTGCGGTACGACAGCACGACATTCACCGCGACGCGATGCAGCCACGTGGCAAACGCCGATTCCGCGCGAAACTGCGGCAGCTTTTCCCACACCCGCACGAACACATCCTGCGTGAGTTCTTCGGCAAGTGTGCGGTCCCCGAGCATGCGCGCGCAGAGAGAGAACACACGGTCGACATGCAGCCGGTAGAGCCGCTCGAACGCGCGACGATCCCCGGCCACGGCAGCGGCCACGTCGGCGGGAATCGGAGAGAGCACCGATCCTGACGCCGAGTCCTGCGATGAGCTGGGATGTGTCACGAACTGCGCGTGCATCGGGCTCCGTTCACCGGTCTGCCAACCTGTCTGCCATTTGGATGACCCGGACCCCGGAATGGTTTGAACACTGGTGGGATCGGCCTGCCTAGAGGGCGGGACTCACCGCGGGCGCCAGCGCAGACTCCACGATCCCGCGCAGCTCGCTCATCGAATGCAGCCACCACGTCGGCTCGGCCGGCAGGAGCTCTTCGCGGGAAAACGGCCCCCACAACGCCGCAGCCGTCCGCACCCCCGCCGCTCGGCCCGCATACATGTCATGGGTGGAATCGCCGAGAAATATCGCCCGCGAGGCCGGCATGCCGAGCCGGTCGAGCGCGAAGCGCACGGGCTCAGGCCCCGGCTTGTGGCGGTCGGTGTCCTCATACGTGACGACGACGTCGAAGCTGCCGGCCAGGCCGACATGCTCGAGCGATCGCGCGGTCATCCCGCGCCCCTTGCTCGTCACGAGCGCGGTGGCGTGACCTTCCCCCCGCGCCCAGTCGAAGAACTCCAGCACTCCGGGATACGCCGCCGTCAGCCGCTCGAGATGCTGGTCCTGAAAGTCGCGATACTTCTGCACGAGCTCCTCGACGGCAACCTCACCGTCGCACCACTCGGCGAGCTGGGTGCGAAGCGGGGTGCCGATGCCGGCGGTCCATTCCGCGCGCGACGGTGCGGGCGACCGGCCAACGAATGCATGCTCCATGCAGGACAGAAGGAGCTCGATCGAGTCGATGAGCGTTCCGTCGAGATCGAAGAGGAGGGCCATTCGGCCAGGATGTGCCGTCATGTCCGAAGCTTAGCAGGACGCCTCATTGCCCAGCAGGATGACGGCGCGAAGCCGCACGTCGCCAACTTCAGGATCGACAACGTCCGCCGCCCGTACGAGCGCCGGGTATGCGGACCAGGCATGCAGCCACGCGGAATCGACACCGGAGCGTGACGAAGCGACCCACGAAGCGAGTGCCACATCGGCACCGTTGCCCCGCGAGCCAGAAACCATCCGTATCGCATCATCGGCCACCCGGACGATGCTCGCACGCCGCACGGCCGGAGCCCCTGCAACAATCGTCTGGATGCGATCGAGTGCGTGGAGCTGTGCCGTCGAGAGTGTCTCCACCGCCGACCCGACAACCGCAGCGAGCTCGCGAGCTCGGCGCCACACACACACCAACTCCTCGACCTGCCGAACGCGGCGAATTTCGAGCTCAGCGCCAGAAGAACTCGCGGGCGGGACGGTCGAACCGGCACACGCGCGATCCACCCGGGTCATGCAACGGCGTAGCGCGCCTGCATCGCCGACCAGCACGTCGCTCCCACAAAGCAGAACGGCCTCATCCCCAACCTGCACCAACACGAGAGCATCCGGCTCACCCGCAGACACTCGGCGTCCCCCGGTGCCCGGAATGCAAGCGACGACGATGTGAGCGTCGTCAGCACGCGCAGTGACGGAAACGGTACGCGTCCACGCCCGCAGCATCGCACGCACGGCGGACGCGTCATCGGCAGCGCTGCGTGAGCCGTTGGCGTCGCCCACGAACTGCGCCGCGAGCGACGCCTTGTCCCGCAATCGCTCGAGCTGTCGAAGCGCACGCTCTGCTTCCGTCGGCGACGCAAAGGTGTGCACGTGCACGGTGTCGTGCGGCGAACCGATGCGCGCGACACGCCCGACGCGCTGCTGGCGCAGGGCATCGGTCCACGGCAGATCGAGATGCACGACCGCACCGGCATCCTGCAGGTTCACGCCTTCCGCGAGCATGTCGGTTGCGAGGAGTAGCCGGATGGCCTGGTGAGGCAGGGGCGGCGGCACGCCCTGCGCCGCTGGCGCAAACCGTCGTAACAGGTCACCGCGCGTCACCCGACCGCTCGCGATGCGTGCTTCGGAGGCTGAGAGCATGCCGACGCCTGCGATATCGGAAAGGGCGCGGTAGAGCGCCCGGATGGTGCTTCCGAACTGGGAGAACGCGATCACGCCCCGCGGAGACTCTTGTGTCATGATCGCCCGGAGCGCTTCGACACGACCTTCATCTCCCCGCGCAGTGACGTGATGATGCTCGCGCAGTGCACGCAAAGCGTCGAGATGTGCATCGAGCACTGCGAGCAGCGAGGCGGGCGCGACCTCCGCGTCTACCGTCAACTCGGGAAAGGCCAACTGCACTTCCTGGTCGCCGACCAGCCAGGTGCGCAATTCGACATTCGTGGGGTGGCGCCCCGCGAGTAGCGACTCCCGCAAAGCGGAGCCGCGGAGCTGTCGTCGAGTGAGCGATGCGGTGAGTGCGGCATCGCTGGAGCACCACGCGCGGAGCAGGCCGAGCCGAATGAGTGCGCCGGCCACGGCTCCACCGTGTGCGGGAAGCGGAGCCGGCAGTCCGACGATGGCCGCAAGAGTCGCCCCGTCGTACGTGAACTCACGCGCCGGCAACTCCAGCACCGCGGGTCGTCGGACCGACGTTGCGACGACTGCGGACGTGCGACGTACGATGGTGCGTTCGAGTATTTGCGGATCGAGCGCGTCCGCGCGCCCTCCAAGGAACAGCCCGAGCTGCGCGCGGAGTTCGGGTGAGCGATTGTGTACCGGTGTCGCCGAAAGCAGGAGCACGTCATGCCCACCGACGACATCAGCGATGGCGCGGTAGCGTCGCGTGCGGGCGTTGCGGAGATGATGTGCTTCGTCGACGATGACCAGGACACCGGCCGGCTCGCCGCTGGTGCGCGTATTCAGCGCAATATTGGGTGCGCGACGCGAGCATCCGTGAAGCGAATGCAACACGACGTGCTGGAGACCTGCGCGCTCGATGGCGGCACGCCACATCGGAAGCAGTCCGGCCGGGGCGATCACGTGGGCAGTGCGATACGAGGTGGCGACGGCAAGCGCGACGAAGGTTTTGCCGAGTCCGACGTCGTCGGCGAGCAGGGCCCCTCGGAACTCGCGGAGGGCGCTGCGCAGTCGGGCGACGGCTTCCTGTTGGTGGGGCAACAAGGTGACAGTGCCGAGCACCGCGGGGACTGACGAGAGCGAGCTCGCGAGCATCGAGGTGCCGAAGACCCAGCGCGCGGTTTCGAGGTCGACGAAGTGCATCGCCCCGTCGAGATTCATTCGGATCATCGGCGGTGCCAGTCGAGCAGGGGCTTCACATCCCGGAGCGTGAGCCCGTATGCAGAAGCGACGGTGTGCGTATGAAGGTCTCGATCGACGGCGGTGCCGAGCGCGCGCTGCTCACCAATCGCCGCAAGGGTGGACCGGACCGCATTCCATGCCGACGGCACGGGCAACGTCGCGATGGTCCATCCGAGAAAGCGTCTGAATCCACCCCTGGCGGGTTCGGCGAGCGTGTCGAGCCATGCGCCGCAGAGGGGCGATGTCAACAGTGCGTCGAGGGCCCATGCGTCGAGGTCGGAGGGTGTGCGCAGTACGTAGCAACTGTTGAGCGGGACTGTCGGGTCGCCGGCTTGCAGAACTCGCGTGCGCAGTTGGCGTCCGATGTCGGCCCACACGACTCGCGGTGCGTCGTGTCGGGCAGCTTCGGTGCGGAACAGTGTCCACCACCGTTTGCTTCGCCGAGCGTCGCCTCGTCCTTCCAGCTGTCGGCGCCAGACGGAGAGCCAGCGTGCTGCGCCGGGTGGAAGGACGGCCAGTGGAAGCCCGTCAGGCCCGTGAGTCCAGATGATCCGATGATCGGGCGACGCGGCTATCGTGGGCGGTGACGTGGAGGCGACCGCGTTGCCGGCAGGAGCAACCGCAGCGTTGCGCGGGACGATGATGTCCTCGCCGCGTAACACTGGTCGCAGCAGTTGTCGCTCGATCGTTCCGGTACGGTCGTACGCGAAGATCGTCGCAAGCTCATCGTCGCTTTCGAGCGCCTGTACAAGGAATGCGGCGTTCAAGCCGCATTTGACACCGAGTGTTGGGCGGCCGATGTGCGAATCGCCGAGTGGGGTACCGGCGTTGCGGAGTGCTTCGAAGGTGGCGCGCACGCGTGGCGGGAGGAGAATCCAGGGTGCGGCCGGGTCGCCATCGAGCGAGAGATGTCGTGGTCGCACGGTGAAACGCGCGGCGGACTCGTGTTTGTTGACCACGACCTTGATTGGTCGCGCGCCCATCGAGGCCGCGGGTGAAGCGTGTGGGGAGTGTGGGGAGTGTGGGGCATGTGTGGCGTGTTCTGCGACGAGTGAGTGCCGGCGCTGCGCGACCACGAGCGATGGGTAGACGGCGGCGTCGAAGAGCGATGGTGCGTCGCTCCAATCGCGGATCGTGCGCAGGTGAAGATCTGCGGCGAGGAGGCGACGTACGCCGCCGCCGGCGAGCGTACGCCACAGTTTTGCCGGAAGCAGCAGCGCCAGGGTACCGTCGCTGGCCAGTAGCCGGGCCGACCGTTCGACGAATGCAACCGAGAGGTCGGCTTGCGCGGCGAAGCCGGTGCCCGCACCGGCGCGCAGTGCGCCTTGCTGCCAGGACGCGTGACGAACCGTGACGAATTCCGCACGCAGTGCGAGGCGTTCGGCGGCCGGCAGTGCGTGTGGGCGCACCCACGGCGGATTGCCGATGACCAGCGTGAATCCGCCCGAGGATGCAACGTCCGCGAAGTACGTGGCGAATCGGAAGGGGAGGGCCGATCCCATCGTGAGTCGTTGCCGGTGTGCGCGCAGTTCGCGTTGGCGAGCTCGGATCGATTGCAGGTGATGCAGGTCGCGCGAGGTGCGTGTCCTGCGGGATCCGAACAGGTCTCGGGTGCGGAGCACGGCGAGTGATTCCCGCCGGCTTTGGCTGACTGCATCCAACCGGCGTTCGACTTCGGCGACGGCGCGCGCGCGTTCTTCGCGATCCAGTGCTGCAGCGAGGGTGAGCTTGCGATGTCCCGTTGCGCGTGTGTAGCGCTTGCGCAGCCCGCGAAGTCGTCGTGCACCGGCCGGCGCGAACTGAAAGTCACCGCCCGCCAGCGAATCTCCGCAGCGCACGTGGTGATCGAGATTCGGCAACGGTGGCACGTTGCGCGCGTCGGTGAACGGGCATTCGATGACGACCGAGAGCCAGAGTCGCAGTTCGCAGAGCCAGACAGCCACCGGGTTGCGGTCGACGCCGAAGATGGAGTTGGTGAGTATCTGCCGTCGCAGCTCATGGGTGGGCCGGTGGTCTCCGCATTGCGCGGCGAGTGCAGCGACGTGTTCCAGCGTGTGCACCAGGAAGGCACCCGACCCACAGGCGGGATCGAGAACGCGCAGCCCGTCGATGGCCGCGAGAGTTTCCGCTCGCTGGGCGGACGTCATTGCGTGCGCCTCACCGCTGCCCAAGGCATCGGGTGGCACGTGTGGCAGCGCGACCGCCAATGCGTCGCGGACCACCTGATCGACCAGCAGCGGTGGCGTGTAGAAGGAACCTGACCCGCGACGCTCGTCGTCCGCCATGAGGCATTCGAAAGCGCGCCCCAGCATTTCAGGATCGACCGCTGCTTCGGACCAGGCCGCGCTGTCTTCATGTGCGGTGAACCGGTAGCGATCGATCAGGTCGCCGATGAGTGCCACGAGCGCGTCGTCCGTGAACCGGACCGAGGCGCGGGAACGTTCTAGTGGTGTCGGGGCAAACAGGCCTCCGTTCAGGAATGGCACTCCGCCGAAGGCGCGGGCGGCGGGTGCGCGTTTCCGCAGCGGTGTGTTGAGCGTGCCGAAGAAGAGCGGGCGCAGCAGCCGGTCATGGATGCGGCCGCCGAGTTCGAGCGTCGTGGTGGCGTGACGCAGGAGAAAGTTGCGGTCGCCGTCGAGCCACCCCTTTGCCTCGAGAAATGCGAGGAAGAGGCAGCGCGATGCGCAGAGGAGGGCGAGCTCGCGCCGTTCCGGCAAGGACGCTGTGCCGCGGGCCGTCGTTGCCATGGTGGCGACCGTGGCTTGCAGCCCGCGATAGAAGCGCGTCGAGAGTGCGTCGCGACGCAGGATATCCGTGAAGCGTCCGTGCCGCAGTGCGCCGTGCGTTTCACTGACGGCGGCCAGGGCGCGCAGGGTGTCGGCATCGGAATCCACCACCCGATCGCGATCGACGCGCAGGGCCGCGACCCGCGGGCCGTTGGGGCTGGCGGTGACCGTCGCAATGCATAGCGAGCGCCGATCGTGGTCGAGCGCAATCACGCACCAGAGGCGCGTGGGGGCATTGCGCGCCAAGGTGACGCACACTTTGCGTGTGACCTCGCGCGGGTCGCCAGCCTGTAGGTCGCTTGCTGGCAGGCTTGCGACCAGCAGTCGGAGGCTGTCGGCCCCGCGAGCCACGCTAGCCGCATCGACGAGGTCGGCCAGGCCCAGGTGAAGCAAGTCGGATCCCTGCACCGGGGGCGTCACGGTTGGAAAGCCGAGGAGTTGCACGAGGGGAGCGGTGGAGTGCAGGGAGTCGGCCTGTGCGAGCAGGCGGGCGGCGGCGCGGAGTGTGAGCACGGCAGCATGGTGCACCCCCGGTTGCGCGGTCTCGTCACCACTTCATTGTGTGGCGTACCGTGGCGTTGCAGCTTGTGGAGGTGTGGGCGCTACAGCCTCGCACGCGCCGGCGTTTCACGCGCTCTCGTTGCACGCGCTCCCGTTGCGCGCGCTCCCGTCGTCCGCTGTTTTCGATCTCTTTCCTGCGCTCACATGTCCAATTCCGCGATGTCCCCGGTTTCGCGCGACTCGAGTGCCCAGCCTGCGACCACGCGAGAGTGCTGGGTCAATGGCGAGTTCACGGCGGAGCACGATGCGCGCGTCTCGATCTTCGATCGTGGGCTGCTGTTTGCGGACGGCGTGTATGAGGTGGCGGCCGTGTACAACGGGCGGCTCCTGGACGCGGACCTGCACCTGGCGAGGCTCGAGCGGTCGCTGGCGGCGTTGCAGATCGGTGGCACGATGTCGGCCAGCGAGTGGACGGCGGTAATGCAATCGCTGGCGGATCGAAACGGTGTCGACGAGGGGTTGGTATATCTCCAGGTCACGCGTGGCACCGCCGAGCGAGATTTTCCGTTTCCTGCGAGTACTACGCCGCCGACCCAGTTTGCGTACGCGCGCCCGAAACCGTACCGGTACGACCCGAATGCGTCCGGCGTCGCTCTGCACTCCGTGGCGGACATTCGGTGGACACGTCGTGACATCAAGAGCATTGCGCTGCTCGCCCAGGTGCTGGCCAAGCAGGAGGCACGGGCGGCGGGCGCCTACGAAGCCATGATGCACGAGGATGGTGTCGTGACCGAAGGGGGGTCGAGCACGCTCTGGATCGTGAAAAACGGGGTGATCCGCACCTGTCCGCTGTCGCACAAGATTCTGGCGGGTATCACACGCGAGGTGATCATCGGTCTCGCCGGGTCGCTGGGGATTCCGGTAAGCGAACGTGCGTTCACGCTCGCGGAGGCGCTCCTG
>DASQZA010000401.1:0-2155 GCA_035638935.1 Gemmatimonas sp. | reverse complement strand
GTATCCCGTGCTCGGCAACCCGCACTACCACCAGCCGCACGATGTGCTCGAGACCATCAACCACCAGCTCGTGGCGGAAGTCGCGAAGACGACGGTGGCGTCGATCATGTATCTCGCGTCGTCGCCATCGCGGCTGGCCGGTGTGACGGCACAGCGTGCATCGGCGACGGCGGCCACGGTGGAGTGGCGCGCGAGCCCGGAGAAGGACATCGCGCGCTACGAAGTGCGGTGGGGCCCCGCGAGCGAGCCGGAGAAGTACTGGCAGTCGGTCACTGCTCCCCGTGCGCGGCTCGAGAATGCACCCACCGGTACGGTCGTGATGGTGAAGGCGGTGAACAAGCGCGGGCTCGAGGGGTGGGACTGGGCGCGCGCGGCGGTCACCGCCGCCGGCGCGCCGTGATCAGCACCGCGATGTCGTCCGGCCGCGGATTCACGAAGTCGAGTCGTACGCGCCCATCCGGCAGCGTGCTCACGGTCGCCGGGATCGCGCTGTTCGTCAGCACCCACCCCGCCGGCAGCACCACGGCGTTGGCTGGCCGGCCGAAGCCGCGATCCCATACCAGCTCGTCGTTCACGACCTTGTAGCGCACACTGTCGGTGTAGGTCTCCGACATGCGAAGCCGCGTCGATGCGCCGGCAGCGACCGGCGGAAAGCGGAACACGACGATCTCTGTCGATGGTGTCACCGGTTCGCCGATGTTGACGTTCGCGGTGGTGATCGCATTGCCGAACAGCGTTTCATGTCTGAGCGGCTCGCCCGTGTCGAGGTTGCGCGCGGACGGCTTCGACACCCGGCTCCCACTGCGCACTACGTTCACATAGTGGTCGACACCGGGGCGTGACTCCGTGTAGTCGTGATACAGGTCGAATGAGTGCGTCTCCGGCTGCTGCAGGAAGTACACGATCTCCCGGTTTTGCACGGCGCGTTCGGTGAGTCGAGCGCGCACGCTCGACGGAGCCGTCGGCAATCCTTGCACCGGCTTCGCACGCAGCATGAGCGGTGCTTCGGCAGGCGTGTTGTTCCAGAAGCTGATCCCGATCCGTCCGTCGGGTTCCTGCAGCACCTGCGCGGGGTAGTTGCTCGACTCGAGCTCGTATCCGGCCGGCAACACCACGGCGTTGCGCTTGATGCCCAGGGGGCGATTGAACACGATCGTAGTGCCGTCGGTGAAGTAGCTCTTCGCGTCTTCATACGTCTTGTCGATCAGCACGCGTGCTTCACCACCATCGCCGGCCACCGGGCGAGCGAGCGTCACGCGGATGTACTGCTGTGTGCTGTCCGATACCCGCACTCCGCCCGCGCGTGCCACCGTTGCACCGACCACGTCGAACGCGAGCGGCTTGCCGGTGGCGCGATCGATCACGCGCTCGTCGGTGGCGATGCTGCCGGCGCGAATGGAATTGAAGTAGTGCGTGGCGCCCGCAGTCGTCGCGGTGACGTCGTACAGAATGCGGAACTTGCCCGAGCCAGGCGCCAGCAATTCGTAGCGCGTGTACGCATCGGCCTCCGTCTGGCGCGGCGGCGCAGTCTGCGCCCCCAAGTGCATTAGGGGGCCGCCCAGTGCGAGCAGCAGGGCCGGAAGAGCGACCGCCGCGGAACTCGCACGCCGCAGCGGGAGCACCTTCATGATTTCGGAGAGCATGTCGCGAGCTCGGTCACGGGGTTTTGGAGCGCATGAGGGACTTGTGAGCGGAGAGTAACGTAGGGTCGCGATGCGGTCCGCGCACGGCTCCCGTCTGAGTCGAGGCCAGCATGTCCGGGAGCGTCGCATGGTTTCGTGATCGGTGTGTGGCTCCGCCAGAGGACCGCCGCGCGCGGTATATTCGCCCATCATTGCCCGAATTTCATCAATACCATCCGGAGCCGACCATGCGCCGCCTGCTGTTTGCTACAACGCTGATGCTGTGCGCAGCCTGTCGCGATCGTGCTCCGTCACCTGGCGACCGCGCAACCTCGTCATCCGGTGCAACTCCTGGTGAATACCTCTTTGTCTGGGCGGGTGATTCGTCGGGTGCCTCGAGCGACTTCCTCGCGGTGCTCGATGCCGACCCATCGTCCTCCACGTATGGCGCAGTGGTCGCCTCGATTCCAACCGGAGCGACCAACACGCACCCCCACCATACGGAAGCGGAGATGCCACGGAGTGGTCATCTG
>DASQZA010000400.1:0-5836 GCA_035638935.1 Gemmatimonas sp. | reverse complement strand
ACCGATGCGATCGTGCACGTCATCCGGTGCTTCGATGATCCCAATGTCACGCACGTGATGGGCAGCCCTGATCCGGCGCGCGACAAGGAGATCATCGAGCTCGAACTCGCGCTGTCCGATCTCGCGACCGTCGAGAAGCGTCTCGACAAGGTGAAGCGCGCCGCGCGCGCGAACGACAAGGAGGCGGTCGCCGAGCTGCCGGCTCTCGAGGCGGGGTTCGCGGCACTTGCTGCAGGCACACCGCTCTGGCGCGCGGGACTCGATGCCGATGTGTTGAAGGCGCTGTCGGGAATGCAGCTGCTTACGGCCAAGCCGGTGCTCTATGCCGCAAACGTCACCGAGGAAGAGCTCTCCGGCGCGGAAGGGAAGTATCTGCTCGCTCTCCGCGCCGCGGTGGCCGCGAGCGGAGAACACGCCGAAGTGGTGCCGCTGTCGGCCAAGATCGAGGCGGAACTCGCCGAGTTGCCACCGGAGGAGCGGCAGGAGTTTCTCGCCTCGCTCGGCATCGAGTCGGCCGGTCTCGACCGGCTCATTCGCGCCGGCTACAGCCTGCTTGGCCTGCAGACGTACTTCACCGCAGGCGAGCAGGAAGTGCGCGCATGGACGATTCATCAGGGTGACACTGCGCCTGCTGCCGCTGGCGTGATCCATACCGATTTCGAGAAGGGCTTCATCCGCGCCGAGACGGCCTCGTATGGAGACTTCGTGACACACAGCGGGTGGAAAACGGCGCGCGAGAAGGGCGTGGTGCGCAGCGAAGGCAAGGAGTACGTGGTGCACGACGGCGACGTGCTGTTGTTCCGGTTCAACGTGTAACGACCCTTTTGGACCGGGTGCGTGTACCATCAGAAAGTGCCATGCCAGGATGTCTCCCGTGCCCACGGGAGCGGTCCGGGCCCAGCCACCTCCTCATGATTCCTCTTTCGTCAGTGAAGTTCAGTGCTCGCGCCCTCCGGCTCCGCGTCTTCATCGCATCCGCGCTGATGCTTGCGGCTGTCGGAACGGCGGTCGCGCAGACGCAAGTCGGTGAATCGGCCGCGTCGCTCCCGTTGCCGGCAAACGCGGCGAAGGTGCCGTTCGGTGTGGGCGAGAAGCTCGGCTACGAGGTGAGGTTCGGCAGCCTCAAGGTCGGCAGCGGCATGATGGAAGTGCGTGACATCGTCGACGTGCGTGGGCGTCCGACATGGCATGCCATCTTCGGGTACTCCGGAAGCATGGCGTTCGTGAAAGTGAACGACACGCACGAAAGCTGGTTCGATGTCGAGACGTTGAGCTCACGCCGCTTTCACCAGAACATCGACAATCCCGGTTACGACCGTCAGCGGCGCTTCGAGATCTTCCCGGAGCGCGGCATGTTCAGGGAGAATGACAAGCCCGAGGAGCCCACGGTGCAGGCGCCTTTGGACGACGCGTCGTTCCTGTACTTCGTGCGCACGCTCAACCTCGAAATCGGCAAGACGTACGAATACGCGCGCTACTTCAAGGCGCAGGGAAATCCGGTACGTATCCGCGTGCTCCGCCGCGAGACCGTGAAGGTGCCGGCGGGCGAGTTCAAGACCATCGTGCTGCAGCCGACCTTCAGATCGAAGGGTCTGTTCAGCGAGAATGGCAAGGCCGAGGTGTACATCACGGACGACGATCGTCGCCTGCTCGTGCAGATCAAGTCGAAGCTGTCGATCGGCTCGATCAACCTGTACCTGCGCTCGTACACGGCGGGCGCGAAGTAGGAAATCCACGCGTTGTGACAGCGCGGGAGAACGCTGGGTAGCTCTTGTACGGATCCGATTCACCGTCATTCAGAGACTACCCATGCGAATTGCAACGAAGCTGATGACCCCGACCGTGCTCGCGAGCGCGATGCTGCTGTCGGCTTGCACCACCGAGAAGGTCCCGACCGCGACCCCGAATCCGAACGGCAACAACAGCGGCAACAACGGTATCATCGCCGGAACGCTCGAGGCCCGTGCGGCTCGCCCGACCCTCACCCTCCGCAATACGACGGAGTTCATGGTCGGGTACATGGTGGTCGACAAGGACCAGGCGACGATCGCGCTGTACCCACCGTGCGGGCAGAATTGCCCCACGCTCAAGCAGGGTGAGTCCGTTGGCGTTTCCTACACGGCCATCAGCGGGTATACCGCGACCTCTCGTGAGGCGCGCGTGATGTGGTGGAAGTACATTCGGCGGGCCGATGGGTCGATGGCGCCCGACGGCGGTGTCCAGACTACCATCGTCCGGCTCGACTGAACCTTCCCGTCGCCCGCGTGACCGATATCGACCCCGAGATTCCGCGGCGCGCGCGCGCTGGCGATCGCCGCGCGTTCGCGGCACTCGTGGAGTACCTGTACCCGCGCGGACTGCGGTTCGCGATGCAGATGCTCGGCAACGTGCAGGACGCCGAAGAGGCGCTGCAGGACTCGTTCGTTCGAGTGCATGCACATCTCGCCGGTTTTCGCGACGACGCGCGTTTCGAACCGTGGTTCTTTCGTATTCTCGCCAATCGGTGCCGGACGCTCGGGGCCAAGCGGCAGCGTCATCATGCACTGATCGAGTACGGCGAGCTGCCGATCGATGCCGCGGCCGAATCGGACCCGCGCTCGGAATGGACAGCCGAGTGGACGGCGGAAGTGCACCGCGCGCTCGATACCCTGCCGGCGGAACAACGCGAGGCATTCCTGTTGCGACACGTTGAAGGCATGGAGTATGAAGACATGGCAATCGTCACTGGTGCCGGGCTGTCGACGTTGCGCATGCGGGTCAAGCGCGCGTGCGATGGGTTGCGCCTGCGGCTGAAGGAGGTGGAGCTGTATGGCTGATGGCACACGACACCCGCGCTTCGTGCCGGACAACGACGAGGATGGCGGTGACGACGAGCTGCTGCGCCGAGTGCGCGGAGCGTTGACACCGTTGCCGCCGGCAAACCCGATGGCCGTCGCACGAGTGCTGCAGGCGGTGCATGGACGCGAACCCTCGCGGTGGGAGCGGCTCACGCGCCCGATGATCGGGCGGAAGCGTGGGTGGTTGGCCGTGCTTGCAGGCGGCGCGATGTTCGCTGCCGCGGCGAGCATCGTGATGCTGCGCTCGAACGGCGCGAATGACTTTCCGACCGGTGCAACCATGGCCGGTCCAGCAGTCGCGTCGCAGCGGTCACCGTCGCCGTCGGAGCCGTCGCTGTCCTCGCCGTCGGTCCCGTCCGCGCCCTCCGCTGCGTCGCTGCAGTCGGTCGGCACATCGACGGATGCGGAGGCGGTGGTGCCGGTGCAGTTCGTGCTCGACCTGGCGACCGCACGGAGCGTCGCTGTGGTCGGCGACTTCAACGACTGGAACGCAACGGTCACGCCGATGGAGCGTTTGCCTGGATCGGGAGTGTGGACGGCAAGTCTCGCGGTGCGTCCTGGCCGTCATACCTACTCGTTCGTGGTGGACGGCACCAAGTGGATCGCGGATCCGCGTGCGCCGCGCGCTGCGGACTCGGATTTTGGCAAGCCGGGATCCGTGCTGCTGGCCGTGCCGCGATGAAACAGGCCCAGTCTGGTCGATGTGGGGCCCGGGTACTCCAGTGCGCGCTGGTCGCCCTCGTGATGT
This sequence comes from Gemmatimonas sp., assembly GCA_035638935.1. Classification (GTDB taxonomy): domain Bacteria; phylum Gemmatimonadota; class Gemmatimonadetes; order Gemmatimonadales; family Gemmatimonadaceae; genus Gemmatimonas. The sequence goes on along the minus strand of DASQZA010000400.1, from coordinate 2,251 downwards.
TGCAACCCGGACGGGCCGTCGGGCAGTCCAGTCCGCCCCGATCGCCCAGCGCTGTCGCCGATGCGCTCGATGCGGTCGGCGACGCACCGGCGCGCGCTGCCATCCGGCAAACCATCGAAGCTGCGGGAGCGCGAGGCGTGCCCGTCGATCCGCTGCTGACGAAGGTGAGGGAAGGGGTCGCCAAGCGATCCGACCCAAGGCGCATCAGTGATGCCGTGCAGCAGCTCGCTGCGCGACTCGAGACGGCGGCGCAGGCGCTGGCGCCCGCATTCTCGTCGTCCGAACTCTCGGCCGGCGCAGGTGCACTGCACCACGGAGTGTCGGCGTCCACACTCAAGGCATATCGTGCGCTGTCACCGTCGGCACCGTTGACCGTGCCGCTCGGTGTGCTCACGGAGATGATTGCGGACGGGGTGCCGTCCAAGCTGGCATCCGGCAAGATTCGCGATCTCGTGTCACGCGGGGCGACGCCGGCGCTCCTCATCGACATGGGCGCAAAGGTGCGCGCCGACGTGATGGGCGGCATCGCGCCGGGGGTCGCTCTCGAGTTGCGCTCGAAGGGTGTAATTTCCCTGCTTGCCTCTCCAGCATCCTCCGCCGTTTCAGGTCCGATCCGCCCCGAAAAGTAGGGAGGAATTCCGGCCTGCCGTTCGCGCTGCGTTTCGCTGCGCGCATGCGTATGTGCGCATGTGCGTGCTGTTCTCCGCGCTCGCGTCGGCGCTCGCACCGAACGGTGCGCGCGCGCAAAGAACGCGGGGCGCATACTCCCAACTCTTCGTCGATGTCGGCGTCGCACGGTTGGCGCTGCCCTCGTCGCAAGCGCAGCCGTTGACCGGTGCCTCGAGCAACGCCGGTGTTCTCGGCATTGGGGCGCAGCGTGTGGGATCGATAGTGTCGCTCGGTGGCCAACTTGCCGCGACGATCGTACGCGAGAGCAGCGCGCGCGGAGGGTTCACCGCCCTGGACAGCAGGGCCGGTGCATTGCAGGCGACGCTCACCGCCGCACTCGTGCCGCCGGTGGCACGCTGGTTTCAGGCCGATGCCACGCTCACCGGCACGCGCTTCGGTGCGCCGACGCCATCGTCCGCTGTCGGCGGCAGCAATCAGGCGTGGCGCATGCGTTCCAGCGCAATGCACCGCATCGGACCGATTTTCGCCGGCGTTTCCGTCGCGCTGGCTCGCTCTACGACGGCGCGTGACGATGGATCCGGCTTCGGCCGGGCAGCGTCGCGCTTCGTTGCGACCGGCACCGATGTCGGGGCGTGGGTCGGGTATCGATGGTTGTCGTTGTCCGTGACCGGCACTCGCACGCTCACCGATGATTATCCGCTGGTGGAAGCGTCGCGATTCGTGCTGGTCCGTCCGTCCGCGTCTTATGACCTTCGCGACCTTGCGATCACCGGGAGTGCAGCCGCTGGCCGGGTGGAACTGCAGCATGCGTACGTTCGGCGAACGGGCGCGGGCGCAACACGTGGTCGTGCCACGGCGAGCAGCGTCTCCGCCGCGGTCGCATTGACGCGTTCGGTCGCGTTGGTCGCGTCGCATGGAGAGACGCTCGCCGACCAGTTGCGTGGCACGGTGGGCGCGCGCGTCTCGAGCGTCGCGCTGCGGTGGCGCGTCGGCTCGCGCGGTGTACCCGGCGTGGGCGCTGCGAATGCAGTCGGCCGTCGCGAGCGCTCGTCCGTCATGACGCCCACTAGCAGTAGAGGTGTCGCAAGCGCAGCAGTCGAACGGGTTCCGTCGGGCGGGGCCGTGGTAACGATTCGCGTCGATGCACCGCGTGAAACCGTTGTCGAGTACGCAACGAGTCACGGCGACTGGCAACCCGCTCGCGCAACGTTCGATGGCAGCGTACATCTGTCGACCGTGACGTTACCCGCCGGCGTGCACCGCCTGTCGGTACGCGTCAACGGTGGCGAGTGGTACGCGCCGATCGGACTGGTCAGCGAGCGCGATGAGTTTGGCGGGAGCCGGGGGATCGTGGTGGTACCTTAGCTCAGACGCCAGACGCCAGGCGACAGGCCCCAGTACTCTGGCGTCTGGCGTCTGGCGCCTGGCGTCTGAGCCATCACGCGTTTCGACCCCGCGTGCTCACGGCTTTCTCAGTACCGTCGGCGATCCATACTTCGATGGCGCCCACCATTTGGGGGAAGAGCGCCTCCACGAGTTCGCGCTCGTCGCGCGGCATCGGGTGCAGCACGAAATCCGCGAGATCGCCGATCGTGCGCCGCTCGTCGACCGGGCGGATGCC
>DASQZA010000399.1:0-3914 GCA_035638935.1 Gemmatimonas sp. | reverse complement strand
GCCGCGCGACGATTCATTGCGCTCGCGGATTCTGCGGGCACTGGACCCGCGAGCTCGCTCACGATTGGAGACGCCGCGCCGGCGCTGCTCGCGCTCGCAGCCCGGCTGCGACATGGCAAGGACGCGTTGGTGCTCTGGGACCGCATCGTGGCAGCACATCCGAAGAGCCCCGAGGCCCCGGAAGCATTGCTGCTGTCGGCGCGAGCCGTTCGTGATGCGGGTGACAAGGCTGGTGCCACGGCCCGGCTCGAACAGCTGCTTGTGGAGTATCCACAGAGTGCGCTGCTGCCACAGGCCCGCCGCGATCTGGAACGCCTCCGCGGCGCCATTCCGCCGGGCCCTTTCGCCGGACCCCACGTCCCCTGATGTTCATCCGATGGATAGTCGCCACATGAGACGTGCAACTGGAATGGCCGCGACCGTGGTGCTGCGCACAATGGTGCTCTGCACGATGGTGCTGTTTGCGCTTCCGCTGCGGGCGCAAAGTTTGCTCGTGCCCATGGACGACGGTCAGCGCAATCACCTGAAGGCGTATGGCGTGACGTTTGCCGCGCTCAAGGGCGGACTCAAGGCCGAGTGGCTGCTCAACTACCGTGGCGGGTCGTTTCTGCTGGCTGACACTCCGGAGATCCGCCGCAAGGCAGCGCTCGATGGTGTGAGCCTCGAGCCGGTGACCGACGGCGTCGTCGCGTCCATGCGCGCCGAGATTGCCGGCGCCAACATGGATGCCGTGGTGCTCGAGCGCGTGCCCAAGATTGCGATCTACCGCCCCGTGAACCAGCCACCCTGGGATGACGCCGTCACGCTGGCGCTCACCTATGCCGGCATCGACTTCACGTCCATCTGGGACGACGAAGTCATGAAGGGCGATCTGTCCAAGTACGACTGGGTGCACCTGCATCACGAAGACTTCACGGGCCAGTTCAACAAGTTGTATCTCGCCTATCGTGATGCCCCGTGGTTCGTGGCGCAACGCGAGCGTGATCTCGCGACTGCGCGTGGATTGGGGCTGTCCGATGTGCCGGCGCTCAAGAAGTCGGTGGCGGAGAACATCCGCGGCTTCGTCGAGAAGGGCGGCTTCCTGTTTGCCATGTGCGGAGCCACGGAGTCGCTCGATCTGGGCATCGCCGGCCTCAATGTCGACATTGCGGGCCCGTATTCGGATGGCACGCCGCCGGCGACGGATGCAGATGCGCGGATGCAATGGACGCGCGCGCTCGCGTTTCAGGGCGCGCACGTCGAGCCATCGCCCTACATCAATGCGCTGAGCGACATCGACGGACATCAGGTGAATGTGGCAGCACGTCGCCAGCCTCTTGGCATGTTCACGCTGTTCGATTTCTCCGCGAAGCTGGATCCGGTTCCCGCGATGCTCGTGCAGAACCATCGCACGGTGGTGCCCGACTTCTATGGGGTCACGACCAGCTTCAACAAGGCGGTGCTCAAGGCGGGCGTGACCGTGCTGGCATCGGAAGATGGCGCACCGTGGGTCAAGTACATCCACGGCGACTACGGCAAGGGCTCGTGGACGTTCCTCGGCGGCCACGATCCCGAGGATCCGCAGCATGCGATCGGCAGCGCGCCGACGGATCTGTCGCTGCACCCGACGTCACCGGCGTACCGGTTGATCCTCAACAACGTGCTCTTCCCCGCCGCGAAGAAGAAGCCGCGCAAGACGTGACCGAGACGTGATCGCGGTCATCGGCGAAGCGCGGCTGTCGCGTGCCGCATCCGCCGCGATGCGCACCGCGATCAAGCTCGCGGGCGGCAACGAGGTGTGTTTCGTGGCGACGGTCGACGAGGAGGGGCTCGTCCTCACCGCGCGCGTCGTGTCGCGTGGCGACATCGGCAGCGTGCTCGCACTCCCGGGCGTGGCGCAGGCCGGCGAGATGCTGCTGCACAATCATCCGTCGGGCAACCTCGAGCCCAGCGAAGCGGATACCGACATCGCTGCGCGCTTCGCGAACAACGGTGTCGGGTTCGGCATCATCGACAATGCAGCCACCCGCGTGTACGTCGTCGTGGAGGTGCCGAAGTCGAGTGCGTCGCAGCCGATCGACCCGGACGACGTCGACGTCGTGCTTGGCCCCTATGGCGCCGTTGCGCAGGCCATGCGCACGGTGCTCGGGTCACGCGCGTATGAAGATCGTCCGAGCCAGCGCGCCATGGCGGCAGCCGTCACGGAGGCGTTCAACAGCGGTGGCGTCGCGCTGCTCGAAGCGGGAACCGGCGTCGGCAAGTCGCTTGGATATCTCGTGCCGGCGTTGCGGTGGGCCGCCGCGAACAAGGAGCGCACGATCGTGAGCACCAACACGATCACACTGCAGGAGCAACTCGTCGGCAAGGACCTCCCATTCCTGCAGCGAGCGCTCGGCGACCAGCCGGTTCGTTTCGCGCTGCTCAAGGGATGGCGCAACTATCTCTGCCTGCAGCGGCTGGAGCAGGCACGCGGGAGCGGCGCGTCGTTGTTCGAAGCGAACCAGATCGGTGATCTCGAAACGATCGCGTCGTGGGCCGAGCGTACCAAGGACGGTTCGCTTTCCGATCTCGCGACCCCGCCGCGCAGTGAGGTCTGGGATGAGGTGGCGGCGGAGCCCGATCTGTGCGGCCGCGTCAAGTGCAGCTTCTTCGACAAGTGTTTCCTCTTCAAGGCACGTCGCGAGGCGGCGCAGGCCGACGTCGTGGTAGTGAATCATCACCTGCTGCTCTCCGACGTCGCGGTGCGTCGCAGCACGCAGAACTGGGAGGACGGCGCGGTACTGCCGGCGTACAAGCGTCTCGTGATCGACGAAGGGCATCATCTCGAGGATGCCGCCGCATCGCACTTGGGCGCGTCGGTGACGCGGCGTCAGCTTGCGCGCCTATTCTCGCGACTCGAACGCCGCGGCAAGGGACTGCTACCCGCCCTGGTCGACAAGCTGAGTGGCGGCACCGACTTGCTGACCATCGCCAGCCTCGATCTCGTGCAGGCTCGTCTCGTGCCGAGCGCGGCGACGGCTCGCGATCGGAGCATGCTCTTGTTCGAGTTGCTGCACATGGTCATGGAGGACGAGGGTGCTGGCGTGAAGCGGCTCGGAGACGACTTCGAAGCGCACCCGGCCTGGCGCGGCGGTATCAAGGGGACGCTCGAGGAACTGCTGACCGAGATCACGCTGCTCCAGGATGGGCTCAAGCTGGTGCGCGAGCGTCTCGAGAGCGACATGAAGAAGAGTGAGGAGCTGTCGCCGGTGATCGGAGAGTTGCGCGGTGTGGCGCGTCGTCTCGAGAGTGCAGGAGACGCGCTCTCCCGCGCGCTGCGTACGCCGCCGCCCGGTGCTCCGGTCGTGCGTTGGATGGAGCTCACGGGCAAGGCCGGCCCCGATCGCAACGTTGCGTTGCACTGCGTGCCGCTCGATCTGGCGCCGGTGTTGCGCGACGACCTCTTCGCGCGGGTCGATACGGCGATCGTGACGAGTGCAACGCTCGCGACCGACGGCGGCTTCGAGTTTCTGGAGCAACGACTCGGGCTCGATGGGCCCGACGTACAACGAATCACCGAGATCTTCCCGTCGCCGTTCGACTACCCGCGCCAAGCTCTACTCGTCGTGCCGACGGACCTGCCGGCGCCCAACGAAAATCCGCGCGGGCATCTCGCAGCGGTCGCGCAGCAGTTGCGCGACCTGACGGTCGCGAGCGACGGCGGGCTGTTCGCGCTGTTCACGAGCCATCGCGACCTGCGCGAAACTGCGGAGACGTTGCGCGCGTGGCAGTTCCACACCAAGTGGCCGCTTCTGGTGCACGGCGAGGATTCGCGCGACGCACTGCTCGCGCGTTTTCGTGAGTCGGGCCGGGCCGTGCTGCTCGGCACCGCGACGTTCTGGGAAGGTGTCGACGTGCCGGGTGATGCGTTGCGCGGGTTGCTGATCGCGAAGCTG
>DASQZA010000398.1:0-7648 GCA_035638935.1 Gemmatimonas sp. | reverse complement strand
GAATCCTCACCCTACCTCAAACAGCACGCATCCAACCCCGTGGACTGGTACCCATGGGGCCCTGAGGCGTTTGCGCGGGCGCGGGACGAGGATAAGCCGATTCTGCTGAGTGTCGGGTACGCCGCATGTCACTGGTGCCATGTGATGGCGCATGAGTCGTTCGAGGATGACGAGACTGCCGCGCTCATGAACGAGCGGTTCGTGAACGTCAAGGTCGATCGCGAGGAGCGCCCCGACGTCGACGGCATCTACATGACTGCCGTGCAGGCGATGATCGGACATGGGGGGTGGCCGATGACAGTCGTGCTGACGCCGGAGGGGCACCCGTACTGGGGTGGCACCTACTTTCCCCGCGACGAACAGCCGGGCATGCCGTCGTTCAAGCGTGTGTTGACGACCATCGCCGATGCGTGGACGCACAAGCGTGATGCGGTTGAACGTACCACGGCGGCGATGCGCGAGCTGTACGAGAACAGTGCGCGCATCAGCGGACCGACCGGCGAACTCTCCACCGAGCTGCTCGGCGAAGCGTTCAGTGTCCTTCGCTCGCGCTACGATGCCGTCAACGGTGGGTTCGAAGGCGCGCCCAAGTTTCCGCAGGCCATGGCGCTCGATTTCTGCTTGCGCTGGCACGCGGCGTCCGGCGACGCTGCGGCGCTCGAGATTGCAAGGCATTCGTTTCTCGCCATGGCGCGCGGTGGCATCTACGATCAACTGCGCGGCGGGTTCGCGCGATACTCGGTCGACGCGGAGTGGCTGGTGCCGCACTTCGAGAAGATGCTCTACGACAACGCGCTGCTTGCGCGGCTGGGCGTCGCGCTCTGGCTCGTGACGCGCGACGACGAGATCCGCCGGGTCGTCGAGGATACGCTGGCGTGGCTCGCCGCCGAGATGACGTCGCCGGAGGGCGGGTTCTACTCGTCGCTCGATGCGGACAGCGAAGGGCACGAGGGGAAGTTCTACGTCTGGGATGCGTCGGAGCTGGATACTCTGCTGGGGAATGACGCATCCGTTGCGAAGGCGTACTGGGGTGTGCACGCCGGCGGCAATTTCGAAGGCAAGTCGATACTGCATGTCCCGGCCGACATCGAACGCGTCGCGACGCAGCTCGGCACGACGGTCGACGACGTCCGCGCTGCCATCGCGCGAGCGGTGCCATTGTTGCTGGCGGCGCGTGCTGCGCGCGTCCGTCCAGGACTCGACGACAAGATTCTTTCCGCCTGGAACGGCCTGATGACACGCGCGCTGGCCGAGGCGGCGCGCGCATTCGGTGATCCCAGGTGGCGCGACATGGCGGTGCGAAATGCGGAGTTTCTGCGGGACCGGATGGTTCGCGAGGGGCGCGTGATGCGCGTGTTCAGCGTCGGCGGCAGCAAGGGGCCGGGCTTTCTGGACGATCACGCGGCAACGGCACTCGCGTTCATGTCGGTGCATGAGCTCACGCTCGAGCCGCGGTGGCTGGTGGAGGCGCGCGCCATCACGACCGTCATGGAGCAACGCTTTCGCGACCCGCGTACTGGCGCGTGGTACGACACGGCGGACGATGCCGAACCGCTCATCACGCGGCCGCGCGACCTGTTCGACAACGCGACGCCATCGGGACCGTCGCTCGCGCTCGAAGCCATGATACGCACCAGCGAACTCGATGGGGACGCGAAGCGCAGGAGTGATGCGCTGATGCAACTGGCCGCGCTCGCTCAGCCGATGCGCGAATGGCCAAACGGATTCGGTCATGCCCTGGGCGCGACCGATCTCGCGCTCGCGGGCGCCGTGGCTGTCGCCATCGTGGGCGACCCGACCTCGCCGGCTACCAGGGCGCTCACCGATGTGGTGAATGGTCGTTACCTGCCGCGCCTCGTCCTGGTCTCGGCGCCACCTGACGAAGCACCGGTGCCGCTGCTCCGCAACCGGCCATCGATCGCGGGAGCACCCACCGCCTACGTCTGCCGCGGATTCGCGTGCGATCTGCCGGTGACGGACCCATCAGCACTGCGAGAACAGCTCGACCGTATTTAAACGAATCTGTAAAAGAATGAAGAATCGGACAGAATGGAACCTGCCTTGCAGTGAATAGCGGAGCACGTCACTTTCTTCCTGACTCCGGTGCCGGCATTGTGACGGTTGCCACCAGGACATGACGTGCGTCTACACAGGTGCACCATCGCTGCTACAGCGATGACGCCTCATTCACCAATCTGCCGACAGGACGGACCTGCATGCGGGTCTCTGCCCCCATTGCCCGTAGTACCCGGCGCCAGCTCAGCGCTGCCGCAACACTGATTCTGGCCGGTTTCGGCATCGCCGCGTGCGACCTGAATCCGAACGTCGAAGCGTGTTCCGTGACGATCGCGCCGACCAACATCACGGTCACCGTCAATGGCCGTCAGCCGGTCGTCGGCACCGCGTTCGATTGCAAGGGCAACTCGATTCGCGACAAGAGGATTTCGTTCTCGACGACGAACCCCGCGATCGCGACGGTGTCCGACGACGGCAACGTCATCGGCATCAGCGTCGGCAGCACCACGATCTCGGCCGTCGCAAATGGCAAGAGCGGAACGGCACAGGTCACGGTAACGCCGGAAGCTGCCGTCTCGGTTCAGGTGAGCCCCGCCACGGTGACGCTGCGCGAAGGCAACACGCGCGACTTCACGGCGACCGCCAAGAACGCGGTCGGCACCAACATTCCGGGCCGTACGTTCCGCTGGACGTCGAGCAACTCGTCCGTTGCATCTGTCGACCAGAACGGGCGGGTGATCGCGCTCCGAACCGGCAACGTGCAGATCTCTGCAGAAGCGGACAACGTGCTGGGCAACGCCGCGGTGTCGATCACGGCGCTTCCGATCGGCAACTGCGCACTCTCGCCGGCGACGCAGCGCGTCACCGTCAGCCAGCAGGCACAGCCCACGGTCACGCTCCGCGACACGGCGAACAACATCATCCCGGCCCTCAACCGCCCGATCGCCTGGACCAGCGACAACGAGGTGGTGGCCACCGTCTCGAACACTGGCGTGGTGAGTTCACGTCGCGCTGGCTCGGCGAGAATCACGGCGACGCCGACCGAATATCCGAACGTCTCCTGTCAGGCGACGGTGGAAGTGGTGGACGCGCGCATCGTGACGGCGCAGATCACACCGCGAGTCGGCTCGCTGCGCCTCGGCATTCCACGCCAGCTCACTGCAACGCTTTTCGACAGCCTCGGCGGCATCATTGGCCCGGGTCGCATCGTGAGCTGGACCAGCGCGACGCCGGCAATCGCCTCGGTGTCGGCAACGGGTCTCGTGAGCGCCACCGCGCTCGGCACTGCGCGCATCGCCATCAGAGCGGAGGGTGCAGTCGACACCGTGGCGTTCAGCGTCACGAGGGTGCCGGTAGCCGTGGTACGCCTCTCACCCCTGTCGAGCAGCGTCCTGCAGGGTCAGCCGGTGACGCTCACGGCAACGGTCGAAGATTCCACGGGTGTGACCGTGACCGATCGCGTGATCGAATGGAACAGCAGCGACCCGGCACGTGCGACCGTCTCGAACATCGGCGTGGTGAGCACCACGGCACCAGGCAACGTGACGATCACGGCGACGAGTGAATCGCGCCAGGGCACGGCGACGGTGAACATCCAGCCGATTCCCGTGGATACGATCGTCGCCAACGATTACACGGTGAACATCGCCGCGGCTACCAAGGCGTTCCAGATCACCCTGCGCGACGTGAACGGCAACCAGGTGTTCAATCGCAACGTCAGCATCACCAGCAGCTCACCCAGCGTCGCGACGGGACAGGCCAATGCGCTCGCGACCCAGGTGAACGTGAACACCACGATCGCCGGCACCACGACCTTCACCATCCGCGCGCTCAACGCGAATGGACAGCCGGAAGGCAAGGCGACGACGATCACAGTGACGGTGACGCCGCTGGTTCCATAGGGTCGGAACCGCGCTGACCGAATTCCGCTGACGTTCGAGGGGAATTCCGGGTAGCTTTGCAGGTATTACCTGCAGGTACCATCGATGGGGCAACTTCGGGTGAAGTTGCCCCATTGGCGTTTTCACCTGTTGGAGCCGCGGCCGGTCGGGTTCCGCGGCGAGTCCGTAGCCCGGAGCGAACATGAGCAGCACCAACAGTTCGAACCGCACGTCGAAGCCGTCGTTCCTGCGCGGCCTGTTCGCTGGCGAGATCGCGGAAGAACTCCTGTTCCCGTACCCTGCCCCGCTCGACGAGCGCAATCCGGGAGAGGCGAGCACGGTGTTGCGGCTCATCGACGGGCTCAACGGCATGCTGGCGAGTGGACTCATCGACTCCCGCCGGTTCGATGAAGAAGAGACGCTGCCGGAAGAGGTGATCCGCGCGTTCGCGAGTTCCGGCCTGCTCGGGATCACGATCCCGAAAGAGTATGGCGGCCTCGGGCTCTCGGCGTCGGCATATGCGCGCGTATTCGGCGCGGTCGCATCGATCGACCCCTCGCTCGGTGTGCTGATCGGTGTGCACTGCGGACTGGGCGGCAAGGCGATCGTGCTCTTCGGAAACGACGAGCAGAAAGCGCGCTACCTGCCGGCGCTCGCACGCGGCGAAACGCTCGCGGCCTATGCGCTCACCGAACCCGAGACGGGATCGGATGCGCAGCACATCGTGAGCAAGGCCTCGCGATCGCCGGATGGCAAAGGCTGGATCCTGAATGGCCGCAAGCACTGGATCGGCAACGGACATCGAGCTGGCGTGATCGTGGTCTTCGCGCAAACGCCATTCGTTCGCGACGGCGAGGCGATGACGCGGCCGACCGCGTTCATCGTGCGCCCCGACATGCCGGGGTTCCGCGTCGATGGCACGGTGCGAAAGCTCGGAATCCGCGGGTCGACACAGGCCGAGCTCGTGTTCGAAGACATGTTCGTCCCGGACGATGCCGTACTCGGTGAGGTCGGCAAGGGATTTCGCGTTGCCGTGCATGCACTCAATGCGGGGCGTCTGAGCCTCGCGTCGGGCTGCGCGCAGGGGGCCAAGCGGATGGTAGGCGAAATGACCCGCTACGGCGAAGCCCGCACTCAGTTCGGCGGGCCACTGGTGTCGTTCGAGATCACGCAGCGCAAGATTGCGACGCTCGCCGCCGAAGCGTACGCGGCGGATGCGATGGTGGGCGCGCTCGCGGCGGCCCTGGACGAAGACAACGTGGATGCCTCACTCGAGGCTGCGTGCGTGAAGGTGTTCGCCAGTGAACTCATCTGGCGGGCGGCGGACGAGATGGTGCAGCTCGCCGGCGGACGTGGCTTCGTGAAGCCCTGGCCGTACGAGCGGTATCTCCGCGACGCGCGCATCAATCGCATTTTCGAGGGCGCCAACGAGATCCTGCGCTTGTTCGTCGGTCTCAACGGCATCCAGGAGCCGGCCGAAGAGCTCAAGGAATTGGCGAGTGCGCTCAAGAACCCGATCCGCAATTGGGTCATGGTGTCGGAGTTCGCAGCCGACCGCGTGCGATCCGCACTCGGCAAGCGCGACCGATTCGCTGTAGAGCTGCACCCGACGTTCGCGAAGCACGCCGGGTTCGTCGAGAAGCACGTGGCGGAGCTTGCAACGGTGACGTCGCGCATGATCACCAAGCACAAGAAGGAGATCCTGCAGCGACAGCTGGTCGTGGAGCGTCTCGCCGACATGGCGAACGAGATCTATGCGCGCGCCTGCACGATCGCGCGCACGCAGCGCATCATCGACGAGCAGGGTGCTGAAGATGCGCGACGCGAGATCGAACTCACCGATCTCTTCTGCCTGCAGTCGGGGCGGCGCTTCCGCGCACTACGGCTCGAGCTCGACGGTGATGCCGGTGATGCGATCGACGACCTGCGCCGCTCGATCGCCGCGCGGATCCGCGCGGAGCAGGGTTACACGTCGAGCGATGCCGTGCTCGACGTGCCGGTGCCACCGTTACCGGATTGGGGGCTGATGCGGGACGTCCAGCTGGCGACGATCAGGCACCTCGAGAACGCGAAGGAAGAGACGCTGCCGAGTGCGGTGTCCTGATAGCAGTGTCCTGATGGCAGTGTCCTACGGTGTCCTGATAAACGATTGACGGGCTGACAGCGAAATCATGGCGTTACTAGGGTTGCAGGAAGTATCGATCGCGTTCGGCGGGCCGGCGGTGTTGTCCGGCGCGACGTTCGCCATCGAGCGTGGGGAACGGGTGTGCCTGCTGGGCCGGAACGGCGCAGGCAAGAGCACGCTGATGAAGATGCTCGAGGGCACGCTGCTGCCCGACAGCGGTGAAGTGGTGCGTCAGGGCGGCACGAGCGTCGCCCGCCTCGAGCAGGATATTCCGGACGGCGTCGTCGGTACGATGTTCGACGTGGTGGCCCAGGGGCTCGGAGAATCCGGCGCATTGATCGCGCAGTACCACGCCGCGAGCCATCGCATGAGCACGGACTCGAGCGACGCGGCGCTACGCGATCTCGATCGGCTGCACCGCGCGCTCGACGCGTCGGATGCATGGCAGACGCAGACGCGCGTGGAGACGGTGCTCGAACATCTCGGGCTCGATGCCGAAGCGGAGTTCTCCGCGGCGAGCGGTGGCCGCAAGCGTCAGGCGCTCTTGGCGCGCGCACTCGTCCGCGCGCCGGACATCCTGCTGCTCGACGAACCAACGAATCATCTCGACATCGATGCGGTCGAGTGGATGGAGCAATTCCTGATCGACCGGGGCATCACGCTGCTGTTCGTGACGCACGATCGTGCGTTCCTGCGCCGAGTGGCGACCCGCATCGTGGAGCTCGACCGCGGGCGCCTGTTCGACTGGGGCGGCGACTACGACACGTATCTCGTGCGCAAGGAAGCGCAGCTGGCCTCGGAAGCGCGCGAGTGGGAAGAGTTCGACAAGAAGCTCGCGAAGGAAGAAGTGTGGATTCGCACGGGCATCCAGGCACGCCGCACCCGCAACGAGGGTCGCGTGCGCGCGCTGGAATCGTTGCGGGTCGAACGGAGCGAGCGTCGCGAGCGCATCGGCACGGTGCGCATGGGAGTGCAGGACGCGGAGCGCAGCGGCAAGCTGGTGATCGAAGCGAAGGAGGTGAACTTCGCGCGCGGTACTCGGCCGATCGTCCGCGAATTCTCGACGCGCATCGCGCGTGGCGACCGTGTGGGCTTCATCGGGCCGAACGGCTCCGGCAAGACGACGCTGCTGCGGATCATGCTCGCCGAGCTGGAGCCGGACACCGGAACGATCCGTCAGGGCACGAATCTGGAGGTCGCGTACTTCGACCAGCTCCGCGAGACGCTCGACCCGGAGCGCAGCGTGTTCGACAGCATCGCGGACGGCGCCGAGTTCGTGAGCACGCGTGGCGGGCAGAAGCATGTGCATGGGTACCTGGGCGATTTCCTCTTTTCGCCGGATCGTGCGCGCACACCGGTACGCGCGCTGTCGGGTGGTGAACGCAACCGGCTGCTGCTGGCCCGGCTGTTCACCCGCACGTTCAACGTGCTGGTGCTCGACGAACCGACGAACGACCTGGACATCGAGACGCTCGACCTGCTCGAGGAGCTGCTGCTGGAGTATCAGGGCACGCTGCTGCTGGTGAGCCACGACCGTGCATTCCTCGACAACGTGGTGACGAGCACGCTGGTGTTCGAAGGCGGCGGGCGGGTGGGCGAGTATGCGGGCGGCTACACGGACTGGGTG
>DASQZA010000397.1:0-23127 GCA_035638935.1 Gemmatimonas sp. | reverse complement strand
GTGCGACCGACACGCCAATGAACCCGAGCTCTTCACCCACGACCGAGAAGATGAAGTCCGTCTGGCGTTCGGGGATGAAGCCGCCGCGCTTCTGACTGCCGAGCGTGAACCCCTTGCCGAACACTCCGCCGGAGCCAATGGCGACTAGGGATTGCGTGAGGTTCCACCCCGAGCCCTTGGCGTCCGTCGAGGGATCAACGAGGAACATGAGCAGGCGCTGCTGCTGGTAGGTGTCGAGTCGGTCCCATATCGAGGGCGCCACGACACCCGTGACCACGTTGGCGACGACCAGGATGACACCTTCGTACAGGTACGTCCGGTACCAGAGCACGAGCGCCACCAGCACCAGAAACCACGCGCCCCAGACCCCGGTACTGAAGGCGAGGATGAGGCTCAGGCCCGGGCTGGCCAACATCAGGAGCAGCTGCCATGGCACGCCGGACCAGTACAGCATGCCGAAGCAGATTCCGATGAACACGATGCCCGTGCCAAGATCGGGTTGCAACATGATGAGTATCCACGGAATGCCCACCACGAGGAGCGGCTTCCACAGCTCGAGCAGCGATTTCGGCGCCTCACGTTGCGCGGATAGCACGCGCGCGAGCATGAGTGTCGTCGCAAGTTTCGCCAGCTCGGCCGGTTGCCCGATTCGCGTGCCGCCGATGGTCAACCACCCTTTGACGCTCGACGCCGTGCCTGCACCGGTGCCGGTGAAGAGCACCGTCACGAGCAGCAGGCAACTGAGCACATAGAGCGGCCAGGCGCTCCATTCCACGAGTCGCACCGAACCGCGCATCACGGTCAGGGCAACGACGATGGCCACGCCAAACCACGCCAGCTGTTTCTTCCACGCGGTGAGCACGAACGTCGGGATATCCGTCTGCCCTGCCGAGAAGACCATCGCGATCCCGAATGTCGACAGCAGCAGGGCGATCACCAGCAGCGGGTAGTCGATACCCTGACGTCGAAGCGCCGTCCCCATCAGTCGACCGTCACCGTGTTCAAGGTCAGCTTTCGCTGGAGAAAGCGTTCCATGAGCTTCGTGGCGACCTTGGCCGCGGTGCTGCCGTGCAAGCCTTCCTCGATCAGCACTGCGATCACGATCTTCGGCTTGTCGACCGGGGCGTAGCCGACGAACCAGGCGTTGTCCTCCTGCCCATTGACCTGCGCCGTCCCGGTCTTGCCGGCGATAGTCAGGCCCTCGATTTGCGCGCCGGCGGCGGTGCCGCGCGTCACCACTTCGGCGAGAGCGACCTGCAGCGTCTTCAGCTGATTTGGATCGAGATTCAGAATCTGCTTTCGCTCGGGCTCGCGCGCCACGATCTGCGGGGTGGCTGACGCGCCGTCGGTCGCGAGCGCTGTGTAGAACTTCGCCATCGTCAGCGGTGTCTGTGCGTTGTCGGCCTGTCCGATGGCGAGGCTCAGCGCCACGGACTGATTCCAGCCTCGGGCACCGTACTTCTTGCTGAAATACGCAAAGCTCTCCGGCCACGTCGGCTTCAGCTCACCGGGAAGATCGATGCCACTCTTCTCACCGAAGCCCAGTGCGACGCCGCCGGCGAGCAGATTCGTGAGCTTGATGCGCAACGCCAGCTGATAGAAGTACACGTCGCACGACTTCTGGATGGCCTGCGCCAGCGTCACGTCACCGTGCCCGCTGTGATCCCAGCACTTGAACGTACGGCCCAGGAAATAGCTGCCCCGGCACGGCTCGGTCATCCGCGTGTTGATGTTCACGAGGCCCATCTTCATGCCCATCACCGCCGTTGCAAGCTTGAACGTCGACGCCGGTGCGTACCGTCCGCGAGTCGCGCGATTCTCGAGCGGTCGGTGCGGGTCCGTCAACAGGCTGTTGTAATAGCTGCTCGACACGCCACCAATGAACCGATTCACGTCGTAGGTCGGTGCACTGTAGAGGGCGAGCACGCCGCCGGTGGTCGGATCGAGTGCCACAACGCCACCGCGCAGCGAATCGCCGAAGTACTCGTGCGCGTACCGCTGCAGATCCATGTCGAGATTGGTGCGCAGCGGCGGCGGAGACTCTGCCGGTTCATCCGCGCGAACGCCGTTGTCGCGCACGACGCGATTGCGGGCATCCACCTCGACGTAGCGACTCCCTTCCCGCCCGCGAATCTGCGCTTCGTACTGTAGCTCGAGTCCGAGCTTGCCAACCTGCTGTCCCGGCTTGTAGTCGGCGAACTTCGGCAGTGCGAGCTCGTCTTCGGTGATCAAGCCGACATACCCGATGAGCGACGCCATGGCTTCGCCGTCGGGATAGTAGCGCTTGGGCGAACTCTGGATGAGCAGCCCCGGAAAGTCGACGCGATGCTCTTCCAGTACGGAGACGACCTGGAACGACGCATCGTTGAAAATGACGGCCGGTCGCGAGGGCGCGGCCCGGAAGTCGCGCACGGCCTTCTTCTGCTGCAGCGAATCGATTGTCACGACGGCATTCAGCGCGCGCAAGGCCGACCGCAACGAGTCCTCGTTCGGTACGAGCAGCGAAACGGAGTACCCGGGCAGGTTCTCCGCGATGATCTCGCCCTTGCGATCGAGAATGACTGCGCGCGCGCCGGGCAACGGAACCGCACGCAGCCGATTGGTCTCGGAGCGCAGCACATACTGTGCATTCTGCAGCACCTGCGTGCGGAAGAAGGCCGAGCAGAGCGCGACGAACGACAGCACGAGCAAGACCCGCGCAACCCGGGCGCGACGCACGACTTCGTTCGGATGATGACTCACGATGTCCCCCTCATGAGTGACGCAGGTGGCGCACGATGGACACGCTACGCAGCCTGGGAGCGATACAACGGACGGAAGATTGTCAGCAGAAGTACCGCGACCGCCGCCGTGAGCGCTGCGGCGAGCGGTGTCCAGAGCAGCAGTTGCACGACGAGATCAACGCCACGCACGCCGCCGCCCAAGACGACATAGACCGCATCGAAGCACCACTTGCCCAGAAAGATGAACAGGCCGGTGAGCGCGATGTGATTGGCGAAGAATACCGCTTTCAGCCAGGAAGCGCAGAACGAGATCAGCGTCAGCGCCAGCGTCGCCGCACCGAACGATCCGGGCGCCAGGGCGTCCGCACTCAGTCCGAGCACGAAGCCGAGCAGCGCAGCGAGGCCCGGACGGATTCGAACGGCTGCGAAGAGTGCCGCGATGACGAGAAAGTCGACCATGACGCGCGAACCGAACAACGGACGCACTCCGAAGTGCGCGGTGACCAGCAATGCAAATCCGATGAGCGCGCGCGCTGCTGATCCAACACCGGACTGCGACTGAGGTGCCCTCATGGTTGCACGCTCATCGCGACTCGTCCGGTGGAGGAGGCCCGTCGCGGAGGAGGCTGACGGGAGGTGGCCCCGTGGGACGCGGGCGCGCCGTATCCGGCCGTGCGGTGCGGGCCGGGCGCGCGCTGTCCGCGCGCGCGCTGTCGGCGCGCGTGACCGGCCGTCGCACGATCGTGTCGCGGGCGAGGCTGTCGACGCCCGTGGAGTCCTGTGCGGCTCGTCGCGCGGCGAGTTCGTCGAGCGCCGCGTTGCGGGCGAGCGAGTCGCCGGCGGTAGCGACGGCCCTGGCCGCGCTGTCGGCCGACGTCACGGTCGTCCAGACTCCGTTCACGCCGCGCGCCGCGCGTGGTGGAAGCATCACGATGAGCGGGCCAAGCGACTTGGGGAGCACTGCAGGGCGCAAGAGGTAAGTGCGCGCCCACTTCTCCGTCGTCGAGATCTCACTGAGCACCGTTCCAATCGGTATGCCCCGCGGGTACGTCCCGCCCATTCCCGCGCTCACGACGAGCGTACCGGAATCGACGTTCGCGCGATACGGGACGCTTCGCAACTCGAGCAGCCAGCGGTCGGCGCCGGTCCCCAGGTGCGGCTTCACGATACCGAACGCGGTCTCGTCCGCGCTCATCGCGCTCACTGCAAACTCGGGACTCGCCCAGGTGATGGCGTAGCTCGTGTTCGCGTCGACGGTGCGCACCATCCCCACCAGACCGTCCGCGCTGACGACCGGCGAATACGGCATGACGCCCACGTTCGTGCCCACATTGAGCGCGATGGTGAAGTCGTCGTTCGTGCCGCGTGTCGGCAGCAGCTCGGCCACCACGAACCCGTCGCGCAGGCGCGCGCCGAGGCCCACCATACGGCGCAGGGCATCGTTCTCATCCGTCAGCGCCTGCACCGAGAGCGCGCGCACCGCCAACTCGCCGCGCGTGTTCAGCACGTCGCTGCGCGAGGTGACCGTGGCGCGAATCGCGGCCGACCGGCCCTCCAGTGCGACGAGCGGCGCGAGCACCGTCGTGCGCAATGTCGCCGAAACACGATCGCGCACGTCACCCTTGATGACGAGCGCGAGCACCGACAGTACGACGCAGGCAATCAGCAGTCCCGAGTCGAGCCGGCTCCCTCCGCGGACGCTCCGAGCCACTGCGCCCTCCTCAGGTCGTGAGAACCGACCAGTACTTCTCTTCGTCGTCGAGGATCTTGCCTGTGCCCCGAACGACACAGGTGAGGGGATCGTCGTCGACGTGAATCGGCAGACCGGTCTCCTGGCTGAGCAGGACGTCGAGGCCGCGGATCAGCGCACCGCCGCCTGTCATGACGATGCCGCGATCGACGATGTCGGACGCAAGCTCAGGCGGCGTGATCTCGAGCGCGCGACGCACCGCATCGATGATCTGCTGAATCGGTTCCTGAATGGCCTCGCGAATCTCGCTGCTGTGCACGCGCACCGTTTTCGGGATGCCCGACACGAGATCGCGACCCTTGACTTCCATCTCGCGCTCTTCGCCGACGGGATACGCCGAGCCGATCTGGATCTTGATCTGCTCGGCGGTGGGTTCGCCGATCAGCAAGTTGTAGTTCTTGCGCATGAACTGCACGATGGCGATGTCGAGCTCGTCCCCGCCGGTGCGAATCGACGTATCGCTGACGATCCCGGACAACGCGATCACGGCGATCTCCGTCGTACCGCCACCGATGTCGATCACCATGTTGCCGGTCGGCGATTCGACGGGTAATCCGACACCGATTGCCGCGGCCATGGGTTCCGTCACCATGAACACTTCCTTCGCGCCGGCACCGAGCGCGGAGTCACGCACGGCGCGCTTCTCGACTTCCGTGATGCCCGATGGCACACACACGATGACGCGCGGCTTCACCTTGAACACGTGCTTGTCGATCACGAGCGTGAGGAAATAGCGCAGCATCTTTTCCGTCACGTCGAAGTCGGCAATCACGCCGTCCTTCATGGGCCGCACGGCCATGATGCCGTCAGGCGTGCGCCCGAGCATCCGCTTGGCCTCGAGGCCAACGCCCTTGATCTTCTTCGTCTCTCGGTCGAGCGCGACGACCGAGGGCTCGTTGAGCACGATCCCCTCGCCCTTCACGTAAATCAGCGTGTTGGCCGTGCCAAGATCGACGGCAATGGCGTTCGCCGGAAAGAACGAATTCGCCTTCTTGAAGGGCCAGAACATCCGAGGGGGTATAGGGCGGCTATTGCGCCGACTGGAATTTGTGCGGTGCGGCGAGGTGGTAAGGTATCGGTGGAGACAGATGCGAACAAGCCATTGCTGCAGCGTGACCTAGCGTGTGCCAGGTCACGCTTGTGACGGCGCCTGTATCAGTTCACGCAGGTCTCTGGCGCTGTCAGTTCCATCCCGAATGACTCGGCAACCCCGCCGTAGGTCACCTTCCCCTCCGACATGTTGAGGCCCTTGAGCAGCGCGCCGTTGTCGCGCAGCGCGGCTTTCCAGCCTTTGTTCGCCAGCTGCAACGTGTACGGCAACGTCGCATTGGTGAGCGCGAGTGTCGACGTGCGGGGCACGGCGCCCGGCATGTTGGCGACACCGTAGTGGATGATGCCGTCCACCACATACGTGGGGTTTTCGTGGGTCGTCGGCTTGATGGTCTCGATGCATCCACCCTGGTCGACAGCCACGTCGACGATGACGGCACCGGGCCGCATGCGCGCCAGGTCGGCACGCCGCACCAGCTTCGGCGCCTTTGCACCCGGAATCAGCACGCCACCAATCACCAGGTCGCAGGTGGAGATCTGCTCCAGGATGTTGTGGCGGTTGGAGTGCACCAGCTGCACGTTGGCCGGCATCACGTCGGAGAGGTACCGCAGTCGCTCCAGCGACAGATCCAGCACGACCACCTTTGCGCCGAGGCCCGCAGCCATCTTCGCTGCGTTGATCCCGACCACGCCACCGCCAAGGATGACCACCTTGGCGGGCGCCACGCCGGGCACGCCGCCCAGCAACACGCCGCGGCCGCCATAGAGCTTCTCCAGGTATTTCGCGCCTTCCTGGACGGCCATGCGGCCCGCCACCTCGGACATTGGCGTCAGCAACGGCAACTCCCGGTTCGGCAGTTCAACCGTCTCGTACGCGATACACGTCGCGCCGCTGGCGAGGTGCGCCCGCGTCAGCGCTTCGTCGGCCGCGAAGTGAAAATATGTGAACAGCGTCAGGTCCCGGCGCAGGAATCCCCATTCCCGCTCGATGGGCTCCTTCACCTTGAGCAGCAGTTCGGCGTTGCCCCATGCCGTTGCGGCGTCCGGCACCATCTTCGCGCCGACTTCGATGTAATCGGAATCCTCGAAACCGCTGCCGATCCCGGCCCCGGCTTCCACGAATACTTCGTGGCCTGCAGCCGTCAGCGCTTCCGCGCCGGCCGGCACGAGCGCCACACGGTTCTCGTTGGTCTTGATCTCTTTGGGTACGCCGATACGCATGTTGGGGAGTGTCCTTGCGGTCTGGGGCAGTATCGAAAATGAAATGGGCACGGCAGCGCGGGTTCAGCGCTCAGGCAACAGCCTTCGGCCCGAGGCTGACGAGCGTTTGACGCGCGGGATCGAAGAATTCACGCGCGATCGCGAGTACGGTGTCACGGTCGATCGCGTCGACGAGCGCGAGCAGCTCATCGATCGTGCGGTGCGGTTCGTTGTAGAGCGCTGTCGTCGCCGCACGATACATGCGCGACGAAACGCCTTCCATCGACAGCACGAGCTGGCCACGAAGCTGCCGCTTGCCGGCCGCCAGGTCTGCTGCAGAGAGGCCATCCTGCACGACCCGGTCGAGTGTCTCCCGAACCGCGTCGAGCGCCTGCTGCGCCGTTTCCGGTGCACTGGCGAGGTAGACACCGTGCGCACCCGTGTCTGCGTATGACGAACTGAAGGTGTACACGCTGTACGCGAGTCCCAGCTCTTCGCGCACACGCTGGAAGAGCCGTGAGCTCATGCCACCGCCCAAGAGCATGCCGAGAAGCGCGAAGGCGAAGCGGCGTGGGTCGCCGTGCGCAATTGCGGACGAGCCGAGCACCACGTGCGTCTGCGCGATGTCCTTTCGTGCCACATGCTGTGCGGCCGGCGCGGATGGCGTCGCCGCCGGCACGACGAAGGGCGTGACGTCACCGAGCGTTCGCGCGAGCCATCCGGACCGTTCGAGTGACGCCAGCAACGCGTCGTGTTGAATATGACCCGACGCGGCCACCACGATCCGGCCGGGATGATACGCGCGTTCGTGCAACGCACGCAGATCGTCGACGCGCATCGCCTTCACGGTGTCGCGTGTGCCGAGGATAGGGTACCCGTGCGAGTGCGTGCCCCAGAGCGCACGATTGTGCACGTCGAAGATCACGTCGTCCGGCGTGTCGTCGACCATGCTGATCTCTTCGAGAATCACGTTTCGCTCGAGCTTGAGATCGGATTCGCGCAGCGTGGGTTCGAAGATCAGGTCACCGATCACCGCGGTCGCGTCGTGCAGGTGCTCGTCGAGCACGCGAGCCTGATACGACGTGTGCTCGCGTTCGGTGTACGCGTCGAGCGAGCCCCCGAGCGTCTCGAGGGACAGCGCGATCTCGGCGGCGCTGCGTGACGCGGTCCCCTTGAACACCATGTGCTCGAGCAGGTGTGACACACCCATCTGCTCCGCACGTTCATGCAGCGTCGCCGCGCGAACCCAGGCTCCGAAAGCAACCGACCGCGCTCCCGGAACTGCTTCCGAGAGCACGGTCAGGCCATTCGGCAGATCCGTACGGTTCAGCGCGGGCGCATCAGCGGCGACCGCCACCACCACCCCGGCCTCCGCGATCACGATCGCGACCGCCACCATCGCGGCCACCACCATTGCTGCCCTCTTCACGCGGCGGGCGCTCGGCACGCGGCGCTTCCTCCGGCATGCCTTCCGGGCGCGGCAACAGCGCTTTCATCGATAAGCGCAGGCGACCACGCTCGTCGCGGTCGATCAGCTTGACGGTGACCCGGTCACCCTTCTTGACCACGTCTTCCGGCTTGTCGACACGCTCGTGCTTCATCTCGGACACATGCAGCAGCGCTTCGGTGCCAGGCATGATCTCGATGAACGCGCCGAACGCGGTGACGGTCTTCACCACACCCTCGTACGACTCGCCGACGACGGCTTCCGCCGTGATTGCCTGTACCATCTGCTTCGCGCGCTCCATCGACTCCCCACCGACGGCGGCGATGGTAACCGTACCATCATCGTCGACCGTGAGCTCGGCACCCGTCTCTTCCTGGATGCCACGGATGTTCTTGCCCTTCGGGCCGATGAGCTCACCGATCTTGTCGACCGGGATCTGCACCGTCACGATGCGCGGCGCATACTTGGACAGCTCCTCACGCGGCGCGGCGAGCGCCTTGTCCATTTCGGCGAGGATGTGCAGCCGTCCCTCGCGGGCCTGCGCGAGCGCTTCCTCCATGATCTTCAGATCGAGTCCGTTGATCTTGATGTCCATCTGAATGGACGTGATGCCGTCCTTCGTGCCTGCGACCTTGAAGTCCATGTCGCCGAGTGCGTCCTCGGTGCCAAGGATGTCCGTGAGGATCGCGTACTTCGTGCCTTCCATGATCAGGCCCATCGCTACACCGGCGACCGCAGCCTTCAGGGGCACCCCCGCATCGAACAACGCAAGCGAGCCGCCGCACACCGAGGCCATCGACGACGACCCGTTCGACTCGAGCACGTCGGAGACGATGCGAATCGTGTACGGGAAGTCGGCGAAATCCGGCAGCACGCCCTGCACCGCGCGCTCGGCCAGGTTGCCGTGACCGATCTCGCGGCGGCTCGTGCCGCGCATCGGGCGCACTTCGCCCGTGGAGAACGGCGGGAAGTTGTAGTGCAGCATGAACGACTTGGTCGTTTCGCCGGCCTCGTTGATCGTATCGAGACGCTGCGCGTCCTTCGCGGTGCCGAGCGTCGCGGCGACGAGCGCCTGCGTCTGACCACGCGTGAACAGCGCCGAGCCGTGCGCACGCGGCAGCACGGTGGTGTCGATGCTGATGCCACGCACTTCGTTCGGCTTGCGGCCGTCGACGCGCAGCCCCGAGCTGAGCACCTGCGAACGCAGCTCGTTGTACTCGACGTCGCCGAGCGCGGTATTGACGTCCTTGCCGTTGTCCGGGAACTCGACAAGCAACCCTTCGTACAGCTCACGCTTCGCGCGCGACACGGCCTCGATGCGGGTGTGCTTGTCCTTCTGGTTGAGCGCCTCGTTGATCTTGCCGGAGGCCAGTTCCTTCGTGCGCACGACGACGCTCTCGAGCGCCTCCGCCTTCTTCCACTCCATCTTCGACTGCTGGACCTTTGGCAGCAGCTCGTTCTGCATCGCGATGAGCTCGCGGATACCGTCACGCGAGACCTTGAGCGACTCGAGCACGTCGGCTTCCGACACCTCGATCGCGCCGCCTTCCATCATGACGATGCTGTCCTGCGAGCCAGCCACGACGAAATCCAGGTCGGAAAACCCGAGCTGCTGGAACGTCGGATTGAGCACCCAGTGTCCCTGCACACGCCCGATGCGCACGCCGGCAATGGGACCGGCAAACGGGATCTTCGAGGCGTTCAGCGCAAACGACGTCGCCACGAGTGCAAGCACGTCTGCGGCATTCTCCTGATCGGCGGAGATGACGTAGATGAACACTTGCACTTCGTTCTGGAATCCTTCCGGGAACAGCGGCCGGATGGAGCGATCGATGATGCGGCAGGCGAGGATCTCGTGATCGTTCGGCCGACCTTCACGCTTGATGAAGCCGCCCGGGATCTTGCCGGCTGCGTACGTCTTCTCCTTGTACTCGACCGTCAGCGGGAAGAACGGCAGGGTGCTCTGCTTGTCACTGACCGTGACGGCGGCGAGCACCATGGTCTCGCCGAACTGGACAATGGCGGATCCGGCTGCCTGCTTCGCCATACGTCCAGTCTCGATGACCAGGGGGCGACCGGCGAACGTCCGCTCGATACGATGCATCATGTAAAGAATGACCTCTTGTGAAACGCAAATCGCGCGGGAGGCACATGTGCCCCCGCGCGACGACTAGGCGTGGTACCGCTCAGTAGCGGAGACCAAGGTTCTGAACGAGTGTACGATACCCCTGGACATCAGTGCGCTTCAGATAGTCAAGGAGCCGGCGACGCTTGCCAACCATCTTGAGCAACCCGCGCCGGCCGTGATGGTCCTTGGCGTGGGTACGGAAGTGACCCGTCAGGTAGTTGATCCGATCCGTGAGGATCGCGATCTGTACGCGGGTGGAACCGGTGTCCCCTTCGTGGGACCGGTACTTGTCGATCGTGAGTGCCTTATCGAACGCCATCGTCGTAATATTCTCGGCGCACGCCGCCGGGTGCTCATGCGCAGTTAGTAGCGCGTATTTCAGGGAAGCATGGCAGTTTACTCACCTTCTCACTTCCTGTAAAGGACCAGCCTTTGCCTGATCGCTACCTCGGCCGGCAGATTGGCAAATACCGCGTCATCCGTCTCCTCGGAGTCGGAGCGTTTGCGTGGGTATACGAGGCAATCGATCGCGACCTCGAGATTCCGGTCGCCCTCAAGATCCTGCGGCCCGAGTTCGCGGGCCAGGAAGCCGCCGAGGCGCGGTTTCGCCGCGAGGCCGCCACGGCTGCGCGACTCCGGCATCCGAACATCGTCACGGTCCGCGACGTCGGGCAGTCCGACGGCGCGTCATTCGTGGCCATGGACCTCCTGCCCCTCTCGCTCGCACGCCGGCTGGAGCTCGTGACGCGGTTACCAGAGCCCGAAGTGGTGCGGCTTGGGTTGGACATCGCGGCGGCGCTAGCGATCGCGCACGCCGGTGGCATCATCCATCGCGACATCAAGCCGGACAACATCCTGATCGGGTCAGCCGGCGAGGCCGTCGTCGCTGATTTCGGGCTCGCGCGCGCGCTGTCGAGCGACGCGTCGCTCAGCGCGACGAATCAGGTGATGGGCACCCCGCACTACTTCAGTCCCGAACAGGCCCGTGGGCAGGATCTGGACGGCCGGAGCGACCTGTATTCGCTTGGGGTGACACTCTTCCGCGCGGTGACCGGTCACCTGCCGTTCGAAGGGGACGATTGGTATGCCGTCGCGCGGCAGCACGTGGAGGCCCCGCCGCCGCCGCCCAGCGAGTACGTGCCGGACATTTCGCCGGCGTTCGAAGCGACGCTGCTCCGCCTGTTGGCCAAGAACCCCGACGAACGATTCAACACCGCGATTCAGCTCGCCGATTCGCTCGCCACGCTGCCGACCGCACCGCTCGATCGTGGCAGCATGCTCACGCCGCACTCGTCGTCGCAGACGGTCATCGACCTCACGCCGGTAGTGCCGCTGCCGGTGGTCGAGTCGCCGGTGTGGAAGCGCACCGCGAGAGCCGTGGCGCTCGCCGGGCTGCTCGTGGCGAGCGTGTGGGCGGTCGACTCGCGGACCGGGATGATTGCACGAGCCTTTGGCGGCACCGCGGATGCTGGAAGCGTCGCCCTCGATTCCACGCGTGGGGACTCGATCCGTGCGCTTGCGGCACAGAGCCCCACGGGCAGCGACTCCGGCGGTGGTGTGACGATCAACATGAGCACCCCATCCGTGACGCCGATCCCGACCGCGGCTGAAGCGGCCCGCCTCGCGCGTGCAACACCGGCGGCCAAGGCGACCTTGACGGTGATGGCCGCCGAAAATGCCGCGATCTATGTGAATGGCGAACGCGTCGGCGAAGCACAT
Source organism: Gemmatimonas sp. (assembly GCA_035638935.1). GTDB lineage: Bacteria > Gemmatimonadota > Gemmatimonadetes > Gemmatimonadales > Gemmatimonadaceae > Gemmatimonas. Next base: position 11,110 of record DASQZA010000397.1, on the reverse strand, counting down.
TGGTCTGGCGAACGCACCGCCCCGTCGGTCGTGCGGTTGCGCGCCGTGATCGTTGACGCATCGATCGACTGTGGAACCGCGAGTCGCGATACCAGCGTGCAGGTGGCGCGGGGCTCGGAATACACCGTGCGCATCCCCGTGCGCTCCTGCGTGGGACTCATCCTCGATGTCAATCCGCCCGAGGCGTTGGTAATTTTCAAGCCGCTCGATGGGGGTGACAGCCTCAAAACGCGCGCGTCAGACAACAAAGCAACCACCGTCGCTACCGGCTGGCACGTCATCAGCGCTTCCCACCCACGCTGTACGTCCTACGGGCCCGACACGGTCGACATTCGCCGCCGCCAGGACGGTTCACCCTTCCGGCTGCGCGTACGGATGCAGTGCGGCCGAGAGTTGCCGACACGCTAGCGTCCCGCGTCGCCAGCACGCCGACCCACCGTCTTTTTAGCGCGCGATCACGGCACCGGTTGCGCCCACTGCCCCGCCGCCCGCCAGTCCCCACCAGAAGCGCGCATCGCGATACCAGCGCACAGTAGGCTTGACGGCGAGGAGAAAATGCTCGGTGGTCACCCGTGTGACCTGCGAGGTAACGAGCGCTGTCATTCGCCCGCTGTCCGTGCCCAGTACGCGCAACCGTGCAACCAGAGCATCGCGTTTTGCGGGATCCACGGCATAGACAAGGGTGCCCGGTCGAATCCACGTCGCCTCGGCCCGGCGGAAACGCGCCGTGCTGTCGTCGACGCTTTCGATCTCGAAACGCGCGGCATCACGAGGTATGGGCGCGGAGGCTGGCGGCACAGTTGCACCGGTGCGACCACGAATGGTCGAGCAGCCCGCCAGCACCATCGCCGCAACGAGCACGATCCGCCTCAACGAGTGAAGACCGCGCGCAAGTCGTTGAACGTCACGAGAATGATGAGCGCCAGCACGGCCAGCACTCCGACGCGGGCGAACGCTTCTCGCGCACGTCCGCTGAATGCCTTGCCCTTCACTGCTTCTGCGAGCACGAGCAGAATCTGACCGCCATCGAGCACCGGAATCGGCACGAGGTTCAGGATGGCGATGTTGATGCTGAGGAACGCGATGAGCGACCAGAGCGTCTCGGCACCACTCTTGGCCGCCTGCACGGACGTCCGCGCGATGGCGATCGGCCCGCCGAGATTCTTCGTGGAGATGGAACCGGAGACGAGGCCCTTCAACGTGCTCGCCACGTTCGTGGTCATGCTCCACGTGGCCCGTGTGCCGTACTGGATCGATTCCACGAACCCCACCGGCACGCGCGGGTTACGCACCATCACGCCGATGCGGGGCACCATGCTGGAATCGCCGGTCTGCGGATCGATGACGGCCGTCAGGCGCGGTGTCATCGTCGTCGAGATCCGCTCGGTGCCGCGCTGCACCTCGACATCAACCGGCTGCCCGGACGCCTTGCCGACGCGGTCGAGCACCTCTGACCAGAGTTGCACCGGCTGCCTGTTGATCGCGACGATGCTGTCGCCTGGTGCGACACCCGCGGCGGCGGCCGCCGAGCCCACCGTGACGGAGTCGACGACGGGTGACAACGATGCCGTCGCACCGTAGGTCCCGTAGGAGAAGAAGATCCAGCTCGACACCACGATCGTCAGCAGGATGTTCATCAACACCCCGGCCGACAGGATGAACACGCGCGCCGGGACGGATTTGTTTTCTACCCAGCGATCGGGCGGCACTGCCTTCGGGCCAAATGGCGCCATGGCATTGGGATCCCAGAGGCCCGGCGCAACATCAGCGGGACGTTCATGCGGGTCGAGCGAGCCACGATCCGCACCTCCCTCGATGCCGGCCATCGCGTCATCCTCGCGCGTGGCCATGCGCACGTACCCCCCGAGCGGGATCAGCGACACGCGGTAGTCGGTCTCCCCACGCCGCACGCCGAACAGACGGCGCCCCCAGCCCAGCGAAAAGACAGGCGCATACACACCGGCCAGCTTGGCGGCAAGAAAATGCCCGAGCTCGTGCACGAACACCACGAGCCCGAACACCAGAAACGGAGCCAGCATCGACGCGATCGACTTCATGGACAACGATCCCTCATCTGAACAAGCGCATGAACAAGCACATGGTCGCGCCACAGCGGCTCTGCGGCAGCTTATCGTTCGGTTCGCCCCGCTGAAAGGGCGGATGCCTGCTGTTCAGCACATACCGCTGCCGCTCAGGGGCGGTTCCGAATGAATTCGCGAGCCGCCGCGTCCGCTGCGAGCAACTCCGGCAGGGTCTCACCCGGCATGGCACCAAGCGCCCCCAATGCGGCCGACACGCCGTCCGCGATCGCGCCAAACGTGACGCCACCGTCGAGAAATCTGGCCACGCATTCCTCGTTCGCCGCATTGAAGACTGCCGGCGCCGCACCACCGCGTCGGCCTGCACCGATCCCCAGGTCCAGCATCGGGAAGTCCTCGCGCCGCACGGGTTCGAATGTCAGGCCACTCAAGGCGACCGGGTCGAAGGCCGGCAGCCCGGCATCGGGTACGCGATCGGGCCAGGTGAGCGCAAAAAGTATCGGCAGTTCCATTGACGGCACGCCGAGCTGGGCGAGCACGCTCCCGTCGACGAACTCCACGAACGAATGCACGATGCTTTGCGGGTGCACCACCACGTCGATGCGATCATACGGCATCCCGAACAGGTGATGCGCCTCGATGACCTCGAGCGCCTTGTTCGCGAGTGTGGCGCTGTCGATCGTGATCTTGGAGCCCATCTGCCAGGTGGGATGCTTGAGCGCATCCTGCACGGTGGCTCCCGCGATGCGATCGGCGCTCCACTCCCGGAACGGGCCACCGGACGCCGTCAGCACGAGCCGACGCACTTCCTGCGGCTGCCGGCCCGCGAGACACTGCAGGATGGCGGAATGCTCGCTGTCGACGGGCACGAGCTCGCCCCCGTGCGCGCGCGCGGTCTCGGTCACGATGTCGCCGGCCACGACGAGCGTTTCCTTGTTGGCGAGCGCGACGCGCTTGCCGCGCCTCAGCGCGGCGAGTGTCGCGGGCAACCCGGCCGCGCCGACGATGGCATTGATGACGATGCCGACGTCGTCCCGGGTGGCGGCTTGCACCAGGCATTCCGGTCCGCACGCCCAATCGCGATGCGCGGCTGGACGATTCGTGGGGTGATCGCTGACGAGGCCGACGAACGCCGGCTTCCAGCGCTCCACTTGCAACGCGAGCGCGTCGCGGTTGGCGTTTGCCGTGAGCGCGACCGGGGTGAAGCGCTCGCGCTGACGTTCGAGTACCCGCAGGGCGCTGACACCGATCGAGCCCGTCGATCCCAGCACAGCGACGCCGACGGGCGCGCTCACGTCGGCACAGCGATCAGGAGCCATCCGTAGAGCGCGAACGCGACCGGCAGCACGAAGAAAAGCGAGTCGAGCCGGTCGAGCACGCCGCCGTGGCCCGGGAACAGCGTGCCACTGTCCTTGGCGCCGGCCTCACGCTTGAACAACGACTCCACGAGGTCACCGACCTGCGCGGTCACGCTGATGCCGACGCCGAAAAGCACGATGCCGCCAGTGGTGAACGCAAGCTGTGCATGCGGCACCAGCAGGAATTTCACGAACAGCCAGCATACGATCGCGGTGGCCATGATCCCTCCGACCGCACCGGATACCGTTTTTGCCGGACTGACCGACGGCATCAGCTTTGGACCACCTATCGCGCGTCCGGCAAAATACGCCCCGACGTCGCTTGCCCACGTGAGCACGACGGGCAGGATCACCACGAGCGCTCCGGCCACGTCTCCAACCGCATAGCCGAAGTAGCGGAGGGCATACACGAAGCTCAGGGTGACCCCTGTATACGCGACGCCGAGCAGCGTCGTGGCAACCGCACCGACCGGTTTCTCGGCCACGGTACGCGTGAACAGGGCCACCGCCAGCAATGCAAGCACGACGAGTGGCAACGCGGACAAGGGTATCTGCACCACGCCGAGATAGTGCGCATGCGTGAGCAGAGGAATTAGCGCGGAGAGCGCCACGCCGATCGGCACCATCGGCGCGTGTCCCGCGTCGCGCGCAATGCGGTAAAACTCCCAGGCACCCACCGCGGCGAGTCCTCCAGCGAGCGTCGCGAGCGCGGCATCGCCGAACCAGATCACCGCGAGCGCAATCGGAGCGCCGATCAGCGCCACGATGACGCGGCGCAACAACTCGCTCATCGCAGCCTGCTCATCGCAGTGCGCTCACTGCAGTGCGGTCATGGGACGGCCGCGCGCTACGCAGAGACGCGGCCGAAGCGCCGGTCACGACCCTGAAAGTCCAGGATCGCCTCGTAGAGTGCGGCGCGGCCGAAGTCGGGCCAGAGCACGTTCGAGATGTAGAGCTCCGCGTACGCGACCTGCCAGAGCAGGAAGTTCGACAGCCGGCGTTCGCCTGACGTGCGGATGAGCAGGTCGGGATCGGGGCAGCCGGCGGTGAACAGCTTGTCGCGAAAGGCCGCTTCGTCGATGTCGCCGGGCGCGAGTACGCCCGCTTGCACGTCGCTCGCGAGCAGTTGCGCGGCGCGCACCAGCTCCGCGCGCCCACCGTACGAGATGAAGAGGTTGAGCCCGAGCTTCGTCCCCGACGCAGTCGCGCGCATCACATGTTCGACCGCCGCGGCTGCGGGTGCATTCAGACGCTCGATACTGCCGTGCACGCGCACACGCACGCCCTGCGTGCGCAGCTCCTCCGCCTCGCGCGCGATGTACTCCTCGAGCAGCGACATGAGTGCCGAGACTTCGGTCTCGGGACGCTGCCAGTTCTCCTGCGAGAAAGCAAAGAGCGACAGCCATTCCACGCCGGCCTCGAGACAGCCTTCGACAACGGCACGCACCGCTTTCATGCCGGACCGGTGGCCGAACGGACGCGGCATGTGACGTTCGCGCGCCCAGCGGCCATTGCCGTCCATGATGATCGCAATGTGCCGCGGTACGGACCCATGCACGCGGATGCGCGCCAGCAGATCCGATTCGGAATCAGGCATGGGGTCCGTTGAATTCGAGCGTACGAGCGTCCCGACCGCGACGCGGAATCAGACTTCCATCACTTCGGCTTCCTTCGCCTTGAGCATGGTCTCCAGCTTGCCGATGAAGTCGTCGTGCAGCTTCTGCAGGTCCTTCTCGGCTTTCTTCTTGTCGTCCTCGGAGACGCCGTCGAGCTTCTTGATCTTGTCGCGAGCGTCCGTGCGCGCATGCCGGATCACGATGCGGCCGTCCTCGGCGAGCGTGTTGAGCACCTTCACCAGCTCCTTCCGTCGCTGCTCATTCATCGACGGCAACGGGACGCGGATCACGCCACTCTGGTGTGCCGGGTCGAGCCCGAGCTCCGACTCACGAATGGCCTTCTCGATTGCCTTGGCCTGACCCTTGTCGAAGGGCGTGACCATCAGGATGCGCGGCTCGGGGGCCGACACGCTGGCAACCTGATTGAGCGGCACCATCGACCCGTACGCTTCGACGCGAATCGAGTCGAGCATGTTGGGAGAAGCCTTGCCGGAGCGGATACCCGAGAACTCGCGCTTGGAGTTCTCCAGGCCCTTCTCCATGCCCGTCTTGGTGTTGCTCAGAATCTGCGGGATGGTGGTCATACGTATCCTAGGAGACGAGTGTCCCGATGCGGTCGCCCCGCACGGCACGGGCGATTGCACCGGGGCTGTTGATGTTGAGCACGATCAACGGCAACTGATTTTCCTTGCACAGCGTGATGGCCGTCTGGTCCATCACCCGCAGCTCCTCGAGCATCACGTCACGGTAGCTGATGGTCTCGTAGAGCACGGCATTCGGGTCCTTCTTCGGATCGGCGGAGTACACGCCGTCCACACTCGTGGCCTTGATGATCACGTCGGCCTTCATCTGGATTCCCCGCAGTACCGCCGCCGTGTCGGTCGAAAAATACGGGTTACCGGTGCCCGCGGCAAAGATCACGGTCCGCCCCTTCTCGAAATGCCGAATGGCGCGGCGACGGATGTACGGCTCCGCCAGCTCCTCCATACGAATCGCCGTCATGACGCGCGTGTCCACGCCCTTCTTCTCCAGCACGTCCTGGAGCGCGAGTGCATTGATGACGGTGCCGAGCATACCCATGTAATCGGCATTGACGCGATCCATGCCCATCTGCGACAGCTGTGACCCGCGGACGATGTTGCCACCTCCGATCACGAGGCCCAGCTCCACGCCGAGCCCCGTCACGCCCACAATCTGGTCGGCGAAGAATCCGATGCTGTCGAAATCGAATCCCACGCCCTTGCCGCCGGCGAGTGCCTCGCCGGACAGCTTGAGCAGTATGCGCTGATAGCGGAGCGGTTCGCTCACGGGGATCAGTCGGCGCCGAGCTGGATCCGCACGAACTTGTCGACGGTCACCGCGCCGCCAGCACGCTTGCCATGTTCGGCGACGAGCTGCGTGATCGTGAGTGCCGGATCGCGCACCCACGGCTGCGGCATGAGCGTGACGTCCTTGAGGAACGCCTCGACCTTGCCCGTCGCAATCTTGTCGATCATCGCATCGGGCTTGCCGGCCTCGCGCGCCTGACCTTCCGCGACGCGACGCTCGCTTTCGAGCTTGTCCGCCGACACACCGTTGCGATCGACCGCGATCGTCTGCGCGGACGCCGCCACGTGCTCGGCGATGTACTTGACGAGCTCTCGCGTCGCTTCATGACGCGCAACCTCGGCCGACGGCGCAGTGATCTGCACGAGCGTACCGAGCTTGCCGTTGTGGTGACGGTACATGCCGACCAGGCCATTCGCGCCGGCATCGTAGCGCGCGACCCGCTTCACGTTGACCGCTTCGCCGGTCTTGGCGGACGTCTCCTTGACGTACTCGGACACCGTACGGCCCGCGTCGCCGTGGAACGACTCGGCGAGATACGTGTCGGCGTCCGTTGCCTTCGAGGCAGCGAGCTGCGCCACGAGCGAAGCCACGAACTTCTGGAAGTCTTCGTTGCGCGCGACGAAGTCGGTCTCGCACGCGACTTCGACGAGCACGCCGGACGCGCCGTCGTTCAACAGCTCACCGCCGACGATGCCCTCGCTGGTGCTGCGATCCGCACGCTTGTCGGCCTTGGCCATGCCCTTCTTGCGCAGGTACTCGACGGCGGCGTCCATGTCGCCCGCCGTTTCCTCGAGGGCCTTCTTGCAATCCATCATGCCGGCGCCCGTGCGCTGGCGAAGTTCAGAAACTGTCTTGGCGGAGATCGTTGTGCTCATCGCGGCGCCCTGTATTCGAAAGATGTTCGTATGATGCCATGGTCACTTCTTTTTCGCACGAACGCCGCCGGTTGAAGCCGGCGGCGTCGCGGTCCTGCAGCTGCGCTACATTCGGCCGCCAGGCGAGGCCGTTCGGCAAGGCCGTTCGGCAACGCCGTTCGGCGACGCCCAACGGCGGCCCGCGCTGCCTTGCTGGAGCTTACTCCAGCGTTCCTTCCGTGCGGTCCACCTGCGCTTCGGTTCCACCGACACCCGCTTCGATGGCCTCGACGATCGGCGCGACTGCCGCCACGCTCTTCACGGCATGATCACCGTCCTGAATCGCCTGGTCGACCGGCATACCCTCGATGGCCACGGCGTCCGGAGCAAGGCCTTCCGATCCCGGCTTGCGCAGGGAGGCAATCGCTTCGGGCTTGGCACGGCGACGGCGCGGACGACGACGCTTCTCGTCTTCGCTCGCCGAAGAACCAGCGCCAGCTCCAGATCCGGCACCACTGCCGCCACCCTGACCACCCTGACCACCCTGACCACGATCGCCCCGATCACCGCGGTTTCCACCACGATCACCGCGGTCACGGCCTGCTGGCGCGGAGCCGGTGTCGGAGCTGAACGTGTAGCTCTCCTGGTCATCATCCGACGGACGAGCCGGCGCGGATGCGCGCGCCTCGATGATCGTGTCGGCGACGGCCTTCGCAATCAACTCGACCGAACGGATTGCGTCGTCGTTGCCCGCGATCGGCACGGTGATGAGGTCCGGATCGGCGTTCGTGTCGACGATGGCCACAATGGGCACGCCGAGCTTATTGGCCTCGCTGACGGCGATGCGCTCCTTCTTCGAATCGATGATGAACAGCAGGCCCGGGAGCCGGTTCATCGTCTTGATGCCCGACAGGTACTTGCCGAGCTTCTCGCGCTGCCGCGACATCAGCAGCTGTTCCTTCTTCGTGTAGTTCGCAAGCGTGCCATCTTCGGCGCCGGCCTCGAGCTCCTTGAGCTTGCGGACCTGCTTCTTGACGGTCTGGTAGTTGGTGAGCATGCCGCCCAACCACCGCTCGGTCACGAACATGCCACCGCAACGCTCGGCCTCGGCCTGCACGATGGCGGCGAGCTGGCGCTTGGTGCAGACGAAGAGCACGTGATCGCCACGCGACACGACCTCGCGGACGAGCTTCTGAGCCAGTTCGATCTGGCGCAGCGTCTTCTGCAGGTCGATGATGTGAATGCCGTTGCGCTCGGCGAAAATGAACCGGCGCATCTTCGGGTTCCAGCGACGGGTCTGATGCCCGAAGTGGACGCCCGCGGCGAGCAACTGCTCGAGGGACGGACTCGTCATGAAATTAGGCCTGCTTGAGGTTTGAAATCGTCCGCTTCCGTCGGCGTCCAGTGCGACCAGGTCGGTATGACCCTGGCACCCGCGCTGGACTCGGGAAGCGTGAGAGATAGACAGCGACTACGGCTGCAACTGCGACTACACCAACGACTGCGGTGGTTGAGCGACTGCGCGATGCCTGATCGCGCAGTCGCTCACCAGAACTAACGCTTGGAGAACTGGAAGCGCTTGCGGGCGCCGGCACGACCCGGCTTCTTGCGCTCGACTTCGCGTGCATCGCGAGTCATGAGGCCGAACTCGCGCAGCTTCTTGCGGTTGGACTCGTCGAGCTTGACCAATGCGCGAGCGATTGCGAGGCGAACGGCGCCGGCCTGCCCGGACATTCCGCCGCCATCGAGGCGGGCCTTCACGTCGAAGCGCCCAAGCGTATCGGTCAACGTGAACGGCTGCTGGATCGCGGAGACGAGCGTCGGACGCGGGAAATAATCACCGAGCGTACGGCCGTTCACGTCCCACTTGCCCGAGCCGGGCGTGAGATACAAGCGGCATACCGCTTCCTTGCGGCGACCGACGGACTGGATCTGTTCGGACATTACTTGGCCTCAGCGTTGGAAAACGTCAGCGCTGACGGCGTCTGCGCGACATGCGGATGATCGGCGCCCGCGTATACGCGGAGCTTGCGGCGGAGCACCTGCCGGCCGAGTGCGGTCTTCGGCAGCATGCCGTAGACGGCCTTCTCGATGATGCGCTCGGGATGGCTCGCCATCACGGAGGCGAACGGCGTGTGCTTCTCGTGACCCATGTAGCCCGTGTGGCTGAAGTAGGTCTTCTGTTCCGCCTTGCGGCCGGTCACCTGCACCTTGGACGCGTTGATCACGATGACGAAGTCACCGGTGTCCATGTGCGGCGTATACATCGGCTTGTGCTTCCCACGGATGATCTTGGCAATTTCCGACGCGAGCCGGCCAAGCACCATTCCTTCGGCGTCCACGATGTACCACTGCCGATCGATATCCGTCGGCGTCGCGCTATAGGTCTTCATGCTGAGTAATCGAACCTGAATTCATCTGCCCGCGACGCCCTGTCTCGTGATCGCGGTCGGATTTCGCGGGACGGTCCCGGTAAATCACGCGGGCGTTCTTCACGGAAATTGAGACAGACTCGTAGGTTAGCCAACTTTCCGGTGGGTGTCAATCAGACGCCAGGCGACAGGCGGCAGACGTCAGGCGCGGCGGGGGCTACTCGAGCGCCCCGAGCTCGACCAGGACGGCGCCCTTGTTGACTGCGGCGCCTACCGCTGCCTTCACAGCGAGCACGCGACCGGGCGCCACGGCCCGTAGCTCGTTCTCCATCTTCATGGCCTCGACCACGACCAGGCCCTGCCCTGCGCTCACGATGTCTCCCACGGCCACATTGACCCGCACCACGAGGCCAGGCATGGGGGCCAGCAGCGGCGCGGGTCCTGACGAGACCTCGGCCGCCGCGGTGAGGTCGCGAATGGCGCGCATGCGCTCATCCAGTGCCTCGGCCTCGAACCGGGTGCCGTCGAGATCGAAGACCCATTTCCCCCGGCTCTCGCCACGCCGAGCGAGGACCCGATGCACGGCCTCGCCCACCCGGACCAGCCGGACCGGAGTGCCGTCGGCCGGCGACAGGGATGCCGCGAACGCGATACCGTCGACCGTCGCAGTTGGCCCGTCGAGATCGACGGTGATCCGCTGGCCGTTCACTTCCACGACGTACTTCACGACTCCTCCGGGGTGAGCACACAAACGGTCTCCACATGGGCCGTTTGCGGAAACATGTCGTAGCAACGCAGTGCACAGATGCGCCACGCGGGCAGCCGCGCGAGGTCGCGCGAAAGCGTTGCAGGGTCGCAGCTCACGTAGATGATCGCGCGTACACCGCGCACTGCCGCTCCGGCGAGTGTCTCCACGACGCCCGGGTCAACGCCGCGCCGGGGTGGATTGAGAACCACGACATCCGCGGGCAGCTGACCCGGAAGGGCGCGCTCCACCCGGTCGGTAATCACCTGCACCCCAGCAAACCCCGTGAGCCGCTGCGCTGCACTCGCCGTGGCCATAGGATCGCTTTCGATTGCGGTGACAGCCACCCCCGCCGCAGCAAGCGCTTCACTCAGCAAACCTGTTCCGGCGTACCCGTCGATCACGCGCTGTGGCGCGAACGACACCACCTGCTCGAGCACGAACTGCCGCAGCTGCTCGGCCACGCCACGATTCACCTGGGCGAAGGCGAGCGCATCAAAGGCTTCGCTCCCTTCCGGCGCGAGATCATCGACGTGCGCACGCTCGCTCGTACTCGCACGTACACGCTCACGCGCGCCGTCACGGGACGTCACCTTCGCTGCCGCGATCGCATCGTCGCTCTTCCACCAGACGCCGTGGACGCCCATCGGAACGCCGCCGCTCACTCCCACGCTCGCGCGTCGTAGTGCGTCCTCCCATTCGTCGGCGCGCGCCCACTCCTTCCCGCCTTCGATCACCACCGCAACGCCCGTTGCGCCGTCGCTCCCATCGCTTGCGCGTCGCGTTGCGACTCGCAA
>DASQZA010000396.1:0-5486 GCA_035638935.1 Gemmatimonas sp. | reverse complement strand
GCCGCATGTGCTGTGTGGCGTGACCGGCGGGAGCGCACGAGCCGAACTTCGCACCGAGATTGCGCGAGGCCATGGAGATGAGGCGGCACTCATCGTCGACGTCAGCCCCGCATTCATACTTCAGGCAGGGTTGCCATATGCCGCGAGCGACATCGCGGTCGTGATGGACGCCGACCTCACGGACGTGCCGGAGCGCTATCAGGACACGGAGCGCGCGGCTCGCATCGTTTCCGTGATCGCCGATGCGCTGCCACGCAAGGGTCTGCTCGTCGCTCCGGCCAAACTGTGGGACGTGCAGGATTACGCGCGTGACCAGGGATGTACCGTGGCGGTGTTTTCCGGCGAGAACGACGTGACGCAGCGTGACCGCTTCCGCGCGCGGTCTGCGGCATGGGTCGAAGACGGGCACGTCGTCGTCGAGCATCGTGGCCGCGTCGTTTCGCGCGAGCGGCTGAAGGACGATGTCGCGCCCGCTGTGCAGGCGGCGGCCGCACTCGCTGTTCGTGCGCTGCAGCCACCAGCCGGCCAGATCACGGGCTAGCTGATACCGGCCTTCGCCTCCGCCTGTTCAGTGGAGTGACACGCCGGCACCCGCGTTTGCAGGTCGAACTCGTCGCCCATGTTGAGCAGGTGGAGACGAATGTTGAACACCGAGAGTGTCCGGTCGGTCGAATCGTCCACCACGTTGCTCTGGGTGACGTCACGTGCGTCGACGAAATACACGGCGCCCTCGCCAAGCACTGTGCAACTGACGCCGTGTTCGCAGATCAGCGCCGTGTTCTCGTCCACGCCGATGCCCAGAATGCGGGGGTTCTGCGCCACGGCCCCGATGAGTCGGCCAATACGACCCCGCTCGGCGAAATGCTGGTCGATGATCACGCCACTCACGAACCCGAACCCGGGTGCCATGCGGAGCGCGTCGCCCACGCGCGGTGACGCGGAGCTGCCTCCCGATACCATCATCGTTTCGCACACTACGGACGCACCGGCAGACGTTCCGGCGACACATCCGCCGGATTCGTAGATCGCGCGCGTCTTCTGGAATACCGGCGTGTCGCCCAGCTGGCTCGTGAGCTTGAGCTGATCGCCGCCGGTGAAGAACACGCACGTGGCCCCGTCGAGCACACCATGCACCGTCTCGTCGAGTGCCTGCTCGCGCGAGTCCACGTGCAGCTGACGCACGTCCTCGACGCCCAGGTCCCGGAAGATCGGCTCGTAGTCTGCCCACACTTCGTGGGGAAGGTCGCTGGCGGCAGTGACGACGACGAGCGCGCCGTTCCTGGCCTCGTTCGCCACGGCGCGCAGGATGACGCGCTCGTCCTCCTTGTCCTCATGCCCGCCGATGACGATCAGACGGCCGCTGCGTGTACGGATCATTTCTGCCCCACGAGGTCGATGGTACGTTCGATGGTCTCGAGAAATCCTTCGTGCACGATGAGCGCGCCGTCCTTCACCATCTGCGTGCCCCGTGCAATCACATGCACGATTTCGAGGGAATCACCCCGCATCACGAGCACGTCGCTGTCGAAGCCGGCTTTCAACTGTCCCTTGGTCTTGAGACGCAGCACCTGCGCCGTGTTCGTCGTGAGCATCGGCAACATGGTCTCGAGCGGAATGCGCGCCTCGGTGACAGCCAGGCGAAACTCGTCGAACAGCTTCCGCGGCCCGGTCGTGCCGGAATCCGACGAGATCGTGAGCTGCTCGTGCCTTCCCCCATGCTCGAGGTAGTACTGCACCCAACGCGCCAGCTCGCCGTCCACCGTATCCATGTCGACGTGCGCACCCTGGTCTGCGAGTGCGATGGCTTCGTCGATGAGCCGCTCGCTGCGATTGATGTGCGTCGGGTAGAGCATGTCGGCCGTGATTGCGAAATCTCCCTCGAGCAGTTCGCGGAGCCGCTTCAGCCCTTGTTCGTGCTTCCCGACGTGAAAGTGCGTCACCCCCGCCTTGCCGCTCAACATGCCGCCGACATGCGTATCGAGCACCAGTTTTGCGAGCTCTGGCGCCTGCGGGCAGAGGCCACGCGCGTCGGCTATGGCGATCTCCCCCGCACCCACGACCTCGTCGATGAACATCAGGTCGTTGCGGATGGACTGCGTCACCGTACTGGGTGGCACGTTGTAGCCGCCGCTCCAAAGAAACGCGGAGAGGCCTTCTTCCTTGAGACCCTTCACGCGGGCGAGCAGCCCCGCCATGGTCTTCATGGTCGTGTCGACGCCCAAGGCGCCCACCACGCTGGTGACGCCCGCTGTCACGATCTCGTTGAGCGTGATCTCCGGAGTCTGGGTGCTGAAGCCGCCTTCACCGCTGCCGCCGAGCAGGTGTTCGTGCGGGTCTATCAGGCCCGGGGTGACGATGCAGCCAGTGGCGTCGATGACCTGATGTTCGAGGTCGAGCGCCTCCACAGCCCGGCGGTCGACGGTGCCAACCTTGCCGATCCGGCCATCCAGCAGGAGTACACTCCCACGCCCCAACGGCTGAGGTGCGTAGATTTCACCGTTCTCGATGAGTGTGAGCATGGTGACCGGCTCGGCACTTTACGTTCCAGCGTGCCACTCACCGGTACGCTACCCCGTTGTCGTTCGTATCCGTATTCGTATCCGTACAGGAGTGCAGTTCCATGGAGTCAAACGGTGACACGCCAGAAGCACACGCTGCGATCACGCCGCTGCCGGCTTCGGTCAGCGCGCGTGGATGGCTGGTCCCGATCGGCGGACGTATGCAGTCGCCAGACATACTGACGCGCTTCATCGATCTGTGTGGAGGGTGCGACGCGCGCATCGTCATCATTCCGACGGCGTCGAACGAAGCCGACTGCGCCGTCTACTACGCGGGTGTCTTCGAGCCGTTTCACCAGCAGTCGGCGCAAGTCATTCCGTTGCTGACACGCCAGGATGCAGCGAAGCCGGAACTGCTGCAGGCGGTCGCCGATGCAACCGGGGTGTTCTTCACGGGCGGCAACCAGCTCAAGCTCGCCACCATGCTCGGCGGCACGCCGATGGCGACGCTGCTGCGTGCGAGGTACGCTGCGGGCATGCCGGTCGCGGGTACCAGTGCAGGTGCAGCGTTCCTGAGCGATCATATGATCGCGTTCGGTGAGGAAGGAAGTGCGCCGCGCGCCGCGATGGTCACGACCGTGGTGGGGCTCGGACTCACCGAGCGGTACATCATCGACCAGCATTTTCGCGAGCGTGACCGCCTGGGCCGTCTGGTAACCGCGATCGCCTACAATCCGGTCATGCTGGGCTTGGGCGTCGACGAGGATACGGCAGCGTTCATCAGCCCCGACGATGTCATGCATGTCGTCGGGACTGGCGCGGTGACCGTCGTCGACCCCGTCAATCTCGACGGCTCAGCGATTCTCGAAGCAGTGCCCGGTACACCACTCGAACTGCCGGGCATGACCGTGCACGTGCTTGAACCCGGCAGCGAATACGATTTGACGCAACGGCCCGCGACGGCGTAGCGCGGCGCCGGCGACTCGGCACAGGCGCCGTATCTGTCTGCCGACAGCCCTCAGCGATTTACCGCTGTCCGCGCCCACGGGATGATGTCGAGACGCTCGAACGGGATTTCTTCGCCGGTGTTCTCGTCGAGGCCAAATGTCTCGGGCGATTGCAGCAGACGCTCGAGTGCCGCGTCGATCTCCGCAAGTTCGGCCGACCGGCGGGTGGCGACCGATGCCTCCAGCTCTTCGTTGGCGACGTCCGTGCCGAGGTCGGCGGGATGCAGTGGCGCCCGGGAGATCGCGCCGGCAAGGTCACGGTTCTCCTCCTCGGATTCGCCCTCGGTGAACTCCCGAAGATTGTCGGTCAGTCGAGTGCGCTCGTCCTGCAGTCGCTTTTCGAGGAGTTTGAGCTGGGACTTGGTCAGTGGCATGCGATGCTCCGAACGGCGGACGAAAAGGCGCCGGCGAGCGGGAGCATGACGCCCCACTGCCAGCATGGATTGTGCCCAGCACTGCACAGATCGATCCGTGCCCTGATCGATCCGTAGTGTCGCCTGGGCTGGCTGCGCCCGTCTAGTACCTCATCAACTCCGTGTACGCGACACGGAACGTCTCGATCTGCGGCAGGATCGCATCCTCGAGACTCGGCGCATAGCCGACAAAAGTATCGGTGCTCGCCACGCGCTTGACCGGCGCATCCAGCCACGCAAAACAGTCGTCCGCGACACGCGCCGCGATCTCGGCGCCGTAGCCCCACGAAATGCTGTCCTCGTAGGCCACGATCACGCGCCCCGTCTTCTTCACGCTCGCGTACACCGTCTCCTGGTCCCACGGGGACAGTGTACGCAAGTCGATCACTTCCACCGACGGGCCGCCCTCTTCGGCGATCTGATTCGCGGCCACGAGTGCACGCTGCACCGTTGCCCCGTACGTGACCAGCGTGATGTCCGCACCCTCGCGCACGATGCTGGCCTTGCCGAACGGGATCATGAAGTTCGGGCCGGGATAACGGCCCTTGTTGTACGTCTGCCGGTACAGGTGCTTGTGCTCGAGAAAGATCACCGGATCGTCGCAGCGGATCGCGGTGCGTAGCAGCCCGTTCGCGTCGAGCGCGTTGCTTGGGCACACGACGCGCAGGCCCGGGCAGTGCGTGAACAACGAGGCGCCGGTCTGCGAATGGTACAGCGCACCACGGATGTAGCCACCGTACGTGGTACGTACCACCATCGGTGACGAGAACGCATTGTTGCTGCGCCACCGCATCGTCGCGAGCTCGTCGCGCAGCTGCATGTAGGCAGGCCAGATGTAGTCGAAGAACTGGATCTCGACGACCGGCTTGAAGCCACGGTGGGCGAGGCCGATCGCGCGGCCGATGATGTTCGCCTCGGCCAACGGTGAGTTGTAGACGCGTGCGCTGCCGAACTGTTTCTGCAGTCCCCACGTCACCTTGAAGACACCACCCTTGCCCTTCACCTTGCCGAGGTGCTCGTCGCGCGACACGTCGGCGACGTCCTCGCCGAAGACGAGAATGCGCGGGTCGCGCGCCATCTCGTCCTTCATGCACACGTTGAGCAGGTCCACCATCGTCGTGGGCTCGCCCGTGAACTGCGGATCGTCTTCCGTGTCGAAGCTCTCACCCGTCGGGTCGACATCCGGTGAGTAGACACCGAAGTGCACGGTGCTCGGATCGGGCTGCGGCTGTGCGAGCGCGTCGTCGGTCGCGGCGAGAATCTCCTCGTCCACGCCGGCGCGCATAGTCTCGAGTTCCTCGTCCGTGGCGATGCCTTCGGCGATCAGCCACGCAGGAAACGTCTTGAGCGGATCGCGCAGCGCATCCGCCTCGCGCTCATCACTCGGACGGTAGAACACCTCGTCGTCCGACAGCGAGTGCGAATACGGACGGATGACCTTCGCGTGCACGAACGCCGGGCCCTTTCGCTCGCGCGCAAAGGCAACGGCGCGCTCCATCGCCGCGTACGAGGCGAGCAGGTCGCATCCGTCGACTTCCTGGATGTACAGGCCCGGGAACGACGCGACG
>DASQZA010000395.1:0-6576 GCA_035638935.1 Gemmatimonas sp. | reverse complement strand
CATCGTCCACCAGCGCATGCTCCACCCGGATCGCGAGGTCGCCGCCGGCGGGCATCGCATCACGCGCATTCACGCACAGATTGAGCAGCACCTGATGCAGCTGGGTCGGATCGCCGAGCACCGACGAGATGTCCTCGGAGTGCGAGACCTGTACCCGCACGGACTTTGGGAAACTGTCGCGAATGATGCGCTGCAGCTCACGCACCAGGAGCACCGGGCTGACAGGCACGCGCTGCCCTTCCACCCCGCGGGCGAACGAGAGCACCTGTTGCACCAGCTCGGCACCGCGCGACGCACTCACCTGCACCGTGTTGAGCAGCTCGACCGACTCCGCGTCGGTGCAGTTCGCGCGCAGCAGGTCGACCGACATCATCATCGGCGCCAGCAGGTTGTTGAGATCGTGCGCGATGCCGCCCGCCAGGGTGCCGATGCTCTCCATGCGCTGTGCGCGCAGCAGGTGCGCCTCGCTGCGCTTGCGCTCCGTGACGTCGGTGCTGAGGATGAGAATCGACTTCGGACGCCCCGCGAGGTCACGTGTGAGTGTCCCGCGGCTTTCCACGGTGAGCGTGATACCCGCGCGCGTACGCTGCTCCAGCGTGCCTTCCCACCGGCCGCTCGCGAGCATCCGCGCATGCGCATGGGCGCGCGCCGGCGATTCGACCTGATGCAATGCGGTGTCGACCTGACCGACGGCTTCGCCCGCGCTCCAGCCGTACAGGCGTTCCGCTCCACGATTCCAGAAGAGCACGCGGTGATCGAGATCGGTGAGCAGGATCGCATCCTGTGCTTCGTTCAGCAGCGCAGCCTGCGCGGCGATCTGCTCTTCGGCCTCGCGACGTGCGGTGAGGTCGGTCATGCCGCCGATCATCCGCGTCGCGCGCCCCGCGGCGTCGCGGATCACGTAGCCGCGATCCAGAACGTACGCGTGCGTCCCGTCGGCTCGCGTGAAGCGATACTCGTCCCACCAGCTCTCGGCTCCACTGTCGATTGCCTCCTGGATCTTTGTTTCGACGCGCTCCCTGTCGGCATCGACGAGGCGAGTCCTCCACGACGCGATGCCGGGCGGCGTGTCAAGCCGCGTATAACCGAACAGCGCGTAATAGCCGTCGTTCCACCACAAGCTGTCGGTCTTCAGATCCCAGTCCCAGATCGCGTCGTTGGTCGCGCGCGACAGCAGCTGGAATCGTTCCTCACTCTCCCGCATCGCGTCCACGGCGTGCCGGCGCTCCGTCACGTCGATCACGGAGCCCGCCATCCGATACGCCTTGCCCTCATCGTCCCACACGGCCTGACCGCGGCATTGCACCCAGCGGTACTCCCCCGACCGGGCGCGCAGTCGAAGCTCCGTGTCCAGCTGCGAGCCGGGTGTCTTGAGGTGCGCCCTGAGCGCGCGTTCGAACTCCGGTGCGTCGTCGGGGTGCATCGCCTCCCGGAACGCGACGGTCGAATCAGCGAATTCCGGGTCACCGTAGCCGAGGAGGGCTTTGTAGCGCGACGAGAAGAAGACTTCGCCCGTCGCGATGTTCCAGTCCCAGATGCCGGCAGCCGCACCGCGCATCACCATCTCGTATCGTTCGTCGCTTTCCCGCCGCCGCTGCTCCGCGCGCAACTGCGCGGTGATGTCGCGCACGACGACGAGCCGCGCCGCATGGCCCTCGAACAGCAGCGCGTCGCCGGCCACCTCCACGTCGATGCGGCGCCCGTCCTTGAGGCGGTGGCGGGTGACGGTCACGCCGGGCGCGCCGCGCCGTACGCCTTCGACGGCGCGCAGCAGCGCGGGTACATCCTCCGGATCGCGAATGTCGACGATCGACCGTTCGAGGAACTCGGCCTCGGTATATCCGTAATGCTCGAGCGCGGAAGCATTGACGGCGAGGAACCGAAGCGTCTCCAGGTCGTACACCCACATCGGCGTCGGATTCTGTGCGAAGAGCATGCGATACCGGTGCTCCCGCGAGCGCAGTACCTGCTCGGTCTCCTGCTGCTGGGCCAGCGTCGCGAGCAGCGTGCGCTCCATCTGCGCGGTCTCGCGCCGCAGCGCTCGCAACTCCAACCCGGTCACGACGGCGGATGCCATCGCGTGAAGCGCCCGGGCCTGCGGCTCACTGACTTCACGGTGTGTGCGGTCCAGCACCGTGAGCATGCCGATCACGTCCCCGGCGGCGGTAACGAGCGGCGTTTCCGCGATCACGGACAGCGCGCTCGTGGGTGCGCCCGCCACCGACTTCACGCGATGACGGTTGGCATCGTCGAACGTGACGCGCGCGGCGGTCGCGGAAAGGAGCGTCACGGCGGCAGCGGTCAGCGCATCGAGTGCCGGGTCGGGTGGCATGTCGAACGGCTGGAGGCGGTGCAGAGCCTCGGCGCGGCGGGACTCCTCGGTGGTCGTCGACGGCAACACTCTCTCCCTCAGGATGTCCGGCCCGTTCGGCAACCCCGCCGCGTGCCGAACAATCGGCCGAGCGCGGCAATGACGTCAAGGGCTGCAACCGATCGGCATCCGGTTTCGCCGGACCTCTTGCCGCGCCCCGGCTTTGCGGGCACTGTCGCACTTCGGACGATGGCGCTCAATCGCGATGGAGGACCATGACGCAGTTCTCGCGCGCCGGTGACCTCTTCAAGCTCGCACGCAAGTCGGTCGTCGTGGAGCAGGTGCTCGCCGAGCTGGCGGTGGCCGATGCGGTGGCTGCGCACGTCGCGCTCACCAGCGCGAGCGAGGCGGAGACTTGGACGCTCGTCCGCGCGTATCTCGACGAGATGGTGCCCTTCTTCAACATCCTCGCCTACTACCGACTTGGCTCGGTGGTGAGTCGCATACTCCTCGGTGCGTTCTACAAGGTGTCGGTGGAGTACGAGAAAGCGGATCCGTTTCGCGGGCTGCCACGCGATGCGACCGTCATCTATCTGATGAACCACCGGTCGAACGCGGACTACGTGCTCGTCGCGCACGTGATGATGGGTGCCGTGTCCATCTCGTATGCGGTTGGCGAGTGGGCACGGGCGTTCCCGCTGGAGTACATCTTCAAGACGTTCGGTAGCTACTTCATCCGGCGTCGCTACCGCGAGCCGTTGTACCACGCGGTGCTCGAGGCGTATGTCGCGCTCATCACGCGGAACGGCGTCACGCAGGGCGTCTTTCCCGAGGGCGGGCTCACTCGCGACGGCGCACTCCGCCCCGCCAAGATCGGGCTGCTCGACTACGCGCTCGGTGCAGCGCGCGATGATGGGGTTCGGCAACGCATGTACTTCGTGCCCGTCGGCATCAACTACGACCGTGTGCTGGAAGATCGTTCACTCCTGCGAGAGCTCGAAGCTGGCGCAAATCGCCCGGTCTCGAGTCGGCTCACGCAGACGCGCGAAGTCGGACGTTATCTCCTCTGGAACACCGGGCGTATCCTGGCTGGCCGGTGGAAGCGGTATGGACGCGCCGCCGTGACGATCGGCGCCCCGGTTTCGGTAGATGCATGGCTGACAGCGCTCGAGCGCGACGGGACCAGCTTGTTCACGCTGAGCCGATCGGAGCGTCTCGCCCGCTTGCAATCATTCTGCGACGGAGTGATGGAGCGCATCGGCGCGATCATTCCCGTGACCCCTGTTCCACTTGCGTGCGCTGCGCTGCAGAGCTTCGACGCCGACTTCATTCCACGGGTTCAGCTGCTCGCGCGGATGGAAGCGATGCGGGACGTGTTGCTCGAGCTCAACGGACGGGTCGTGCGCGCCGACCGGGATGCCGCCGAAACCTTTGACAGGGCCTACCGCATGCTGCGGTTGCGGCGCGTGATCGCGCGCGCTGGCGATGGCTACGTGATCCTGCCCAAAGGGCGTCCACTCATCACGTATTACGCCAACAGCATCGTGGGTCTGCTCGGACCCTTCAGCGACGCGGTGCGGGCACGAGATGCATTGCCAGCTTCCCGCTTCGTGTCGGACGGCTAGGTTTCACCTGCTGCCCCTTCGTCTAAAGGTAAGACAGCGGCCTTTGGAGCCGCGAATCTTGGTTCGATTCCAAGAGGGGCAATAGCGGATCGCCTCCTGAGTCTTGGCTGATGCGCCCTCCCCTTGGCCCCCTCGATCAGCTAGCTTTCGAGGCTGAGCTCGGGACGGAGCCGCCGCGCCCCATGGGGTACCGGCGACACTCCGCCCCCTTTTATACGCGTGTTGCTTTGCGTGTTGCGTTCGCCTCCACCGAGATTTCTGCATGGACGGGCAGTCCACGTCGCGCGGCTTCAAGATCCTCTCCGGCACGTCCAACCCGGCGCTCGTCGACGAAGTGGCGCGGTCGCTCGGTGCAGACGTCTGCAAGGTCACCTGCAACCGCTTCGCGGACGGCGAGATCTTCGTGCGCATCGACGAGAACATCCGTGGCGCGGACGTGTTCGTGGTACAGTCGACGAATCCGCCCGGCGAGAACATGCTGGAGTTGCTGCTGCTCATCGATGCGGCCCGTCGCGCATCGGCGGCACGCGTCACGGCGGTGCTCCCGTATTCGGGATACGCGCGCCAGGACCGCAAGGATCAGCCTCGGGTGGCGATCGGTGCCAAGCTCATGGCGAACATGATCGAGCGCGCCGGTGCAGACCGGGTGCTCGGCGTCGACTTTCACGCGCACCAGCTGCAGGGGTTCTATGACGTTCCCGTCGACCACCTGTACGCCGCGCCGGTGTTCACGAACTACTTCCGCCGCAAGGAGCTGAAGGACCTCGTGGTGGTCGCACCGGACGTCGGCTCCGCCAAGATGGCGCGCGGGTTCGCCAAGCGGCTCGACGCCACGTTCGCGATCATCGACAAGCGCCGCCCGAAGGCGAACGTCGCGGAAGTCGTCAATGTCGTCGGTGAAGTCGAAGGCCGCGACTGCCTCGTGCCGGACGACATGATCGACACCGCCGGCACTGTGTCGGAAGCCGCACGCGCACTCAAGAAGCTCGGCGCGAAAGATATCTACGTCTGTGCGACGCACGCGCTGTTGAGCGGCCCGGCCAGGCAACGACTGATGGACGCGCCGATCAAGGAAGTGGTGGTGACCGACACGGTGCACATCCCCGCCGAGCGGCGCTTCGACACATTGCGAGTGTTGTCGGTGGGTGAACTGCTCGCCAAGGCGATCCGCTTCACGCACGCCGATCAATCCGTGTCTGTGTTGTTCGAGTGACCGGCAGAAGCTGAACGGCAGAAGCTGAACGGCAGAGGCTGAACGGCAGAAGCCGAACAGCAGGAATTGCAGGTGCAGTTGTAGTCGCAGTACTCGAGTTCGAGCGGCGGGACGGCGAATCAGCGCTACTCCCGCGCCACCATTTCATCAGGAAATTCTCATGGCAGCAGCAACACTCAACGCAGCAGTCCGCACCGAGACCGGCAAGGGCGCCGCGCGCAAGATTCGGCAGAGCGGCAGCATTCCCGCTGTCATTTACGGGCACGGCCGCGAGCCGCAGTCGCTCGTGATGAATACGCGTGAAACCGACCGTCTCCTGGCCCGCATCACGCCGGGCGCGACGGTCATCGAGCTGAACATCGACGGCAAGGTTGCGCGCTCGCTCATCCGTGAAATCCAGCGCCATCCGTTCAAGCGCACCATCGTGCACATCGACTTTCAGGAGCTCGTTGCCGGTGAAACGGTGATCGTGCGCTGCCCGATCGTGTACATCGGCACGCCGGAAGGCGTGCGTCTCGAGGGCGGTATCCTCGACCAGGTGCTCCACGAGCTCAGCGTCGAAGCCGATCCGTCGAGCATCCCGAGCCACATCGACGTCGACGTGTCCGGCATCAAGCTGGGCAAGTCGCTGCATGTCTCCGATCTCGTGCTCCCCGCCGGCGTCAAGGTCCTGGACGATCTGGGGTCGACGGTGTGCGTCGTGGCCGTGTCGAAGGCCGGTGTCGAACCCGCGCCTGTGGAAGCTGCCGCAGCCGAGCCGGAAGTCATCCGCAAGGTCAAGCCGGACGACGAGAAGTAACCGACTCCATTTCTTCAACGTCGGGGCGCGGGATGCACAGCTCGTGGTAACTCCACGCTGGCGCGTTCCGCGCCCCGCGCGTCTTCCCCGCATGAAAGTCATCGTCGGACTCGGAAATCCCGGGCGTGAGTACGAGGGTACCCGCCACAATGTCGGCTGGTGGATGGTGGACCATCTCGCGAAGCTCTGGCACTTCGATGCCTGGCGGCGCGATGGCGACAGCCTGTCGGCGAGTGGTCTCGTCGGGGGCAAGAAGACCCGGCTACTCAAGCCGCAAACGTACATGAACCTGAGTGGCGCTGCCCTGCGGCCCGTACTCAAGCGCGAAGGATTCACTCCCGCCGAAGACCTGCTCGTGGTGCTCGACGAGGTGGCGATTCCCGCGGGCGAATATCGGTTGAAGCCGTTCGGCAGCCCCGGCGGCCACAATGGCCTCAAGAGCATCGAAGGGCAGCTCAAATCGCCGAAGTATCCGCGGCTGCGCATAGGCATCCGCCCGGTCGACGAGCGGCGCACGATCGGCGATCTCGCGGATTTCGTGCTGCACCCGATGCCGCGCGACGAGCGCGAACTCGTGGAGGCGCTCTTCCCCCAAATGGTGGGCGCCATCGAAGTATGGATCGCCGAC
>DASQZA010000394.1:0-2970 GCA_035638935.1 Gemmatimonas sp. | reverse complement strand
GGATGGCGCACACGCGCGCACGTCACTTCGGAACGCGCTGTACGTGTTGCGGCAGGCGATGGGCGACGGAGTCATCCGTACGCGGGGCGACGACGACATCTCCGTCGATCCGGCCGCGATGTTTACCGACGTGGGCGCCGTGTGGAGTGCCATCCGGGATGGGCGAACCGAGGACGCGCTGACGGGCCTCGCGGGCGAGCTGCTGGCCGGACTCTATCCGGTCGACAGCGACGGCTTTCTCCGTTGGCTGGATGAGGAACGTGCCCGGCTTCGTGCGTCGGTGGCCGCGAGCGCAATTGCACGCTGCGATGTGCTCGAACGGAACGGACGCGTGCCGGAGGCGCTCGCGCTTGCCCGCCGCGCGATGGAGATCCAACGAGATGACGAGACGCTCGTGCGCCGCGTGATGTCCATGCACGAGACGGTTGGCGATCGCGCAGGGGCGCTGGCGCTTTTCGAAAACTACCGCACGCGCCTTGCCGCGGAATTCAATGCGGAGCCTGCTCCGGAAACGACGGCGCTGGCTGCACAGTTTCGCACTAGGGCATCGTCGTCGCTCGTAAGAGTACCGTCGCCCAAGCGCGTGCGAAGTGACGAGCGAGGTATGCAGGCATCAAGTGTGGTGGGCGCGTTGCCGGCATTGTCGGAGACGCCGGCCATTCTACCGGACCGGGCGCCGCGGTTTCGGTCGCGGCGACGCACCATCGCACTTGGTGCGGGCATCACGGCCACGGCCGCGGTCGTTGCGCTCGTCACATTGCGCCGGGAAGTCGCGATAGAGCCGCCCACGATCGGCCGCTCCACACCGGTGACGGCGGACGACGGACTGCAGGTGCAGGCCGCGATTTCACCCAATGGTCGTCTCGTGGCGTACGCGAGAGGCAACGGCAACCGCCTGCGGATTTTCGTGCAGAAGATCGGTGGCGGTGCCGCCTGGCCGCTCACTGACGATTCGCTTTCCTTCGAGCAGCTACCCCGTTGGGCCCCCGATAACGACCAGCTGCTCTTTCTGTCGGGAAATGATGCCTACGTGGCGCCCGCCGTCGGCGGGAGTCCAACCATCGTCGCGCGCGGTCGCGCCGGCGACGGCAAGGTGCGTTCCGCAACGTGGTCGCTGACCGGCGACTCGCTCGCAATCGTGCGGAACGATTCGCTCATCATGCAACCATTGCATGGCACGGGGTCACGTCTTGTCGGCCGCGGCAAGCAATTGCACGCGTGCATGCCATCGCCGAATGGCAAGTGGTTCGCGTGCGAGTCCGGAAACTGGATCGCATTCGAGCCTGGGCCACTGTTCGGCAACGAAGCGCCAAGCGCCCTCGTGCTGTTCGCGTCTTCGGGTAGTGCGCCGGTCGACCTTACCGGCCATGACTTCCAGCATGAAAGTGCGGCATAGTCGGCGGACGGTGCGTTTCTGTGGTTCCTGTCGAATCGCGACGGACCGGCCGGCGAGGTGTACGCCATGCGCATTGGGCGCGATGGTCGTGTGCCGGGAGCAATCACCCGGGTCGGACTGACGGCGGAATCGATTTCGCTTTCCGCAAGCCGCATCGCGTACTCGGTGCCCGTGCGCCGCGCCAACATTTGGTCCGTTCCCGTACCAGGGCGCACCGTACGCACGATGTCGGATGCGACTCCGGTCACCACCGGAACGCAGCTGATCGAGATTGTGCACGCATCGGACGACGGAAACTGGCTCGTGTACGACAGCAACGCTCCCGGGAACGCTGACATGTTTCGCATCGCGATCGCCGGTGGCAAGGTCGAGCGACTCACCGATGACCCCCGGCCCGAATACGCTGGCGCCCTGTCGCCCGATGGACGCGAACTCGCATGGCAGCGGTTCGTGAACGGCGAACGTCATGTGTTCGTGAAGCGACTCGACGAGGATGGGGCGACGGAAGTCATGCCGGTGCCGGGAGACCAGGGCGTGCCGCGATGGTCACCGGATGGCCGCTCGCTCGCCGGATGGAGTCACAACACGGAGGACGGTGCGATCTTCGTCGTGCGTCGTGATGAACGCGGTGCCTGGCAGAAGCCCGCCTGGCGACTGCAGGGCGGCCAGCTGCCGGTGTGGTCGCCGGACGGGCGAGCACTCGCGTTCGTGCGCTACGACGGGCGCATCCAGACGATCGACGCAGATTCCGGTGCCACGCGCAACCTCTATGCGCCGCGACCGGGCACGAGCGACCCAGTAGCGACATACCTCCTGTGGCAGCATGCCGACACGTTGCTGTTCCTCGGTGCGAACGCCGACGGAGCGTCTGCTATCTGGAGCCTGCCGGTGCACGGTGGTGACGTGCGAATGCGCGTCGATCTTCGGGCGGGAATCGGTCGTGGGAACGGGCCGGCGTTCACAACCGATCGGGATCACCTCTACTTCACCGTCGACGAACGATTCAGCAATGTGCGCTGGGCGGAGCTGGTGCGCCGGTAGCGCTGCCGTGGTACCGGCGTGCCGTCGTGTGTCGAAACCTCAGAGACGGCTCTTTCCGATGCCCGCGACGAGAGCACGCTTCGAGCGGATACAGGAAAAGCGCGTCGCACCGATGACCGGTCACGACACGCCCTGTGCGCAATCCGAACCCCGAATGCTCGAACGCATCCGACGTCATCACTCGCGTGATGATGTCGGATGCGTTTCGTCATCCAGCGACCATTCAGGCCGGTGGCAGAATCACCGTGTCGATGATGTGAATGACGCCGTTGGTGCATTCGACATCGGCCTGCGTGACGTTCGCGGTGCCGTTCAGGCTGACGCCGTCCTTCGCGCCGATAGCGACCGTTGCGCCGTTGACCGTCGCCACGGACTGTCCATCCAGCTTGAGCACGTCGGCCGCCTTCACCGTGCCGGACACGACATGATAAGTCAGGATCTTCGTGAGCTGCGGAATGTCGGCGAGCAACGCGTCGACGGTACCAGCCGGCAGCTTCGCGAAGGCTTCGTCCGTCGGTGCGAACACCGTAAAC
>DASQZA010000393.1:0-5884 GCA_035638935.1 Gemmatimonas sp. | reverse complement strand
CACGCGCACCGTGTCGCCGTACTTCTCGCCGAAGAGTGCCATTGCACCGTTCGCCACCGCGTCCGCGTACGCCTCTTCACGCGTGCGCACCGGCGCTGCGGTCCAGATACCCGCGTTCACGCGCGCTTCAATCGTCGCGAGTTCGCTGGCCGCGATCGGTCCGTGGTGCGTGAAGTCGAATCGGAGCCGGTCCGGTGACACCAGCGATCCGGCCTGATGCACGTGCTCACCGAGCGTTTCGCGAAGCGCCGCATGCAACAGGTGCGTCGCCGTGTGGTTGCGTTCGGTGTCACGACGTCGCGCGCGCGGCACCGATGCACGTGCAGGCCCGAAACCGATCTCGCCGGTCGCTGTCCCGATCGCCGCGATGCGGCCGTCGATCTTGCGCACGTCGGACACCTGTACGGACCAGCCCTCGCCGGTGATCGCGCCGTTGTCACTGACCTGACCGCCCGACTCCGCGTAAAACGGGGTTTCGCGAAGCATCACCGCAACCCGTCCATCGCCCATCGTTCGCACGGCAGTCACGACGGTGTCGACCTCGGTGACGTCATAGCCGACGAAGCGGCCAAGCCCGTCGGCGTGTTCTGCCGCCTGCGACCATCCTGCCGGGTCGCCGAACTCATCGGCGCTCACGGCGATCTGCTTCGACTTGCGCTCGTCCTGGGACTGCTTCCGTTGTGCCTGCAGCGATGACTCGAATCCGGCGATGTCGACCAGATAGCCACGCTCGCGCGCCATCAGCTCCGTCAGGTCGATCGGGAAGCCGAAGGTGTCGTACAGCCGGAACGCATCGTCCCCGGACAGCGTCCCCCGCAGGGTCGACGACCCCTGCGTGGATGCGGCAGGCGCCACCTCCTCGAATCGCGACATGCCCGCGTCGATCGTCGCGAGGAATCGTTCCTCCTCCGCGCGCGTGGTATCCATGATGTGCTTGCGGCGCGACTGCAACTCGGTAAAGCTGTCGCCCATCGTGTCGATGACCGTCTCCACGACGTGCACGAGAGTGGGCTCCCGCCGGCCAAGGAGCCACGCGTGGCGCACGGCGCGGCGAAGAATGCGCCGCAGCACGTAGCCACGTCCCTCGTTCGACGGGAAGACCCCGTCCGCCAGCAGAAACGCGACGGCACGGGCATGATCCGCAATGACGCGAAACGAAGCGGGATCGATTTCCCGTCCGTCTGCGCCGTGCGCAACGCCGATGCCGACTCCGGGCTGGTACGGGTAGCGGATGCCGACGATCGCCTCGGTCTTCTCGATCAGCGGCGCGAACAGATCGGTATGAAAATTGTTGGTGCGGCCCTGCATGACTGCCGCGATGCGCTCGAGGCCTGCTCCGGTGTCCACTGATGGCTTGGGCAGGGGCACCAGTGTCCCGTCGGCCTGCCGGTCGTACTGCATGAACACGAGATTCCAGATCTCGAGGAACCGTCCCGCCTCCGCGCCCTCGACGAACGCATCGAGCGAATACTCGTCGAGATCGGTGCGCGTCCACTCACCGCGCGCATCGTTGGGGAACGCCCAGTCCGGCGCCATCTTCGCGAGATCGACATAGATCTCCGTGCACGGACCACACGGACCGGTGTCGGCCATCTGCCAGAAGTTGTCTTTCGCGCCGAGTCCGTAAATGCGGCTCTCCGGCACCCCCGTGAGATCCTTCCACAGCTGACGCGCTTCGTCGTCCTCGTGGTAGACCGTCACGCGCAGGTGTTCGCGCGGAATCTTCAGGTCTTCGGTGATGAACTCCCAGGCGAAGCGGATCGCATCGGCCTTGAAATAATCTCCGAACGAGAAGTTGCCGAGCATCTCGAAGAACGTGTGATGACGTGCGGTGTGGCCGACCTGCTCCAGGTCGTTGTGCTTGCCGCCGGCCCGCACACACTTCTGCGACGTGGTGGCACGCCGCTTTCCTTCCGGCGGCTCCTCCATGCCAAGGAATACCTTCTTGAACTGCACCATGCCGGCGTTGGTGAACAGCAACGTCGGGTCCTCCGCGGGAACGAGCGCGGAGCTCTGGCGGATGGCGTGGCCATTCTTCTCGAAGTAGGCCAGGAATCGGGAGCGGATCTCGGACGCAAGCATGCTGGCAATATAGGCAGCTTGCGGCGCCCACGACTGCCCGATGGCGCCGCTGGTGGGACGCCTTTCAGCCGTTTCGGCGAAACTGTTCGGTGAGCACCGCGTGCAGCACGGAGCCGCCAAATCCGCGGCGAGCCAGAAAGGCCGTGAGCCGCCGCCGGGCGACGGTGGGCTCGAGCTTCCCCAAAGCGCGCATGCGCTTCTCGGCGACGGCTCGACACGCCGAGAGCTCATCGAAGTTTTCCTGCTCCACCGCGTTGCTCACGGCGTGCGCTGCATCCCGATCACCGATGCCCTTCATGCGGAGCGTCTGTCGTACGCGGCTCGGTGCCTCGCCACGGCGTAGCCGCGCCGCGGCCTCGGCGTGGGCCACATCGGAATCCGACAGCGCGCCACTGGCCTCGAGGCGGTCCAACGCCGCGTTGACCATGACAAGATCAGGCTCGCGACGTCGGAGCCGTTGTTCGAGCTCACGGCGCGTCCGACGGCCACGGGCGAGCACACCAAGCGCTCGATCCGTCAGCTCGGTGATCGCTGATTCGCGCACCAGTCCACCGAGCAACGATGGCTCCAGCACGACGCCCGCGCGGGTCGCGCCAGAGTCGGACAGTGCGGCGATCCCAAGGGTCAGCGTGCGTCCGTCCGACAGCACGAGCGTGTAGCGCCCGGGACGGCGCGGCGACTCGCGCACTTCCTTGACCGTGATCGTGACCGTGACCGGTTCGGTCGAGGCGCCGGCGTCTTCCGCCTGGCCGCTGTTTTCGTATTCAATCACCGGAGAATCCTGGTCGGGGACGGATACAGACGGATACAAAAGGAGCCGGGGGGTTTCTTACGATGAGCCGTGGTGATCCGGGCACCACTTCTCACCGCAAGCCACCCCCCGGCCCGCGCCTTCTGTCCTGCAGCCGAGCCTACTCGTCGACTGCCTCGTCCGCCGCCGCCACGTTCCCTTCACCTGTCTTGGTGATGCCCAGAACGACCTTCACCTTCTCCTCGATCTCGGCCAACATCGCAGGATTGTCCTTGATGAACATCTTCGCGTTCTCGCGGCCCTGACCGATGCGCTGCGTGCCGTAGCTGTACCACGCGCCCGACTTGTCGATGATCCCCGACTCCGAGCCGATGTCGACCAGCAACGACACATGGCTGATGCCTTCCGCATACATGATGTCGAACTCGGCCTGCTTGAACGGCGGGGCCACCTTGTTCTTCACCACCTTCACGCGGACGTGCGAACCGATCACCTCTTCCTTGTCCTTCACCGGGCCGATGCGCCGGATGTCCAGACGAACCGACGCATAGAACTTGAGCGCCTTGCCACCCGTCGTGGTCTCCGGGCTGCCGAACATCACGCCGATCTTCTCGCGCAGCTGGTTGATGAAGACCACTGACGTCTTGGAGCGGGCAATCGCGCCGGTGAGCTTGCGGAGCGCCTGACTCATGAGGCGCGCCTGCAGGCCGACATGCGAATCACCCATGTCACCCTCGATTTCTGCCTTCGGCACCAGCGCAGCAACCGAGTCGATCACGATCACGTCGACCGCTCCCGACCGCACCAGAATCTCACAGATCTCCAGTGCCTGCTCACCGGTGTCGGGCTGCGAGATCAGCAAGTTCTCCACATCGACGCCCAGCTTCTTCGCGTACTCGGTGTCGAGCGCATGCTCCGCGTCGATGAAGGCTGCAACACCACCAAGACGCTGCGCATTGGCCACCACGTGCAGACACAACGTGGTCTTGCCGCTCGACTCGGGACCGTAGATCTCGGTGATCCGGCCACGCGGGATGCCGCCGATACCGATCGCTGCGTCGAGATTGATTGCGCCCGTCGGGATGCATTCGACTCGCACCTTCGAGTCGGTACCCAGCCGCATGATCGAGCCCTTGCCGCAGCTCTTCTCGATTTGCGCGACCGCGAGCGCCAGGGCCTTGCGCTTGTCGTCCGTCATCACCGTACCCGCCATGGAAACCGCCGTCGTAAGGAGTAAAGCCGCCATGCCCTGGCCCCGAAAAATCTACCGAAAGAACCAACAGGACCAAGACCCGAATAAAATACGAAGAAACACCGATGTGGACAACTGTCGTGACTGATGTGCGTCACACCATCCGAAACGCATCCGGAACGTGCTTTATTCGGACAGTATGACCGGAAATCAGCACTCCAACCACGTCGAAGCGGTATGCGAGCTCAGGCGTGCCATGGCGATCTATCCACACCTGCGCCGATCTGCCCAGCTCCTTGCGCTTGCGATGATGCACCGCTTCCAACGGACCACCGAACGCATCGCCGCGCCGCGCTTTCACCTCCACAAACGCCAGCTCGGCACCACGACGCATGATGAGATCGACGTCGCGGTGCCCGCTGCGAAACCGGTGCGCGACCACTGTCCATCCGTCGCGACACATCCATCGCGCTGCGATTCGCTCACCCAATAGCCCGAGAGCCTGCCGTTGGTTTGTCATGGCGCGATGTTACCGCGCATGCCGCGACGCGCCGTCATCGGAAGCGCGCACCGTGATGCATTCCGGCGCCGGTTCGGCGTACACATGGGCGCATTGCCCGCGCCGGTGCAGCCGCGGATATTCGCCGCATGCGTCCATCACCCTTAGGCACCGTTGCCTCCCTGCTGCTGCTCGGTGGCGTTTCATTCCTTGCCGCGCGCCCCGTCGGTCCGCTGCCAGCGCTCGGACCGCTGCTCGATCCTGCGCGCGGCGTGTGGTCCAGCCCTCGCGATGCTGAATTGCCGGCCGACGCGTCGGCGCAGATCCCGGGACTGTCACGCGAGGTGCGAGTGGTTTACGACGACCGATCGGTCCCGCACATCTTCGCGTCGAACGTCCGCGATGCGTACCGCGCACTCGGATTCGTGGTGGCGCGCGATCGGTTGTTTCAGATCGAGTTGCAGGGACGTGCAGGTGCCGGCACGCTCACCGCGCTCGCTGGCGCCGCGGCACTGCCGGTCGACCGGGACACGCGCGCGTCGGGGATGCCACGCGCTGCTGAAGCGCGTGCACGTGCGCTCGACACCGCGACTGCCGGCTACCGGCAGATGCAAGCCTATGTCGACGGCGTGAATGCGTACGTCGACGGTCTGTCGCCCGCGGAGTACCCGATCGAGTACAAGCTGCTGGGGCGTGCGCCACGTCGCATGGGGGTGGTGGACGTCATGCATCTGTCGAACCGGATGGGCTCGACGTTGGCATCGTCACGTGACGAGCTCGATCATCTCGCCGCCAGTGCACGAGTTGGGCGGCAGGCTGCCGATGCGCTTTTCCCGGCCCATGCACCGATCGTCGAACCGATCCAGCCGAATGGCAGTGGCGCCACGCGTTTCGAGCCAGCGGTCATACCGCCGCCAGGCGCGCCCGACCGCGACGCACTATCCGTATCTCGCACGTTCGGTGTTCGCTCGCCGGGAGCGCTCGTTGCGTTTGCGCCGAGCCGCGGCGAGGACGCGATCGGTTCGAACAACTGGGCCGTGAGCCCGGCCCGCACGCGCGCCGGACGAGCGTTGCTTGCAGGAGATCCTCACCTGGAGCTCACGCTGCCCTCCATCTGGTACGAGTCGCACCTCGTCGTCCCCGACTCTCTGGACATCTACGGCGTCGGCATACCAGGCTTGCCCGGGATCGTGATCGGCTTCACCAAGGCTGTTGCGTGGACGGTCACCAACACCGGCGCGGATGCCATGGATTTCTACACGGAAGAGACCGACGACCTGCGCGCTCCGACACGCTACCGGCTGGACAGTGCGTGGCGGCCTCTCGAGCACCGGATCGAACAGTATTGGTCGCCAGCGGG
>DASQZA010000392.1:0-2007 GCA_035638935.1 Gemmatimonas sp. | reverse complement strand
AGTACGAGCCCGGCGTGCCCGTGCTGAAGGGGGTGAGCTTCGAGGCGCCCGCCGGTACGACGACCGCGCTGGTCGGCAGCAGCGGCGGCGGCAAGAGCACGCTGATCTCGCTGGTGATGGCCTTCGCGAACCCCATCAGGGGCCGCATCACCATCGACGGCACGCCGCTGGAGGAACTCAAGCTGCACGAGTACCGCCAGCACCTGGGCGTGGTGCTGCAGGACAACTTCCTGTTCGACGGCACGGTGAGGGAGAACATCGCCTTCACGCGTCCGGGTGCGACGGGCGAGTCGGTGGAGAGCGTGGCGAAGATCGCGTACGTCGACGAGTTCGTGAGCCGGTTCCCGGACGGTTTCGACACCATTGTCGGTGAGCGCGGCGTGAAGCTGAGTGGCGGGCAGCGGCAGCGGGTGGCCATTGCGCGGGCGATTCTCGCCGATCCGCGCATCCTCATTCTGGACGAAGCCACATCGTCGCTCGATTCGGAGAGCGAGCAGCTGATTCAGGAAGGGCTGCGTCGGCTTCGTGCTGGGCGCACCACCTTTGTCATCGCGCACCGGTTGTCTACCATCACTTCAGCCGATCAGATCCTGGTGCTGGAGCAGGGGGCGATCGTGGAGCGGGGGACGCATCGCGAGCTGCTGGCGCTGGGCGGGCGGTATCGGGAGTTGTACGAGCGGCAGCATTCGATCGAGACGGACCGGTTCATCAATCCGGGGGAGGATCACTCGGCGTTGGAAGTCGCCAGCAAGTAAGGCGCGCTGCGGACGCCGCTACGCGGCGCTGGCGTCGATCTCCTCGACGTGCACGCGCGGGAACCGCGCCGTCGCAGCGGCATGCTCGATAGTCATGCTGACCAGGTTGCCGTGCTTGTCGAGGTCGACGAGGATGTTGGCACTGATCTCACGTGTCTCGTTCACTTCCGCGTCGGAGAACTCGAGCAGCGCGGTGTCGGTGTCTTTGAAGTACTTGACGTTCATGGCGTGAACCTGCGGTCGAAGAAGGCGTTGTGGACGGTCTCGGCGTCAGGGAGAAGGACAACGCGCAGGTAGCGACCTTCGGACGGAATGTACACCCAGCGCCGGATGCGACCATCCGGCTGACGCAACTCGGCCACGGGAAATTCGATGGCAAGACTCACCCACTCGTCTCGGATCCGCGCGCGATCGGCCCGCACACGCATGTAGCGGAAATACTCGGTCATCTTGAGCACGTTCAATACTCACCTGAGTCGAGGCCGCCGTTCGGGTGTCGTGCCCGACCGCACACGCAAGCCAACTATCAGGCGGGCGATCAGCGCGACGTCATCGCGAATTCGGTCTCGGTCCTGATTGTGGCGCACTCAGTACAGGTCTCTCTGACACCATGGGCTGCCAGGTAGCCCACCGAAACGCACGGTCGTGTTCTCACGTCAGCTCGACGAAGCCAGCTGACCTGAGATGCTGAAAGGTTTCGTCCATTTCAGCGATTGGCGGCACGAATACAATCGTCGCGTCGCGGCCCCGTGTGAGGAGAACGCGATACGCGTTGATGCGCAGCTGAAATGCATCCTTCACACTGGAGCCCTTCTTGTACTTGCCGGACAGTGCATTGTCCCATCGACCGCCGTGGCGTCGCAGGTCGGTACCCCATGCGAGCAACGCTGCATCGAGCTCGAGTCCCTGTGCACCGAACTCGGTGACGCAAGAATTCAGGAGCCGACAGCTCTGGCTGCCGTATGTGTGGTCGGCATCACCGTACCAAGGGCCGAACTTGACGCGCTTGGTGGACTGAAAGTCATTCATAACCCCGAAGCGTGGCAGCGACTTGTCCTTCGAAGACGCGATCAGTCCAAATCGAGCCTGGGGATCGGCTGCGTATCGGTCACGCAAGTAAACCTTTGCGACATCGAGATCGCGCGTGACACGAAGGTGCAATCCTTCGCGATTCAGGGTGTCAGCGCGACGCGCCAGCTCGTCGACAGGGTTTCCGTCGAGCAGGCCGGCAACAAATCCGTGCAGGTCTTTC
>DASQZA010000391.1:0-4497 GCA_035638935.1 Gemmatimonas sp. | reverse complement strand
CAGTGACCGTGATACCCGCGATCTGGGTTGATGCGAGTTCCATGGGGACCACGACGGATGCGGTGCCATCGGCTGGCACCGTCACAGCCCGTTCCGACGGCTTCTTGCCGAGCGAACGCACGAGCACGCGCTGCGCGCCCGCGGGAACTCCGGACATGCGGAAAATGCCGCTGCGGTCGGTGGTCGACGTGATCGGGCTCCCAACGACGGTGACGGTGGCGCCTGGAATGGCGTTTCCGTCCGGACCCGAGACACGTCCGGCAACGGTGCCGGTGTTCTGTTGTGCGGCGAGAGACGTGCTCACAACCGTGAGTAGCACGACGGCGCTGGAGAGAGACGAGCGAAGCGCTCGTGCAGATGACGTCAGGAGTATCATGCGAAGAGAGAGAGGGAGGGGATAAGTTCACCCGCCTCTACTCTCTCCTACTGGTGAAACGATACCACGCTTCTGCTGTCACTGCGGTGTATCGAACGAATCACAGCTCCAGTGCGCGCGCGAAATTCACGTGACGAACGCGCTGTACAATCGTTCGAACAGCTCCGGCGGAAGCAGGTCGCGTAACACCAATGAAAGCGCCGCTGCTGCAATGAATGCATTCAGTGTGTCGATACTTTCGCCATCGATCATCATGCGCGCCTGAGCAGCGGAGACGACGCGCTGCGCCTCACCGATGATGGCGTCACGGGCAGCTCGACGCGGCGGAGTCACGAACATGATGCGCACGTGATGTTCCGCGTCCCACCACACTTCGGTCAGATCGCCTGCTTCGCGGGAGAGCCGCGCCCACGCGTCAGCATCCAGCCCCGCAACGTGCTCGAGAAATCGTCGTGCACGGGCGAACGGCGGCAGTACAGACGCAGACCGCGGGTCCGTATGAGAAAGTGGCCGCGGGGCGAAGCGTGGAAAATGCAGCACGGGACTCGGCCAGTCCGTCGACGCCTGCGCTGGCATTATCATCGCCCCTCACCATAAGAGGCCGCATGGCGGTACCGAACGCTTCTCCTTCGTCGCATGTGCTCCTTGATCGGATGTGATACGACAGATGTCAGCTCGTGGCCATCCGTCGGCCACTGCGAAGTGCAAGCGTCACAGCGCCTTAGCTTCGTGCTGGAGAGTCTCGGCCTTACGCGCGACGATGGAGCGATCTATCGTTGCATTTCCGTCGCGGGCGTGTAACGAGTCGTGCACGCACTGGACGTCAGTCAGCGCGAAACTCATCTGCAGTCCGCGGCGTCATGTCCCTGAGTTGCTGTTCTCCTCACACGCATCGATTCGCCCCCATGTCGCTTTCTGGACACGACGACGGTTTCGCTCACGAGTTCCCGGCTCTCAGTGATGCCCTGCGCGGGCAGTTCCACGTGCACCGGGAGCTTGGCCGAGGCGGGATGGGCGTGGTGTATCTGGCCCGCGACGAGCGACTCGACCGAATGGTTGCGCTGAAGGTGCTGCCCGCCGAACTCGCCGCGCTGCCGGCGACGCGCGAGCGCTTCCTTCGCGAGGCGCGCACCGCGGCACACCTCGCCCATCCGAACATCGTGCCTGTGTACCGGGCGGACGAGGTGGGCGGGTCGGCCTACTTCGCCATGGCGTTCGTCGATGGCGAGTCGCTCGCAGACCGTGTCAGGGACCGAGGACCTCTGCCGCCGGCGGAGGCGGTGCCGATCCTCCGCGATGTCGCGTGGGCACTGGCGTACGCCCACGCGCGCGGCGTGGTGCACCGTGACGTGAAGCCGGAGAACATCCTGCTCGAGCGGGCCACACGGCGCACCCTCGTCACCGACTTCGGTATCGCGCACCACACGACGCCCGATCCGTCGGATCGACTCACGCAGGACGGGCACGTGCTCGGCACGCTCCACTTCATGAGTCCCGAACAGGTAAACGGCGAGGCGTTGGACGGGCGCAGCGACCTCTACGCTCTGGGTGTCGTGGCGTACCATATCCTGAGCGGCCGGCTGCCGTTCGAAGGGCTCGGGGCGGCCGCCGTGCTCGTTGCGCACGCGACGAAGCCCGCGCCGCCGCTGCACCGGGTCGCACCCAACGTCCCAACACCGCTAGCTGCGGTCGTCGACCGCTGCCTCACCAAGGCACCGGGCGACCGGTTCGCGAATGGCGAGGCGCTCGCCGAGGCGCTGGAGCAGGCGTTGGCGGTCGGTCTCTCCGCACCGGACGCCTTCCCGCTCGCCCCGGGCCTGCCAGCCAGACTGGGTGAGGCGCAGGCCGGCGCCCTTTGGCGGCGTGCGGCGCAGCTGCAGGCCGACGCGCTCCAACGGCAGGAGATGACTCACGCAGACGTTCAGCGGGCCGGTGCCGGGCGGGGGAGCGGGACGCGCGCCACCGACGAGAATACCGAGGCTGGGTATCGCGTCGCCGACGTCGCAGCTGCCGCCGAGGAGGCCGGAATCTCGCGACAGTACGTGGCGCTGGCGCTCGCCGAGTTGCCGCGCGGCACCGTCCCGTCCGACGCCGACAGCGGAATCGATGAGCGGCAGGCATCCCTCCTGCTCGGCACCACCGAACGCTCCCTCTCCGTCAGCCAGGTCGTGCGGGCCTCACCTGCTCGCACGCTCCGCGCGATAGGCGTGGTGCTGCAGCAAGCGCCATATGAACTCCAGTTGCGGGAGACAGTGGGCGCGCATCCGCTCGACGGCGGCGTGATCGTGTTCGCCTTCACCGGGACAGTGGTCGGCTTCATGGGCTCGTCCGGTGGGACAAGCGCCGGGAGTGTCAACACGTATTGGATGCAGACGCAACAGGCGCTCGAGGCGCGTCAACTGCACGTGACCCTGCGCGCGGTGCCGGGCGATCCGGCGCGCACGGATGTGACCATGACGTGCGACATGCGCCCGGGCGTGCGCGGCAACGTACGAATGTCGCAGGGGCTGGCCGGAACGTTTGGTAGTCTGACAGGCTTCTTCACCGGCGCAGTCTTGGCCAAAGGAGCGGCCGTGGCTCTCAGTACCGCTGTGCTGGGCCCAGCCGTCGCAGTGGGGCTCGCAACCGTGGGCGCGAGTCTGGCGGCGTATCGGTGGGCCTATCCGGGGATCATGGTGAAAGCCCGCCGTGAGATCCTCGGCGCGCTCGAAGCGGTCGCCGCTGCGGTGCAGTCGGAGGACGTCTTCGGCACGCTTCCAGGCCCAGGGCGGCGCCAGCGACTGTCGGAGGATGACGACGGCACTGCCGCGGCCCTCATCATCAGTACCTGAGGCATCGGCCCCGACGTACAACTACCGCGCCTTCCACTCCGCGAGCACTGCCGCTTCCTGCTCCGGCGTGATCGTGAACCGTGGCTTCGCCTTGCGTGCCTCCGGCACGGTACCCCACCAGGTGAGTGTGTCGCGCAGCGTGACGTCGAGCGCACGAAACGCGAGGCCCGCGCCCACCGCCTTGTCATTGCGTATCGACATCATGCCAAGGTCGTTGCCGCGCAACATCGCCCATGGAATCGCTTCCTCGACCTTGTGCTTCGCGAGCAGCGCGTAGTCGTCGACATACACGAGCTTCGGCGGCGACCCTGCCTGCGAGCCCAACGTATTCACTGCCGTTTCGTAGAATCGCGCAGCAGTCAGCCTCGCCTTGGGGCCGGCCACGTTGTAGATGCCGCGCGAACCCCGTTCGGCGATGCCGATCATGAACTCTGCGAGGTCGCGCACGTCGATGATCTGCACTGGGTCATCCCGTCTACCCGGCGCGAGGATCTCTCCACCGCGCACGATACGTTGCGGCCAATAGGGAAAGCGGTCCGTAGTGTCACCCGGGCCCACGATGTACGTCGGACGCACGACGATGCCGCGCGCGCCGAATGCATCCATCACTGCGCGCTCGCACCGCGCCTTCGCGACACCGAACGAGGCCGATCCATCATTGGGATCGGCGGCATCGTACAGTACCGGATGCGACTCATTGAGGCCGCGCTTCAGGTACGGGTAGTACACGCCCGTCGACGACGTGAACATGTACGCACCGACCGATGGCTCGAGCAGTGCGACCGACTGGCGAACCCAGTCCGGATTCGTGGCCGAGTCGTCGATGACGATGTCCCACCGCTTGCCTTGCAGCGCTCCGAGCTGCCCATTGCGATCCCCGACGAGACGGGTCACGCTTTCAGGGAGATCCGCCGTTCGGCGTCCGCGGGTGAAGATGGTGACGCGATGCCCACGCGCGACGGCATGCCGTACGAGGTGCGGCCCAATGAATCCTGTCCCACCAAGCACGAGGATGTCGAGTGGGGCCACTCCTCGTGCACTTGGCTCCAGCGCACGCAGCACCGACGGCAAGTTGGATGCGATACCCGCAAGGGCCGCCGCACCTGCGGCACGCCTCAGAAACTCACGGCGTCCGGTAGCGAGCGGATCGCGGTCACCCGACGAGTCGTGCATGTCGTGCGCTGAGTCGGTCATCGGAAAGTCCGTGGTGTGGAATACCAGGTTTCGGAATCGGTGCGCTGCTCAAGAGTACGCGCCGGCAATAGGTTGCACCAATGGACTTCGAACTCG
>DASQZA010000390.1:0-19993 GCA_035638935.1 Gemmatimonas sp. | reverse complement strand
GGCTTCGTGGTCGACAAGCTCACGTTCGCCAATACGCCTGCCGGGTTTTCGGCTGGTCCGGGCACCAACAACACCACAGGCTGAGGAACGTGAACATGACGACAGAAACGATGATCGGCAGCATCGATCCGGAAATTTTGGACACCCTCGACACACGCGCTTCGGAGATCGCGCAGGGCGCGAGCGTCGACAGCAAGATCGCAGCACTTCTGGCGCTCGGCTCTATTCCGATTGCGCTCGGCGCACTGGCCAAGGATGCATATGCACAGACTCCGGCTGCGGTGCTCGACGTGCTGCAGTTCGCGCTGCTGCTCGAGCATCTCGAGGCCGAGTTCTACACGCGCGCCGTCGCCGGTGCGGGGCTGATACCCGCAGCGGATCTCCCGCTCTTCACCCGGATCCGGGATCACGAGAACACGCACGTGTCGGCGCTGCAGGGTCTCATCACCACTAAGGGTGGCACCCCGGTAGTACGCCCGGCGTTCGACTTCACCGCGAAGGGTGCGCTGGCTGGCTTCAACTTCACCGGCGCAGGCCAGTACGCGACGTTCCAAGCCGTTGCACAGGCATTCGAGGATACGGGTGTCCGCGCATACAAGGGACAGGCGGAATTCCTCATCAACGACAAGCCGGCGCTCAGCGCGGCGCTCTCGATTCACTCGGTCGAGGCGCGCCATGCGGCCGTGGTTCGCAGGCTTCGCGGCCAGAAGGGATGGATCACGGGCAACAGCCGTGGTGATCTCCCGGCGTTCACGCAGGGCGTGTACGACGGTGAGGACAACGCGACGCAGGCAACTCTCGTAATCGCGAACCTGCCAGGTGCAGCCGCCAACGGTGGCGTAAACGCCGCAACGGAGGCGTTCGACGAGCCTCTCACGAAGGCACAGGTGACGGCCATCATCACGCCGTTCCTGCCGTAACTGAAGAAGCGTTACTGCAGAAGCTGAAGGGCAGAAGCAGAGCAGCAGAAGCCGGGAGGAGCAACTCTCGCTTCTGCTGTTCCGCTTCTGCCTTTCAGCTTCTGCCTTTCAGCTTCTGCCTTTCTTTACATCAGCCAAGGCGGTGTCAGCGGCTGCAGTGCCTTCGCCAGCCGCTCGAACCAGCCGGTGAACATCAGAATGCCCACGACGATGAGCAGGATGCCGGCAATCCGGTTCACGAGTCCGAGCTTCGAACGAAACGACTTGAAGAACGTGAGGAACCGCTCGACGCCCAGTGCCGCGAGCAGGAACGGCACGGCCAATCCCAGCGAGTACATCGACAGCATGACGATGCCTTTTTGCACCTCGCTCTCGGTCATCGCGAGCGTGAGGATCGCGCCGAGCGTCGGCCCGAGACAAGGTGACCAGCCCGCACCGAACGCCATGCCCACGAGCACCGTCCCGAGATAGCCGATCGGCTTGTCGCTGAGATGGATGCGGCGCTCCTGCTGCAGCGCGCCGAACTTGAAAAGCCCAAGCATCCAGAGTCCCATGACCACCATCAGGACGCCGCCGGCGCGCGCGATCCACACCTGATAGGCGAGCAGCAGACGTCCGAATGCCGTCGCGGTCGCGCCCATCGCGACGAAGATGAACGAGAACCCGAGGATGAACAGCAGTGCGTGCACGACCGTGGTGCGACGCGAGCGCGACACATCCTCGAGTCCGAGCCCCGTGATGAACGTCAGGTAGCTGGGCACGAGCGGCAGCACGCACGGGCTCAGGAAGCTGAGCAACCCCGCCGCGAACGCGATGAACAGGGTCAGTGACTCAGGCGCCACGTGGCCTCGGTCGTTCGGGCCCGCGGCGACAGGTGCCGCACAGGCCATGAATCACCAGTCGGTGACGCTGCCGTGTGTAGTCATGCATCTCGGCCAGCAGCGTCGTCATGCGCTCGAGGCGCTCGTCACGGAATTCCGTGACGCGGCCGCACGAGGTGCAGATCAGGTGCTCGTGATGCGGTACACCGCGCGAAGCCTCATAGCGCTTGAATCCTTCGCCGAAATCGCGTTCAACGACGAGTCCGCTTTTTACCAGCACTTCGAGCGTGCGATACACGGTCGCCGTGCCAGCCGCCGCGCCGTGGGTCTTGAGTTCACTGGCGATTTCCTCGGCCGACAGGTGACGGTCGGTGCCGAGGACGATATCTGCAATCGCGACACGCTGCGCGGTCACCGGCAGGTTGTGGTCGCGAAGATAGTTGCGGAATGCGTCGCCGTCGTCGGACACGAGACAGTCAGCCGTGGCGGAGCGCGTGTGCGATCTGCGCACCGGTGTATCGCGTCGTGTCGGACGCTTCGCCCGCACGACGTTGTACACCGCGCACCACCATCTCGACGGTCACGAGCGGCGCATCGGCTTCATCGACGACGGTCGCTTCCCACTTGCCGCGCTCCGGCCCTTTCTGCACGAGGCGATAGCGCGCCGTGTACACCGTGTGCCGCTCGACTTCGGCCGGCGCTTCCGCGACGTACGGGATCGACTCTTCGATGGCATCGACTGCGATGTCGTGCAGCACTTCGGGCGCATACGGAGAATCTTCGTCTGCTGCCGCCGATTCGATCTCGCTTTCGATCTCGACGAACTCCACGACCTCGTCGCTGCTTTCCATCGGTTCCAGCACCGCGTCTTCGACGCGCGCTTCGGCCGGTGCTTCTTCGTCCAGTTCCAACGCGAGCGGCGCGGGCTCCTCCACTGGTGGCGCCACCGGCACCGGCGGCAATACACGCGCAGCGATCACCGCGATGCCGGTCTCGACTCCACCCTGACGCAACGGCGCAAACAGGTGCAGCTCCTCGATCCGCTCCACCGGCACTTTCGCCACGATCGCCTTGAAGAATCGCTCCGTGATCTCCGAAATCGGCGCATCGGCTCGATCAGGAATCGCGAATGACACGGTATCTGCTTCGGACTCCACCGCGTCGGACTCGCTCACATCGGAATCCGGGAAGACACTGGCACTGGTCACGTATTGATGGCCAAGGGGAGCTGGTGCACGGGCTGACCGGCGGCGACATCGCGCGCCCTGGAATCCAGCTCGCGCTCCACGAACAGTCGAAGAATGTGCAGGAAATCCTGCGCGTTGGTCACCACGCCAAATGCCTGGCGCGTGCCGCGATCCTTGAGCTTGGACACCACGAACTCCGAGGAGTCGACACAGATCGTCGGCAATTCGCGCAGCGGACCAGGCTCGTTGCTGTCGGGCCGCTCCATGACGAAGGACGGCAGCATGTTGCCCGTGGCGATCGCGTGCAGTGCCGTCGCGATCATCACGGCCATGGTGGCTTTCGTCGCATGCGCGCGCATGGCATCCTGCGCGGCCATCGTATCGGTGATCACGTCGGGCAGTGGCCCGTCGTCGCGAATCGATCCGCAGAGCACGAACGGCACTGCGTGCCGCACGATCGCGTGCATGATGCCGCTGGTGATGGTGCCATTCTGCACCGCGGCCGCAATGGATCCGGCCGAACGCACCGCATTGATCGCGCGCATGTGCAAGCCGTGGCCACCGGCGCTCGCCTGCCCCGTTCCGGTCATGCCGAGCGTCGTACCGAACATCGATGCCTCGATGTCATGCACGGCGACCGCGTTGCCGGCGAGCAGCGCACCCACGAAGCCCTGCTCGACGAACCAGGTCATGTCGGCGCGCGCACGCGAATGCACGAGCGCCGGCCCCGTCACCCAGATCGAGTAGCCGCCGCGCTCTCGCTCCTCGACCAGCAAACGTGCCATGTGCGTGTAGTCGATCGGCTTCTCGCGCGAGACCTCGCTCGTCATGAAGCGGAACTCGCTGCCGTCGTCGGGCTCGGCGAACGCATGCGCGTGCACGAACACGCCGTGCGATCCATCCTCCGCGCTCCCCACCACGACGCGGTCGCCAGCGCGTACCCGGCGTCCCTCGCGGATCCGCACCACCCCGTCGGTGCCAAGGACGATCGCGGAGTCCATGCGGGGCTCCAGCGGCAGCTTCCACTGCCCATCCACCTTCACGTAGGTGGGCAGGTTGGTCGTCGAAAAGAACGACTCGGGGAGGACACCGTCAGCCGGGGCAGGCACGAACCGGGCATCCGGGGCCCTCACGAGCGCATCTCCGGTCAG
Organism: Gemmatimonas sp.; assembly: GCA_035638935.1. Taxonomy (GTDB): domain Bacteria; phylum Gemmatimonadota; class Gemmatimonadetes; order Gemmatimonadales; family Gemmatimonadaceae; genus Gemmatimonas. The sequence continues at coordinate 15,914 of DASQZA010000390.1, read as the reverse complement.
CTCCGGCGGGCGAAATAGCGTCACCCCAATAAGATGGCCGGTTTGCACCCGGGCGTTCAAGGCGCCGGACGAGGCAGTAAAAGATTGTTTGTCACGGGGATTGCTGTTACAACAGATGATGTTATCTTAGCACTGTGATACATGACGTGTTTGTCGCGTCTTTCTGCCTTCCCTTCTGGAGAGTCCCATGCGTTCCATGCGCGTTTTCGCCGCCGCCCTCGCCCTGCCCATGCTGGTCGCCGCCCGCCCCCTGGCGGCTCCAGTGCCCCACGTGATCGATCGGGCGCACAGCGAAATCAACTTCGTGGCGGACTCTCGCATGCTGAGCGCCCACGGATTCTTCGCCAAGTGGGACGCCGACGTTGCCCTGGATTCGAAGAATTGGGAGGCATCGACGGTCGCCATCACGATCGACGCGTCGAGCATCAACACGCGCGTCGAAATGCGCGACAAGCATCTCCGCAGCGACGACTTCCTCGCCGTGGAGAAGTTTCCCGCGATCACGTTCAAGTCGGTCGGCGTGAAGAAGTCCGGCGAGACGGCGCTCGACATCACCGGTGACCTCACGGTGCGTGGTGTCACGAAGCGCGTCGTCGTGCCCGCAACGCTGGTGTTCTACGAGGGCACGACGGGACGATTCCGTGGGCAGTTCGTGCTCGACCGCAAGGCTTACGGAATCGCCTACGACTCAGCGCTCAACCCGATCCAGAACGCAGTGCAGGTGCAGTGGGACATCGCCCTCAAGCAGCCGACGCCGGCACCGCGCTGAAGCTCGTGATCGTCTCCGCGGCACTCGCCAGAGCTGCCGCGGGTTGCACGAGAGAAATGCGAAAGCGCCCGCGACCCGCCGCGCCGAATGCGATCCCGGGCGTCACCACGATACCCGGGCCCTCCATCAGGGCAGACACCCAACCCCAGTCGTCGAAGCCAGCCGGCACCGGCAACCACAGGTACATCGTGGCGTTCGGTGCCACGACGTTCCAGCCGCCGCACTGCAGGGCATTCACTGCCGCATCACGGCGCACGCGGTACTCCTCGACGATCGGTGGCACGATGGCCCGGTGGTTCGCGAACGCTGCCGCACCAGCGAGCTGCGACACGGTACCCACGCCGTAGCCCACGTTCGCCCGATACAAGTCGAGCCGCGTCAGCGCCGCTCGACCGCCGGCAACGAACGCGATACGCACACCTGCCATGTTGAAACTCTTGGAGCACGTGTGCAACTCGACGGCGACGTCCTTGGCGCCCGGCACCTGGAGCACGCTCGGCACACGAAACCCGTCGAACGAGAGCTCGCTGTACGCCAGATCGCTGATGAGCAGCAATCCATTCGCACGCGCGTAGTCCACCAGCCGCTCGAACTCGGCCAACCCGACGACCGCGGTTGTCGGGTTGCTCGGGTAATTCACGACCAGCACACGCGCGCGCTGCAACGTTTCCGCTGAGAGCGAGTCGAGATCGAGCCGCCCGTCGGCGAGGATTGGTACGAACACCGGCTCGGCACCACACAACGCCGTCGCCCGCGCGTACACGGGATAGTAGATCTCCGGCACCAGCACCACGTCGCCGGGATTGCAGTGCGACACGATCAACTCGGCGATGCCTTCCTTCGAGCCCGCCAACGCGAGCATTTCGGACGCCGGATCGATCGACACGGCAAACCGTTCCGCCATGTAATCCGATGCAGCGCGCAGAAACTGCGGGTGCCCGCGAAAGTTCGGATAGTTGCTGAGCCCACGCTCTGTCGCAGCACGCTGCATGGCCTCGATCACGACCGCCGGAATCGGCCCATCAGGGCTGCCGATCCCCAGGTCGATCAGCGTCTTCCCGAGCACACGCTGCGCGCTGCGCCGGGCGTCCAGCTCCCAGAAGATGTACGGCGGAATTGCGTCGAGCAGTCGTGATGTCATGCGTGAATAGATGATGGATCCGCGTGCGCTACAACAGTCCCACGGGGTCGCGATCGACCACGAGCCGCAGGTCGGCCTGCTTCTTCACCGGGCACTTTTCGGCGACGTATCGGGCCACGCGGGTCATGATCGCATGCTTCGACGACTTGAGCAGGAAATGCCAGCGCCAGCGATCCTTGATGCGGTCGATCGGGCACGGGGCCGGGCCCACCAGCTCGAGATCGGTGATACGCGCCTTTGCCGCGAGGGCCTTGACCCAGCGTGCTGCATCGAACGTCGCGGCAGCGGTCAGATTCTGGTCGGTTCCGCTCACGACCACATTGGCGACACTCGTGAAGGGCGGGTACGCTGGGTGCCGCCGCGCATCGAGCTCTTCACGCACGAATGCATGAAAATCGTGGGTCACCGCATGGCGCACCGCATGATTCGCAGGCATGCGCGTCTGGATGAGCACCTCGCCACCTTTCGGGCCGCGACCCGCACGCCCCGCGACCTGCGACAGCAGCTGAAACGTCCGCTCCGCCGCGCGAAAGTCCGGCAGATTGAGCCCGGTATCCGCATCGACGACACCGACGAGCGTCACGTTGTGGAAGTCGAGTCCCTTGGCGATCATCTGTGTGCCGAGCAGGATGTCGACTTCACCGTTGCCGACGCGATCGAGAATCGCGGTGTGCGCCCACTTCCCGCTCGTCGTATCGACATCCATGCGGGCGATGCGCGCCTCCGGAAAACGCTCGGCCACCACGCGCTCCACCTGTTGGGTGCCCAGCCCCCGTCGCCGCACCTGATCGGACCCGCAGCGCGTGCACACGACCGGCACGGCCGCCTGGTGCTGGCAGTAGTGGCACAGCAGGCCCTCCGGTACTCGATGGTACGTGAGCGAAATGCTGCAGTGCGGGCAGACCTCCACTTCGCCGCAGGCCTGACACTGCACGAACGACGCATAGCCGCGCCGGTTGAGCAGCAGCAGGCTCTGTTCGCCGCGTACGAGCCGGGTTTCGAGTGCTGCTGCGAGCTTCGGGCTCAGCACGCCCAACGCATGGTCGAACGGCGCCTGCGGATTGCGGGCCGCCGTCGCTTCGCGCATGACCGTGCGCAGGTCGATCGTCTCCACGTGTGGGAGTGTCGCACCACCGGCACGATCGGGTAGCGAGATGAGGATCGACTGGCCGCGCTCGGCGCGTTCCCAGCTCTCGAGACTTGGCGTGGCGCTGCCGAGTACCACCACGGCACCTTCGGCACGCGCTCGCACGATCGCCGCTTCGCGCGCATGATAGCGCGGCGTCTCGGACTGCTTGTAGCTCGACTCGTGCTCCTCGTCGACGATCACGACACCGACATTCTCGAGCGGTGCAAACAACGCCGAGCGTGCGCCGACGGCGATGCGACGTTCCCCACGACGCAGTGCAAGCCACGCGTCGTAGCGCTCGCCATCCGAGAGCGCCGAGTGCAGCACGGCCACGTCATCGCCAAAGGCGCCGCGGAAGCGGTCGACCGTCTGCGACGTGAGGGCAATTTCCGGCACCAGCACGATCGCCGTGCGTTTTCCGTCGTGCAGGATGGCGCGGAGCGTTTCGATGTAGACGAGCGTCTTGCCACTGCCGGTGATACCGTGCAGCAGGAACGTCTGCCCGGGCGCGCCATTCACGATGGTCTCGACGGCTTTGCGTTGCGCCGCGCTCGGGTTGGGCGGAGGTGCGGTGCCGGCACGCTCGGCGAACGGATCGCGCTGCACGATCTCGTCGCGAATTTCCACCAGGCCGCGCTTGGCCATCGCGGTGATCACGCCCACGGTACAACCGGCCTGCTGCAGCAGTGCTTCCACCGGCGCCATCCCGCCTTGTGCTTCGAGCAGCTGGTACACGACGCCCTGCTGCTTCGCGCGCGAGAACGCCTTTTCACGCTGCATCAGCGACGGGAGGTCCTGCAGCAGGCGCGCCACGCGCCGTGTCTTCGGTGTCGGAATCGACGCCTGCACCCCGCTCAGCGTTGCCGGCAGCATCCCGCGCAGCGTCACCCCGAGCGGAGCCGCGTACCAGTCGGCGATCCATCGAGCGGTAGCGAGCAGCGGCCCGGGAATGCTCGGCGTTTCGTCCGCGACCGATTCGATCGGCTTGAGCGACACACCCGGTGGTGGTGCGACTTCACCAAGACAGATGCCGATCTCACGACGGTTGCGGAACGGCACGACGACACGCGATCCCGCAGGGATCGGCATTGCGATGCCGTCGGGTACGGAATAGGTAAACGTTCGGAACAGCGGCGCCGGCAGCGCCACCTCCACGCAGCGTGCTGTCACTGCCATGTCACTGCCATGTCACTGCCATATAACTGACATATAACCGCCATGTCACTGCCCTGTCACTCAGCGCCGCGTCACGCCGAGTCCCGGTGCGTCGCTGAGCGTGATGCGGCCGGCGGGAATGCCGGGGCCAACGAACGGATCGTCGGCGAGCAACGCCGCGCCATCGAGGTCGGCATCATCGAGCAACGGGGAGAAGTGCGCGGCCGCAGCGATTCCGAGCGACGTCTCGATCATGCAGCCGCACATCACGCGCATCCCGTGCGCACGCGCCGTGGCGATCATGCGCATCGCCTCCCGGAGTGATCCGCACTTGGCGAGCTTGATGTTCACGCCGTCCACGACACCTTCGAGCTTCGGGATGTCGGACGCGACGAGGCATGATTCGTCCGCCACGACGGGAATGGGTGACCGCTCGCGAACGAACTTGAGGCCGGCGAGATCATGCGCCGGCAATGGCTGCTCCAGCATGTCCACACCGACGTCGCTCAAGACCTGCAGCATGCCGAGGGCCTGCTTGGGCGACCATGCGGCGTTCGCGTCGACGCGCAGCGTGGCCGCCGGCGCTTCTTCGCGCACGATGCGCAGGACGGCCGCATCACGTGGTGACCCCAGCTTGATCTTGAGGATCGGATACCCGCTGGCCTCGCGTACCCGTGCGCGCAGCGTCTCGTCATCCGGTGCAATGCCGATGGTGAAGCTCGATCGCGGTGCTGCTGCGGCGTCGAGGCCCCACAGCCGGTACAGAGGCACACCGAGCCGCTTCGCCGCGAGATCGTGCAACGCCGAACTGATCGCGCACCGCGCGGCTGCATTGAGGCGCAACTCGCGTTCGAGCTCACGCTCGACCGCCTCGATCGACCAGGCGTTTGCGCGCTCCACGATCGGCGCGAAGCGCGTCATGGCCGCCATCACGCTATCGGCGGTCTCCCCGTAGAAGCGGCTGGGGGCCGCCTCGCCCCATCCTTCGGCACCGTCGCTGTCCGTGATGCGGACCCACACGGTCCGCCACTCGCTCTGTCCACCACGCGCGATGATGAACGGGTGTCTCGTGTGGACGGTGACGGTTTCGGCGTGAAGCTTCATGATCGCGTCGGCTAGCGTGAAGTGAGGCCGGGCGTGTGCGCGGTTCGCGCCGAACGCAGGTCAGCGGTTGCACCGGTGGCGCCCAGGAATGCAATCAACGCGTCGGCGAGCTCGAAGCCCCGGTCGTAGCGGTCGGCGGCCTGCTTCGCGAGACACTTCATCACGATACCACTCAGGACCGCGGGAATGCTCGCATTGGACTGTTCTGGCGCCACCGGAATTTCGTGCACGTGCTTGTATCCCACGGCGTAGGAGTCCTCGCCGTCGAATGGTGGCTTCCCGACGAGCATCTCGTAGAGCAACAGGCCCACGGCGTACAGGTCGCTGCGTCCATCCACCAGCCGGCCCATCGCCTGCTCCGGTGACATGTAGTGGGGCGTTCCCATCGCGCGGCCAGCCGCCGTCAAGCGGCCGTGGAAGCGTGCCGTGGCAATACCGAAATCGGTGAGTGCAACGTTGCCATCCTCGTCGAAGAGGATGTTGTCCGGCTTGATGTCCCGGTGCACGACACCGCGACGATGCGCGTAATCGAGTGCGCACGCGACCTGCACGGCGATGGCCGACGCGTGTGGCGGTTGCACGGTGCGCTGCCGGCCGAGCAAGTCGGCGAGCGAACCGCCGGCGTAGTATGGCATCACCAGGTACTCGATGTCGCCCGCCGTTCCCATGTCCGCAATCGCGCACACGTACGGATGCACGAGACGCGCGGCGGCTTCGGCCTCGCGACGGAAGCGCTCGCGCATTTCCGGATCCTGAGCGAGCCCCTTGTGCAGCACCTTGATCACGAGCGGGCGCGAGAGCTCGACGTGGCGGGCGAGGTACACGTGCGCCATGCCACCGCTGCCAAGGCGCTTGACGACCGTGTACCGGTTGCCGGTCGCCTTGCGCAGGTCCTGCAGCTCCGCGTCTGGCACGTCCAGCGGCGGCGCCGACACTTCCGGCAACGGCACGCCACAACGCGTACAACGGGCTGCTGCTGCGCGATTCCACGTCCCGCATTCAGGACAGAACATCGGAGCCGGGTGGGGGAGTCATCGACGGGTGATCGGCAGGGATTACAGCAACTACAGCAACTACGGCAACTACAGCGACGACGGCACCGTCAGAGCAGCTTGCGCCACCGCAGCAGCCCGAGAAGCGCGAACCCCAGCAATAGCTGGCCCGCCACGAGCACTGCAAAGCCGTACGGATTGCCGGAGAGCGGGATGCGACTGAAGTTCATCCCCCACATTCCACTGACCACCACGAACGGCAGCGACATCGTGGCCACGACGGACAGCGCCTTGGTGGTCGTACCCAGACGATTGGACACCTGCGTGAGATACGCGTCCATGGTACTGCTCAGCAGGTCGCGATACGTGTCGAGTGCATCGTTGATGCGCAGCACGTGGTCGTAGATGTCGCGGAAGTACAGCTGCACATCCGTCGTCAGGAGCGCGTTCGGCCGGTTCGTGAGCACGTTCATCACCTCGCGCGACGGCTGCAGGTAGCGGCGCAGGGAGAGCACGAGCCGCTTCACGAGGAACAAGTCGCGCAGTGCGGTGTCATCGAACTCGATGAAGACTCGCTCTTCGATCGAGTCGATGAACTCGTCGATTTGTGCGAGGATCGGGAAGAATCCGTCGATCGTGTCGTCGAGAATTGCATGCAGCACGCGCTCGACGCCGCGATCGAGCAGGTCGGGCGAACGGCGCATTGCGGTGGCGACGCGGTCGATCGACGGCATCTCGCCCGCATGGACCGTCACGAGATACCGCTTGCCAAGGAAACAGTATAGATCCTTGGTCTCGAGGTCATACGGGTCATCCGTCGTGCTCGCGAGTGCGACACCACGGAGGATGATGAAGATAAACCCGTCGTACTCCTCGAACTTGACGCGCGAATTCGGGTTGAGCGTGTCCTCGATCGCCAGCGGGTGAAACCCGAACAGCTTCTCCAGCAGCGCATGCTGCGACCGCACAGTGCTGTCGATGTCCACCCACAGCGTGCCACCTTCCGCCATCAGCGCCGCAAGGTCACGCGGGTGGCAGTCGCGGATATCACTTCCTGCGGGCGACCGGTAAATCGTGCGCGGCAACGGATCCGTGCCCGTCGGGCCTACGAGCGCGGATGTGGTGGTCATGGCGGTGGGTGACGATCCAGGTACGTGACGAATCAGGAAAAGGAGCGGTCGGACCCGAGTACGGGGGAAGTCAGGACGGAAGTTAGAGCAGCGCGTGCAGGTGGACCAGCACGGCCTGCGCCACGGCGTCGGGCGCGTAGCCACCCTCGAGTGCACTCACCACCCGCCCCCCACACCACCGCTCTGCGCGCTCCACCAACCCGCGCGTCATCGTCGTCACATCGTCTAGGCCCAGGGTGAACGCACCCAGTGGATCACCGGCGAGGCAATCAAAGCCGGCGCTGACGATGACGAGATCCGGCGTGAAGCCGGCCGTGGCGTTGTCGACAGCGCGCATCAGTCCGTCGATGTAGCGCTTGGGAGGCAGCGACGGCGGCATGGGCATGTTGAATACGGTGCCGAGGGGGCCACGGTCGTCGGCGGCGCCGGTGCCCGGGTACCACGGCCACTGGTGCAGCGACACGAAGTGAATGCGTGATTCGTGCTCCACGAGTGCCTGCGTTCCATTCCCGTGGTGCACGTCCCAGTCGACGATCAGCACGCGCTCGGCGAACCCGCGCGCGAGCGCGTAGTGCGCTGCGATCGCCACGTTGCCGAACATGCAGAACCCCATCGCGCGATTGCGAAGCGCGTGATGCCCGGGCGGGCGCACGGCCGAGAAGCTGCGGAGCGCGCGGCCGTCGAACGCCATGTCGACACCATCGAGGACGCACCCGGCACCGGCCGTCACGGCATCCCAGGTGCCCTCGCTCACCACCGTGTCGGCATCGAGGCGGCCACCACCACCGGCCGACAGGGCGCGGATGCTTTCGATGTACCCGGCGTCGTGCGCCAGCAGCAGCTCTTCCACCGTTGCGTGGCGCCCTTCGTGGTGCACGAGCGCATCGAACAGTGCAGCGTCGTAGCGTAGGGCACGCGGAATTGCGCGCAGCCGGCCGACATGCTCCGGGTGATCCCACCCGGTGTCGTGGCGGCCACAGTCGGAGTGCGAGATGTAGGCTACCGGCATCAGCGGGCGTACTCCGCGCCGGTGACGCGAGAACGCCGGCTCAGCGGACGGGCCGGCGACGGCGAGACATCACCAGCAGGGTCGAGCCATCGAGCGCGCCGCAGGCCTCGAGCGATGCGGTCTCATTCGTCACCTCGATACCTCGCAGCTTGACGACATACGCGTCGATCAGCTCAACGTCAGGCATCAGCGCCGCCATTGCCGCCGCTTTCACCTCGCGCACCGGCGCTGTCGGCATTGCCGTCACACGGACTGCATCCCACACTTCGGCTCCCTGCACTCGCACCGTCCATACACCGGGCGCGTTGGGGCTTGCAAGCCGAATCGCTTCGTCGCGCGATCGCAACTCGTTCACGAAACGTTCGCCAGAGAGTTCGATGGGGCGTTCGCCGGAGCCATCGCTCATGATGCCGCCGGGCTGGGTGCGGGTGTCGTCGGCTGCGACCGGCTCATGCGCACCGTGTCCGCTGCGCCTTCCGGCAGCGCCCCTGGTTCCGGCACAACCTGCGTTGCGGGCGCTTGCGCGGGCGTTCGCGGTAGCGAGTCGAGGAAGCGCGCGATCTGCGCGTCGAACAAGTATGTCGATCCCGACACGACCGTCCCCGCCTCCGTGGTCCGCGCGGCGATCACGAGCTCTTCGCCACCCTGCCCGCGCATCGCGATGTGGGTTGGCCCCTGCTTCTCGACGAACGCACTGTATACGCCATTGCCCCGCGTGAAGAAGCGCGCGGCTGCGGAGAGCACGTCGGCCACCGGGAGCGATGTGGTGCACTCCTGCAGCTGCCGGCTGGACTGTTGATGCATCGTCAGATCGGTGGAATGTATCGGTGAATTCGCGTGGACCGCGTTGTAACGCGAGTTGCCGTGCTGACCGGATCAGTCGTCGATCGTGAACACCGCGGTCACGCTGCGCTCACTGTCGGCGTGACCGCCGTCGGCGTGACCATCGTCCCGGCTGCCATCATCGAAGCGCAGTTCGCCACCGAGCCGAAGCGCGATCGCCTTGGCCAGCGGAATATCGAATATGGTGACCGATGGGTGCGGCGCGTCGGGCATCTCGCTGGAGCGCCAGCCAATGCGATGAGCCACGAACCCGCGCCCGAGCTCGACATCCGCCTGCACCGCGCTGGCGCCGCTGGCGCCGCTACCACACTGGCTGACGGCGTACCCGATCAGCAGCTCCAGCATGCGTTGCAACCACCGCACATCGGTGCGCATGACCGGCAACAGCACGGTCGGCTCACCGATCGCGATCGGCAGCGTGCGTGCTCTCGATCGCCAGGTGCTCACGGCGTCCTGCAGCGGCACGCGCGGGTCGATCTCCCCTTCGATCATGCCGATCGTGCCCAGCTCGCACTGCACGAGTTCGCGCGCGGCACATGCGGTCGCGGAGGCCGTCGTCAACGCATCGTCGGGACTGTTGCCGGAGAGGGAGGCTGCGCTCAAGCCGCTTGCCAGCTCCTGCGTCAGCGCGTCGATGAACTGCATCTGGTCCGCGCGGGCGCGACTTGCGTCCACACCCTGCTTCTCCAGTTCCGCATTCGCTTCCGCGAGCGCACCGTTCGCGCGGCGCAACGCATCCATCGCCGCGGCCTTCTCGGCCGTGGCGGCCAGCTGATCGGCAACGAGGCGCACGAGGGCCTCGGCTTCCCCCGACACATGCGTCGCGTCGGTGAAATAGAAGACGATCGCCCCCAGCACACGCTTCGACCCGATCAGGGGTGCAGCGAGAATCGACGCGAATCCCAGCTCGTGCGCGACATCGTACCACGCACTGAGCGACGGATCGGCAAACAGATCCGGCACGTCCACGAGGCGGCGTTCGGCGACCGCCATGCCGCTCGGGCCATCGCCGACACGCACACGCAGTGCACCGATCCATGCACGATGCTTCGCGGGCCAGTCATGCTGCGCGACCGGGCGCAGCAAGGTACCGTCGTCGCTCAATTGCATCACGACGGAAAATGCAGCACCGAGAATGGGCGTGATGCGGTCGAGCGCGAACTGATAGACATCGACGGCACGATCTGCGCGCAACAATGCCGACGCGACTTCACGCACGGCGAGCAGTTCGCGCGGCGCGGTGCCGGCCGCAATGGGGCGCGGTGCGATCGCGTCCACTGCTGTTGCTTCCGGTGCGATGGCATCGTGCTCGCCAGAGGAGCTCCGGTGTATGCTTGCAGTCATCCGCGTCGCCTCACCGCTTGCGCTTCGGCGACAACGGCCGCACTTCGATGCGATGCACCAGCATGTGGGGCGGGGCCTCCAACACGAAGGCCACGGCGTCGGCGACGTTCGTGGGCTCGAGCATCCACGACCTGTTCGTACCGGGTGGGAAGAGATCGGTATCGACCGATCCTGGCATCACCACCGAGACCCCGACTCCGGCATCCCGAACCTCGAGCATGAGCGACTCGGCGAAGCCCATCACGAAGTGCTTCGTGCCCGTGTATGCGGAGCCACCAGCGAAGGTGTTGCGTCCCGCGATGCTGCCGATCGTGCAGACATGCCCTCGCCCTCGTGACACCATGCCGGGAAGCACGGCGCGCGTCACGTGATAGAGCGCGTTCACGTTCACATCGACCATGCGGTGCCACTCCTGCGCCGTCATCTCCAGAAGCGGCTTCATCGTGGCCACGCCGGCATTGTTCACCAGCACATCCACGTGGATGCCCGTCAGTGCGGTCGCAATCTGCAGGAAGTTCGTGATGTCGATGGCAATTGCTTCGGTCTTCGCACCGCGGGCCTGACAGGCAGCAGCGGTGCGGTCGAGCGCCTCCTGATCGCGGGCTACGAGGATGATGTCGTGCTGGTCGGCGAGCCGTTCCGCAATCGCCCGGCCGATGCCCTTCGAAGCACCGGTCACGAGCGCGACCGGACGTGTCTTTTGTGAGCCATTCTGCATATCGTAAGATACTTCCCGTGTAGCAGTTCAGGTGGTCCGGGCGGGCGTTCCGCCGAGGCTACCGCTACAGGTGCAATACGCTCGCCTGCTGATCCTCTCGGGAAGAAATCGCCAACCTCGTCATCCGGCGCACGCCGCTGACCCTGCTGTCGCCGCCAGGGCGACTTCGCCCAGGTGACGTCGCTAAGAAGACTTCACCAGCGGTACGGTCATCCGGAACCCGCGAAGGGAGTCGCAGTTGCCTGTTCGCCCGACGCGCACATTCTCCACAGTGAAGTCCTGGTACCCACCGGCGCTCACCACGAACCGATAGACGCCTGGCCGTTCAGCTGCTGCGTTTAGTACGGGTGGTGATGAGCTCGGGAAGGCAGTTACGAGCTCGACAAATTCACCATCGGTCACGCGCATGGTCGGCAGTGCGCTCGGCCTTTCGCGGGTGACGGCGTCGACCACCGTTACGCTGAGCGCGAATACCCCGACCAGCACACAGTCGTCGTTGTCGACGATGCCGCACGACACGGTCGACACGGTCGACAGCATCAACAGCGCAGGCGTGATCGTGTGCAGCAACTGCCGGCGAGTCCACCTCATCCTCGTCGGCCTACGCCAGCTTCGCCATCAGGTACGCGTTCAGCTGCGACGTGTCGACGCGATCCTGTGCCAGCGTGTCGCGATCGCGTACCGTCACGCTACCGCTCGCTGCCGTTTCGGTGTCCACCGTTATACAGAACGGCGTGCCGACTTCGTCCTGGCGGCGGTAGCGCTTGCCGATCGAGCCGGTCTCATCGTAGTCGACAGCGAATGTCCGGCGCAGGTCGCCCACGATGTTTCGCGCGAGTTCGGGCTGACCGTCCTTCTTGGTGAGCGGAAAGATCGCGGCCTTGATTGGTGCAATCTTCGCGCTGAGACCGAGCACCACGCGCCCTTCGTCCTCTCCTTCGACGCTCTCCTCGCGATACGCGTTCACGAGCGCCGCGAGCGTGACGCGATCCGCACCGACCGATGTCTCGATAACGTATGGCACATAGCGCTTGTTCGCCTGCTGGTCGAAATACTCGAGCTTCTTGCCGGAGAACTGCTGGTGCTGCGACAAGTCGAAGTCGCCGCGGTTGTGCACGCCCTCGATCTCCTGGAAACCCAGCGTGCCGCCGAAGTCGAACGTCACATCGAACGCCGCGCGCGCGTAGTGCGCGAGCTCCCCCGCGGTGTGCTGGTGAAACCTGAGCCGATCCGGTGAAAGACCAAGCGCGTAGTGCCACTCCATACGCGCGGCCTTCCACGTTTCGAACCACTCCATGTCCGTACCGGGTTCGACGAAGAACTGCATCTCCATCTGCTCGAATTCGCGCGTACGGAAGATGAAGTTGCCGGGCGTGATCTCGTTGCGGAACGCCTTGCCGATCTGCGCGATGCCGAATGGCACTTTCTGGCGCATCGACTGCTGCACGTTCAGGAAGTTCACGAAGATGCCCTGCGCCGTCTCGGGGCGCAGGTAGACGATGCTGGCGCTCTCCTCGAGCGCACCCATGTACGTCTTGAACATCAGGTTGAAGTTGCGCGCTTCCGTGAGCGCGCAGGCATCATGCTGGCCCGGCTGCTTGCTGGGCTTCTGCGGGCACCGCGCATCCTCGAGCTTGTCGGCGCGGAAGCGGCCCTTGCACGTGCGGCAGTCGACGAGCGGATCGACGAATCCCGCGACATGGCCGCTCGCTTCCCATGTGCGCGGGTGCATCAGGATGGCGGCGTCGAGGCCCTCGATGTCGTCGCGCGCGCGCGTCATCGCGTCCCACCAGTCGTCCTTGATGTTCTTCTTGAGCGCGACACCGAGCGGGCCGTAGTCCCACACCGATCCGGTGCCCCCGTAGATCTCGGAGGACTGGAAGATGAATCCGCGCCGCTTGCACAGCGACACGAGTTTGTCCATCACGTCGGGAGTCGGGGCCATCGTCGGGTGCTGTTGGGTGGACTACTGGTGAACTACTGATCGCTACGCGTAGCTGAGCAAATCGGCGACGATGTTCTCGCCGTGGTCGCGCCCATTCTCGATGAAGATGCGATTCGCCTGAAATCCTGACGCGATCACACCCGCAAGGTAGACGCCCGGAACCGGTGTCGCCATCGTGAGCGGGTCGTGTGCGGGGACGCCGCTTTCGGGGTCGATCGGCACGCCGGTCTGCTGCAGCAGCCCCGTCTCCGGCAGGTATCCGGTCAACTCGTAGACGCCCGTCGCCGGCACGTGCAGCTCTCCGTCCGGGCCATGCACGACCACGTGATCCTGCGTGATCGCCGTGACGCGCGACTGGTACAGTGCGCGAATCTTCCCTTCGCGCAATCGCGCTTCGATCTCGGGGCGCACCCACGGCTTCACGTTGGCGTCCAGGCTCTCGCCGAAATGCACCATCGTGACGTGACCGCCAGACCGGTACATGTCGAGGGCAGCATCGACCGCCGAGTTGCCGCCACCGACGACGACCACCTGCTGCTTCCATGCGTAATGGCCGTCGACATAGCCGTGCCGCACATGCGGGAGCTCCTCGCCGGGCACCCCGAGCCGGTTGGGGCGTCCAAAGTATCCGGTCGCCACCACGATGGCGCGGGCACGCGTGACCGCCGTGCGTCCCGAGCGCGCCGTGGTGTGCACGTTCCATCTCGCACCGCGCCGAGCCGACCCCTCGGCCGCAGCCTCCAGGCGATCGACGGTCTCGTACTGGCGTACGTCGAGATCGAAGAGATCCGCCACCCCGCGGTAGTACGCGAGCGCATCGCGCCGCGACGGTTTTTCGGTGGCGACGATGAACGGCACGCCGCCGATCGCGATGCGCTCCGCCGTACTGAAGAACGTCATGTACGTCGGATAGCCCGTGATCCCGTTCACGAGCGCGCCGCGATCGAAGACGACCGCACGCAAGCCTGCCTTCTTTGCCGCCACCGCCGCCGCCAATCCGCAGGGGCCTGCGCCGACGATTGCCAGATCGATCGTTTCCACCGTGTCGCCCATGTTGCCCGTCTGCCCCGTCATGCCAACTCCGTCGCACAATCGTTCACAGGAGCGCTGAACGCACGGGCGTTGCAAGCACGGCGTTCACACGCTCACATGGCCACCAATGATCTGGTCCCGTCGCGTTCCTACCGAGACGAACGCAATCGGCGTCTCACAAAGTGCCTCGATCCGGTCGAGGTACACGCGGGCCGCGGTCGGCAGGTCCTCGAGCTGTCGCACGTCGTGCGTCGGCTGACGCCATCCGTCGAACCACTCGTACACCGGCACCGCGCGCTCGAGCATGCCGAGATCGGCTGGGAATTCGGTGAACAGCTCACCGTCGATCTGGTATCCGGTGCAGACGGCGAGCCGCTCGAGCGTGTCGAGCACGTCGAGCTTGGTCACCGCCAAGCCCGTGAGGCCATTCACGCGCGCGGCGTAGCGCACGACGACACCATCGAACCAGCCACACCGGCGCGGACGCCCGGTGGTCGCACCGAACTCGTTGCCAAGCGTCCGCACTTCCGAGTGCAACGGCTCTTCGAGTTCGGTCGGCAAGGGGCCATTGCCGACACGCGTCGTGTACGCCTTCACGACGCCCAGCGCATACTGGATGGACATCGGCGAGATGCCGACACCGGTGGCCGCACCACCCACGGTCGTGTTGCTCGACGTGACGTACGGGTACGTGCCATGATCGATGTCGAGCAGCGAACCCTGGGCGCCTTCCAGCAGCACGGCCGCGCCACTCTTGATCGCGCGATGCACGCACAGCCCCACATCTTCCGCGATCGCCAGCAGCCGCGGCGAGAGCGCCTGCAGGGCCGTCATCGTCTCGTCGACGGACGCACGCGTGTCGGATCCCGAACGCTCGAGCTGCCAGTTCGCGCGCGCGACGCCCGCGGACACGAGCTCACGCAACCGCTCCGGCGAGCGCAGGTCGAGCACACGCACACCGCGACGCGCGACCTTGTCTTCGTACGCCGGCCCGATGCCACGGCCAGTGGTGCCGATCGCCTTGCTGGCAGCGCTCGCCTTGTCGACGAGCTTGTGGTACGGCATCACCAGATGCGCGCGCTCGCTCACATACAGGCGGCCTTCCACGTCGATGCCATCGGCGACGAGCTCGTCGACTTCCGTGAAGAGCGTCTCAGGATCCATGACGACACCGTTCCCGATGGCGCAGCGCACACCCCCGTGCATGATGCCACTCGGGATCTGGTGCAGCACGAAGGAGCGGTCACCAATGTGCACCGTATGCCCCGCATTCGCCCCGCCCTGGTAGCGCACGACCCAGTCGGCCTTCTCGGCGAGCACATCGACCAGCTTGCCTTTGCCCTCGTCTCCCCACTGCGCCCCGACCACAACCACGGTCCGTGTCGTCGAATCGAACATGTCATGCCTCTCCGGCGGCGCCATGGCCGCACACAAAAAAACGCCCCGCGGACAACCCGCGGGGCGTGGTGGGAATCTAGTGCTGGATTGGGGATGGGCAACCGAGCGGCGGCCTTTGGCCGCCGGGTTGCGGCCTCGGTTTGTCGTCTGGCGTCTGGCGTCTGCGGTCTGAGATCTTGTTTCTCGTGGGCTGGCGGCTGTGTGC
>DASQZA010000389.1:0-6162 GCA_035638935.1 Gemmatimonas sp. | reverse complement strand
CATGCGCGTGCTCTCCGTCGGATCGCAGATCGAGCGAGGGCCCGATGGGCAGGCCATGAACGAAACGACTGCCGCGCTCGAGGTCACACCCGCCGAGGCGGAGCAACTCGCCGTGGCGTCGAACCAGGGAAAGATTCAGCTTGTGCTGCGTGGGTACGGCGATCCGGACACTGTGGCAACAACGGGTGCGACGATGAACGACATGATCCGTCGCATCGACCTCGCACCGCCGGCTCCTGCGCGTCCGGCACCGGTCGCGCGACGCCAAGCGCCAACGCCGACTCCTCCGCCGGTGGTGGTGCAACAGGTTGTGCGGCCCGCCCCGAAGCGTCCTGATTCCTCGGTCGTCCAGGTATATCGGGGGGACAAGGTCACGCAGCAGAAGCTCGAGAAGCGCGACACGATCAAGGACACGATCCCGGATACGATCAAGCCCGGCGCGTAGCAAACGGTCGGCCCGCCTTTTCTACCCGGCGCGTCAGCGGCCTCTGTCTCGCCTCTCTCTAACTCACGCCTCGATGCCCAACCCGCTTGCGCGCCTTACACTCCAGTTCGTCTTCCGCACCGTCGCGGTGGCGGGTCTCTCACAGGTTGCCGTCGCTTCGGCCAGCGCGCAGGTGCAACCTCCCGCGACGGTAGCGATCCAGACGCTGGAGATGGTGGCCGGTCGGTCGGTACCGCTGACCGGCGGCTCGCCCATCACCAAGGTGACGGTCGCGAACCCGCTGATCGCCGACGTCGTCGTGATCAGCGAGACCGAGGTCGTGATCAACGGTCTCGCCGCTGGCGAGACGGACATCATCCTCTGGGGCAACAACGTGGCGCGCCGGCACTATCGGGTCATCGTGCGGTCGTCGCCGGAACGCCGGCAGATTCTGGTGTCGGTGAAGTTCGCCGAGGTGCGCAAGGACGCCCTGCGACAGATCAGCACGTCGCTGCTCTACCGCTCGAACAATGGCAACACGCGTGTGGGCGGCGGCGAGTTTCGCACGGACGCTCCATTCAACGAGCAGGGAGACATCACGCTCCCTGGCACCACCCGGTATCTCACGCTGCTCAGCACGTTTAACACAAACCAGCTGCTGTCGCTGCTCGATGCCGAGGAGACACGAGGCAACGCGCGCTTTCTTGCGGAGCCGAACCTCATGGCCGCCAATCGAGAGGAGGCCACCTTCCTGGCCGGCGGCGAGATCCCGATTCCGGTCGTGCAGGGTGGTGGGGCAGGGGGTGTCGCACAGGTCATCGTGCAGTACCGCGAGTTCGGAATCCGGCTGGCGTTCACCGGTGAAGTGCTCACCGATTCGCTGCTCAAGCTCAAGCTGCGTCCAGAAGTCTCCACGCTCGACTACGCGAATGCTATCACGCTGCAAGGCTTTCGCATTCCCGCGCTGCGCACCCGGCGCGTCGAGTCCACGGTCGATGTGCTCGCGGGCCGCAGTCTCATCATTTCCGGCCTCTTCAACGAGGAGCGGGAGCGCGTGAAGACCGGCATCCCGTTTCTCGTCAACATTCCAATCTTGGGCGACCTGTTTTCGAGCCAGCGTTGGCTGAACAACGAGAGTGAGCTGATCGTCGTTGTCACGCCGATCCTAATGGATCCGAACAATCCGCGTCCGGCAGACCTGCTGCGTTTCCTCCCTGATACGACGCTCCCCGCGCGCCCTGCGCTACAGAAGCGACTGCCCCCCGACACCACGAAGCGCCGGTAACGGTGCGCGTGGTCAGCAACAGCATGAATCCGTGTCAGCGATGAAGCCTGTAGTCCCAGCAACCGGAAAGCGGCTTGCGATCGTCGTCACTGGCGCGGCGGGTCCGGAGGACTTGCTCAACCAAGTGCTCGAACCCCGTGGCTTTGCGCCGGTGATGATGGTCGGGTCATTGGCCGAGCTCACAACGCAGCTGCGATCGCGCGGGCCTGCCCTGGTGGTCGTGCCGGTGCAGCACGCGGGTAGCGGCAGCGACTTTCCGCTTTTTGCGGCGGAGCTGCGGCGGCACGCAAACACGGCGGCGATCGGCACGTCGCCAACCAAGGATGCGGACACCGTGCTCGCCGCGATGCGCGCCGGAGTATTGGAGTTCGTGCAGAACCCGATCGACCTGGCGGAGTTTACGACTGCAGTCAGCCACGTGCTGTCGAACGTCGAGCTTCCCGCGCAGTCCGGGCGCGTGTTCACCGTGTATTCCGCCAAGGGCGGTGTCGGCACGAGCACCACGGCGGCCTCACTGGCATGGGCCCTCTCTAGGATCTCCGGCAAACATGCCACTGCTCTCGTCGACTTCACGAGCACCGGGGCCGGTGTGCGCGTGATGCTCAATCTCAGTCCCATGTACGACTTGGGTACGGTGGCCACGCGGGTGGATCGGCTCGACCGCGATTACCTGAAGTCGCTGATGACTCAGCACCCGGAGGGTGTCTCCGTGCTACCGGCCGCTGAGGAGCTCGATGCGGCCGACACGCTCGACGCGCGCGCCGCGGGGCGTCTGATCGAGCTGCTGCGACAGGATTACACCTATTCCGTGATCGACGTCGACCACCACTTCAGCGACCCTACCCTGGCCGCGCTCGACTCCGCCGACCGCATCCTGTTGGTGACGCAGCTCGACATCTCCGCACTTCGTAGTTCCCAGCGCAGCCTGGGCCTTTTCGCCCGCCTCGGGTATCCGCCGGAGAAGGTCGTGGTGGTCGTCAACAGGCGGAGCGACCGGGATCGCATCCAGGTCGCAGATGCCGAGCGTGTGTTGGGGCGATCGATCGAGTTTCGCCTAGACAACGACTACGCTGCCTGCTCCGACGCGATCGTGAACGGGCAGTTCCTGCAGAAGCAGGCGGCCGGGTCGCCGCTGGCGGCCGCAGTGAGTCTCATGGCGTCACGGCTCACGGGCACCGGGAATGGACACCAGTCGGCTGCTGGT
Organism: Gemmatimonas sp.; assembly: GCA_035638935.1. GTDB lineage: Bacteria > Gemmatimonadota > Gemmatimonadetes > Gemmatimonadales > Gemmatimonadaceae > Gemmatimonas. The sequence continues at coordinate 3,249 of DASQZA010000389.1, read as the reverse complement.
GAGCGCTCGCGACTGTCTCGCCTGTTCAGTCGCAAGCCGTCCAAGTAGCTCCCGAACAGTTCGGGCACCCTCACGACGACCGAGACATGTCGAAGACGCTTCGCGAACGACTAATGGGCCGCAATCCTGCAACGGCCGTCCTATCTGAAACCGTGACGGAGGCGGCGACCGAGGGCGCCGGCACGTACAAGGTCACGACGGCGGATTCGGACGACGGCGCATCAGGTATGTTCGGCCCCAGGCGCGGAGAGAGTGCAGCGCTGAGCCCGATCGATGAGCTGAAGCGCGAGCTTCACCGAAAGCTGATCGACCGTCTCGACCTCGAGGCGCTGGAGCTTGTGACCGATGAGAAACAGGTCACTGCGCAGATTCGCCAGGCGGTCGCCGAACTGCTTCGTGGGGAAACGACCCCTCTCTCGCAGGCCGAGCGCGAAGACATGGTCGAGCAGGTGGTGTACGAGGTCATCGGCCTCGGGCCCATCGAGCCGCTGTTCCGCGATCGGACGGTTTCCGACATTCTCGTGAATGGTCCGCGCGACATTTATGTCGAGCGACGTGGAAAGCTGCAGCGCGTGCTCACGTCGTTCCGCAACGATGCGCACTTGTTGGCCGTGATCGATCGCATCGTGAGCCGTGTCGGGCGTCGGGTCGACGAATCCTCCCCAATGGTCGACGCACGTTTGCCAGATGGGTCGCGCGTGAATGCGATCATCGGCCCACTGGCGGTGGATGGGCCTGTACTCTCCATACGTCGCTTCGGCGCCGAGCTCACGCCGGCCCGGTTGGTAGAGTTGGGCGCTTTCACCGATGAGATGCTGTTCCTCCTTTCGGGATGCGTGAAGGCGCGCCTCAACATCCTCGTGTCGGGTGGTACCGGATCCGGCAAGACGACGCTGCTCAATGCACTCAGTTCGTTCATCCCTGCCAACGAGCGGGTAATCACGATCGAGGACGCCGCCGAGCTGCGGCTGCAGCAGGAGCATGTCGTGCGCCTCGAAACGCGGCCGCCTAATGCCGAAGGGCGCGGCGAGGTCGCCATGCGCGACCTGGTCAAGAACGCATTGCGCATGCGGCCCGACCGCATCATCATCGGTGAAACGCGTGGTGCGGAAGCGCTCGACATGCTGCAGGCCATGAACACCGGCCACGAGGGATCGCTCACGACCGTGCACGCGAACACTCCGCGCGATGCGCTCTCGCGTCTCGAAACGATGATTCTGTTCTCCGGCACCAACCTGCCCGACCGCGCCATGCGCGAGCAGATCGCATCGGCACTCGATGTGATCGTGCAGGTGAGCCGCATGTCCGACGGCACCCGCCGTGTCATGAGTATCACCGAGGTGACGGGCACCGAAGGCGACATCATCCAGTTGCAGGAAGTGTATCGGTTCAAGCGGCTCGGGGTGACAGCGGAGGGGCAAGTGGCCGGGCAGTTCGAGGCAACGGGAGTGCGTCCGCGTTTTGCGGAGCGTCTTAAAATTGCCGGCATCGACCTACCGGCTCAGCTGTTCATGGAGCAGAGGACGCAGCGGGCATGAGCACGTACGCGATTCTTGCCGCCGCCGGCGCGGCGCTTGGTGCGGCCGCTCTGGTAGTGGCCATCTACTTATTCATCAACCGCCGGCGTATCGAATCCGAGCGCGCCGTTCAGGAGCGACTTGGATCGCTGGCCATCAGCGGTCAGGCCAGTGCGAGTTCGGTCAGCATCCTCCGTGGTCAGGAAGTCGGCGAGGGCGTGCTGGACCGCCTGCTTTCGGGCAGGTCGGTCGCAGGTACCATCGAACAGGAATCGCGAGAGGCTGGGCTTGGCTGGACGCCCGGGCAATTCGCAGGCTTCGTGCTGCTCGGCCTGTCGGCTGGACTGATTGCAGCGTTCTTCGTGTCGCGGCCGCTTGCGATCGTGATCGGGACGCTCGGTTGCCTTCTGCCGTTCATCGTGCTCGCCCGCGCAAAGGCAGCTCGGTTGAAGAAGATCGAGGAGCAGCTTCCCGATGCTGTCGACATGCTAGTGAATTCCCTGCAGGCCGGCTATTCGCTGCAGGCTGGTATGAACTTCGTCGGCAGCGAGATGCCAGCGCCGCTCGGCACCGAGTTCTCACGTTTCTACGACGAGCAGCGTCTCGGTATGGACGTACGGCAGGCGCTGCAGAATCTCACCGATCGGCTTGGAACGCTCGATGCTCGAATGTTCGTGCTCGCCATCATTATCCAGCGTGAAACGGGCGGCAATCTTTCGGAGATCCTCGGCAACATCTCCACGGTCATTCGAGAGCGAATCAACTTCCGGGGGCATCTCGATGTCCTGACGGCGGAATCGAAGATGTCCGCGATCGTGCTGGCCGTGCTTCCGGTGCTGCTGTTCTTCGTGGTTCGTTATACCAACCCCGCCTACGTCTCGACCCTCACTGACACCGATATCGGCCGCTTGATGCTCATGTATGCCGCCGCGTCACTCGTGGTAGGATTCTTCATGCTGCGCAGCATGTCCAAGATCGAGGTGTAGCAACAGATGTCAAACCTGCCCTTACCGGTTATCGCACTCGTCCTGGTTTTCGCGTTCGCGGTCGCGGGCGGGCTGTACGTAATCTTGGTCGAGCGACAGCGCCGTGCCGTGGTGCGCCGCGCCGCGGGCGACGTTCCGGCGGAGTATTTCCGGCGCGAATCACCTAAGCGCGGCGTAGGGCAGGGCTTGGTCGACTGGCTTGCGGCACGCGTGCCGGTGCAGTTCGGCGAGAACACTGCGGTGGCGAGCAAGCTCGTTCAAGCGGGGTTCGATGGAGCGACGGCCGCGTCGATGTACGGGCTGATTCGGATCGCCTGCGGGGTAACGATCCCGCTGCTCGCGCTGCTGCTCGCACCTCGCGAAAGTGCTTTCTTTCTTCCGACGCTGTTCATCGGGATTGTGATCGGACTGCTCGGCCCGCAGGCTGCACTCGACCGCTTGGGTGCACGGCGACAGGACGTCATTCGCAAGGGTATTCCCGACGCTCTCGACCTGCTAGTCGTGTGCGTGGAAGCGGGTGTTGCGCTGGACGCAGCGGTCCAGCGGGTGGCGCGCGAGCTGGTGACCGTGCATCCGATCCTGTCGGAAGAGCTGGTGGGGATGAGCCGCCGAATTTCGGCCGGCATGGCGCGCGAGCAGGCCATGCAGGGGCTCTACCTGCGAACCGGCCTCGACGAACTTCGCGGCCTTGCCTCGCATATGCTCCAGAGCGAGCGCTGGGGTACTTCCATCGCCAGCGTGCTGCG
>DASQZA010000388.1:0-4289 GCA_035638935.1 Gemmatimonas sp. | reverse complement strand
GCATCCGTATCGGCGGCTGTGGGCGACCGAACGGATGCCAGGCGCCACCCTCGAGATGGACCAACTTCGCTTTCGATTCGGCGCGCTCGAGCAGCGCGTTGGCGTAGTGCCGTGACATCGGACGGTTGGGGTCGAGCGGCGACGGAAAGACGAAACCTCGCACCGCGAGGATGTGGGCGGCGTCGAGTGCGTCGCGCAGGATCCGAGGCATGGGGAGCCACTGACCCTGCGATTCCTTGTCGACTTGCCAGTTCTTTCGGATCTCTCCGTGGGGCGCGAGTTTCGTTCGCGTGCGACGAATATCGGTGCCGTCGATCTGACAGATGGCGGAGATGCGCCACCCCAACGATCGCACGGCCGCGAACATGAGCGGAAAGAGCGGATGCACCTCGTGGGCAATCGTCGTGATCTTCGCGGCGCGCTCCGCACTCGCCATGGGTCGGAGCTGCTGCCCGACATCGAGCAGCTTCAGTCCCTTAATGGGCGATTGCGTGAGGAGTCCATCATCCACGGCCCAGTTGAACACCGATTGCAAGTAGATCACATCGGCGTTCACGGTGCCGGGTTTCACGCTACCACGCAGGTTGAGACCGTCCACGACGATTCGCCCGCTGCGGCGCAACGCCATGAATTTACGCACATGCGACGGCTTGATGCGCATCACCAATGTGTTCGGTTTCAGCACGGCGAGCCAGATGGTGCGACGGCGTTGATCTTCGTCCGCCTGCACACCCTTTTTGTGTACGCTCACCTCGGTGGTGTAGCGCGCGCACAGGCCATCGAGCGTGAGACCCGCGGTCGCGCCATCCGCACCGCTCTCGAGCGCGCGCTCGTTCAACAACCGCCGCGACAGCTCCTTCGCCTGCTTCTCGGCGCGCTTCACGTCCCCATGCCGCACCGACTTCTCAGCGTTCTTGCCCGCGCGCGTGTAGTGCAGTGCCAACATGCCGGACTCGCGTCGGACCACCTTCACCGTGGACCCGTACGTGCCGATGCGAAACACCACGTCGTCGGCGCGGCTCATGCGCGACGGACCGCGCCAGAGGCCATCAGCGCCAAGTCGACCGCATCGGCACTGTCACGGCGCGGTTTCCGTGGCAGATCGGCACGACGCACTTTCGGTCGGCGCTTGGTGCCGTAATTCTTGAGCTTCTCCTCGCGGATCATCTTGCCGATGCGATCCGCTGAATAGTTCGAATAGATCGCGGCTTCAGCGGGCGATACCAGCTCCGCCGCATCAACCCGCAACGACGCCTCGAGTTCGGACGCGCAGTCGCGCAGCGCCTTCGCAACGGTCGGTGCATACGGTTCGATTTGATCGGCGCGGTCGCGCCACACCACGGGGAGATTCACAGCATGTGCTCCGGGGCCTCGGGCCCCTGCAGATAGTACATCGTGGCGCGCATCGCTAACTCCGCGCAGTCATCTGTCGGTCTCGACGCGCTCGTCCATGCCGACGACCACCGAGTCACTCGGCAGCGATGCGTGGCCCACCCACGGCGAACCGCGACCGGCGGTCACCTTGCCCCACCCCGAGCCGTTCTCGTTGTCGAGGTAGAACGGCACGCCGCTATGCGTCACTTCCACCGCGCGCCGCACCGTCCCCTCCATCCCCGCGCACCACCACGTCGCGGTCGGGACGGTGCCTACGCGGACAAACACCCGGCGCGCGGTGCAGGGCTCGCCGTTCCAATACGTGCTGGTGCGAGTCGGCGGCACCGGCTGCGCACGATCAACGGCCGCCATCAGCTGCGCAGCGCGCCGCATCGCTCGGCGGATCCTCTTGCTCATGACGCACCCACCAGCGTGATCATGCGGACGTATCCGCTCTCCCCGCTGCCCTGGCAGACGCGGCACGGCGCGTTGCGCACGAGACCCCCGTGCTGCTCGCGGCCGTCGCCATCGCAGCGGGCGCAGGTACGCGCTTGCACGCTCGTCACATAGCTGGTCATGGTCTGCCTCCATCGTCGGGCGTGGCGCTCGGCAATGCACCGATGGCGATGAGATCATCAGTGGTCGGTCGGGTCCACTCGCATGTACTCGCGTAGCGAGCGGAATCGAACTCGTCCTCGTCCTTACACGTTTCCCATGCCCATCGCAGCAGCCACAATCCGGGCGCATCTGGAACGGTCGGCAGCGCTGCGCATTCCCAGTCGCCGAAATCAATGTTCGAAACCAGAGACTGTCCCCAACATGCAGAGGGCGGAAAGTCCTTCCAGGCCAGTGCATGAGCATAGTCGAGATAGTCGCCATCCATCGGCATCATCACCAGCAGGTGGAGAACGCCGACTCTCACGACACACCCAGCACGTCGGGCGTGGCGTGGGCTGTGTCGATGGCGGCGCGGAACGCCAGTGCCTCACTACAATCACAACACGCGCGACACTGACTGACATGCTGCACATACTTCTCAAAGGCCGCGAGTCGCGCCGTGAGGGCGTCGATACCGTCAGCAACGTCACCTGCGCGTGCGACGGGTGAATACGACTCCGGCCGCCAGAATGTCGGGCGCACGGGTTCGTACAGCATGGTGTCGCGTGGCAAGTTTCGCAGAGTGTCGAGCGCTCCCCAGCCAGCCGTCGGCGAGACCGGGGCGTTCCCTAGCAAACCGTCCGAAGGACTTTTCATGGACGCTCTTGGGGAGAGGTACGCCAGCGCGGCCCGAAGGTGCGCGTGGCAATGCGGTAGGTCGTGGCCGTGTAGTAGCCGTTCCCATCGGCGCGGAGACTGTGATACAGGCGATCGTGGACGGTCGTGCTCGACCAGTCTTCGCGCATCTCGCAGCCCCAATCGTGCAGCACCGTCGAGCGAATCTTGTCCTCGTCGAGCGGATGCCCTACGAGCGACCAGAGCAGCCGCGGAATGGTGCCACCGTTCGACCGGTAGCGCGCTGGCACGATGATCGACTCGTCGGTGATCAGGTCGAACCACACGAGCGGCGCGAGCAACTCGATCGCGCGATCGCCGGCACTATTGGTGAGGAAGCGCGCATCGAGCTGCGTCAGGAACCCGCGGGTGGCCTCGATCGGGCTGATAGGCCGGCGCACCCGGCCAGTCTCGTACAGGGCGCGCGTCATGTCGCCCCCGTCGCCGCGTCAGGGGCTTCACACGCATCGTGACACGACCCATCGTCGCCGGTCATGCACTCTGGATCACCCTTCGGACACGGGTCGATCTCGCGCAGGTCCGCCCAGCAATTAGCGCAGAGCGGCACGCCTTCGACGTCCGAGTACTCGACTGGCCCGCAGTGTTCCGACAGGGACTCGCAACGCTCCGGCGCGTGGTCGTCGATCCGACCGAGCCGTGCCTTAAGCGCATCGCGCTCCTCGACCACGCGGCGCACGGCCGCGACTGCCGATTCGCCCGCACGCTTGTCGCTTGCGATCATCGCGACACCCGCGAGTTGGGTGGCAACCCGAGCACGAAGCAGCTTCTCATCCCACCAGTACGCGTCGGCCTCATCGCGCCCTCGCTCTGCGTCCGCAAGTCGCGCCGTCAGGGAGTCGATGCGGGCGAGCAACGAAGCGGTGCCACCTTCCTTCCTGCCCGTTAGCTCCACGTACTGACGTGCGATCGCAAGATCGAGCGGCTCGCCCACCCCGCCATGCGTCGGCGTTGCTATCAGCGTGCTATCAGTTGCGATCGAATTGATAGTTGTCGCAGTCGTCGGCGTGCTGGGGGCTCGGCGAGTGATCGCGTTCTCCGACGCACCTCTCGGGCAGTGCGGAAAGACGCAGTGCGGGTTGGCCGAGCCATACGGACAGCCGAGCGCCGCATTGCAGAACTTGCTCACGGGGCCGCCAAGGTCGACGGCGGACGTGCCATGTATCGCGACGGAATGAACTGGCAGCACGTTTCGTCACCCTGTTGTCCGAAGATCGCAACGCACCGCCGCACGTGCGCGCACGCGGTAGCACAGGTGCCGCCGTCCGGGATCGGGGACAGGCATTCGCAACAGTCGTTGCACTTCTGCGCGCAGCTCACCCTTCCCCCGTCGTCGGCTGCAAGAACTCGCCACACTGCGCGATGCCGTGCGGCTCCTGAATCGCACATCGCGCCGACGGCAAATGACAGGTCAGTTCGGCGTGCGACAGGCACGCTCCCACGGTGTGATGCAACGGGTAGGCGGGTTCGTGTTGGCAATTCGTCTGTATCCGCTCGACGGCGTAGCCAATCGGCGCGTCGAGGCGCTGACGCGGACGACGACGTTTCCCGAGATTCGCTTCGTAGGCATCTTCTGAGGCCCGGTGGTGGCCGTGCATCACCCTTCCCCCGTCGTCGGCTGCGGC
>DASQZA010000387.1:0-4293 GCA_035638935.1 Gemmatimonas sp. | reverse complement strand
GCTGGACTTCGAGATGGCGGCAGAGGGTCTCGTGCCGAACCTCATCGCGTTCAACGTTGGCGTGGAGGTCGGCCAGCTGCTCGCGCTGAGCGCCATCCTCATCGTCATGAGCTACTGGCGGCGCAGCAGCAGCTTCGCGCGCCACGCGTACACGGCGAACGTGACGCTAATGACCGCCGGCTTCCTGCTCGTGGGCTAGCAGCTCGCGGGACTGTTCATCACCAACGCCGGATAGGAGCCTCGCATGCCTCAGGTGAATCACGGTCCCGACGCGCTGCCGAGTTCTCGCATGCTCGTTCGCTCCACACTCATTGCTGCCGTCGTGGTGAGCGTGCTGTTGGTAACGGTCGTTCTCCCCGCGGAGTATGGCGTTGATCCTGTCGGCGTCGGCCGCGTGCTGGGGTTGACCGAGATGGGGAAGATCAAGATGGCGCTGGAGCGCGAGGCGGAAGCCGCAGCCATCGCGGAGCGGGCTGCGGTGGCTCAGGTACCTGTTGCTGCACCCTCATCGGCGCCCGCGACGCCCACGACTCCGAGCGGGGTAGCCACCACACCGACGTCTCGACGCGACTCCATGACGGTCACGCTGCGACCGGGCGCGAGCATCGAGCTGAAGCTCGATATGCGGAAGGACCAACGGGCAACCTACCAGTGGCGAGCCGACAGTGCGCCCGTGAACTACAACACGCATGGCGAGCCGCCCAACCCGCCGAAGGGATTCTATCACGGCTACGGAAAGGGCACCTCGCGTGGAGAACAGGGCGAGCTCGTTGCGGCATTTGACGGGTCGCACGGCTGGTTCTGGCGCAATCGCTCACCAGCCGACGTCCATATCACGCTGATCGCCTCGGGTGAGTATCAGCGGCTGCGTGAGAGGAAATAGCGCGTGCCGTCCCAACGCCTTATCTAGCCGCAGACACCGCCGCGGCCAGCGCCGTATAGGCGTCTTCGGAGAGGGCGCCAAAGCGCAGATCACGCCAGGCGATCTTCCCATCCTTTCCGATGACGAACACGGTGCGGTTCGAGTAGCTCTTCCCGGCACTTCGCGATCCGTACAACTCGGCGACGGCAAGCGTCGGATCGGCCACGAGCGCGAACGGAAACTTCATCTCAGCACTCCACGATGCGTGCGTACTGACGCTGTCAACCGAGATTGGCAGTACGACGGTGCCCTCGCCAAAGAGGGCCGCGTGCTCATCGCGAAATTTGATGAGCTCCGCGGTGCAACCGCCTGAACGGTCTAACGGATAAAACGCGAGCACGACGACCTTGCCGCGCAGTGCGCTCAACGTCACCGGGGTGGCGCGGGCCCCGCTCGCATCGGCCCAGGCCGCCGTGAAGTCGGGCGCCATCTGACCCACGACCGGTGCCGGGCTACCGACCGCCGTCGGAGTGACTGCCGTCGGAGAAGTCGGCGCGACGGTCGCTTGCGCCGCAAGCCGTGCCGACGGAAGCGCAACGACGAATGCGGAGACGAACGAGAGCAGTGCGAAGCGCATGTGTGGGGTCCCGGTGGCGGCGGTGAACAGGATGAAGTGCACCAAGAATCGGCTGCGCCTCACGAAAGCAGATGCTCGGATCATGCGTACACAAAAAGGGCCGCAGCGTGCCGCTCCGGCCCCCATTACTACGTGGCTGCGCGTTTACGGCCGGACAACGACGCTCAGCAATGCGCGCTTGGTCTGCGCCAGCAAGCCAAGCTTGGTCGCTGCGCCCGTATCGAGATCAATCGAATAGAGTACGGACTTGCCCGAGGCTGACGTTCCCAACACCGCGTACGCGATGCCTGAGCTGTTGCTGATGTCAAAGCCCGCCAACAGACCAGCATCCACTCCAAGTGCGCCAACGGTGACGAGCCGGCCCGAATTCGGTCCAGACGTAGCGCTTGCTGCCCCGAATTCCACGAGCACATCCTGTGCAACATCAATCGCGTACAGTTCCGTGCCGGTCGCCGCGCTGGCGTCGTTATTGGTGTACGCGGTCGCTGTGACGTCTGGATCGTCCCCGACGTTGACGTCACCGGCGCTGTAGGCGAGCGGACCATCCACGATGGTCAGTCCCGTTTCCACGTTGATGCGAAGATTCTGGTTCGCGTTGCTGTGGATGCGCAGGCGATCAACGACGGGGTTGAACCCGATGCCGAACGAGGTGCCATCCAGCGGCACCGACAGCATGACGGGGTTCGTGGCCGCCCCGGTCATCGGGTCGATGATGTACAAGCGGCTCGCGCTGGTGACCCCGTAGAGCTTGCCGATGTCGCTGATGCCATTGGCTCCGAGGTCGCTTGGCCGGAAGTCGATACCCACAACCTGCTCGCCGCCGATGAGGCCGGTGATCAGCACAACACTGGTCGTCTGATTGGGTTTGCCACTCTCGAATGTGACCAGCTCGTTGTTGCCCGTCAGGCCAATGAGCGACTCACCAGCCACCCGACCACCGTCCCCGACAGATCGCGCGTTGGCAGGCGTAGACATGTCGGTGCCGGTCGGGGCTTCAGCGCAGGCGGCCAGCGCCATCGCGGCGAACAACAGAGAGACACGCGTAGTCATGTGATATCCGGTCGTGAGAGAGTCAACGTCCGTAGCAAGCCGTACGCCGTGCGGCGGATGCCAGATCTCTCGACCTATCGATGACGAGGTCAGTGCTTCACGTGCTCGATGTGAAGCTAGGTCTCTGCGGACGGCCCGCCTCCGCGAGAAGTGTCGACAGCCTTGGCACGGTTTTCGACGACCTGTGCCGCGTGATCACTGCTCTCTTTACGCGCCAACGTCCGACGCCCACCGAACTTACTTGCTGCTGTCCGCCGACACGGTCGAGGTGGCGCTTCGTCGTGCAGCTCCTGCTGACGATACCATTTCTGATGATCGCGGCCGCGGCGGCCCAGGCAGCGCCCGTCCAAGACGAGCGCACCACCGTGCGGGTCGACGGGCGGCCGGTCTTCCGCATTGGCCCTGCGGACTCGAGCACCGCCGCGCAGCGCGCGCTTCGCGTGGAGCGGCGCCTCGGCACGCTGCTCCAGACGCCGCGCGCCCTCCCATCGGCGCAAATCGCCCCAGCCGGTGCAGATCGGTCGGACCGGGTGATCACTGTGGCTGGCGTCCCTGTGATCACCGTGACGCGCGCCGATGCCGACGACAACGTGACGAGCGCCGACGGGTTGGCCTTGCAGTGGTCGCGCGTGCTCGACACAGAACTCCGCCGCGCGGGCGAACGCCGGCTGTCGGGCCGGGGGCGGTTCGCCGCTGAAGTGCAGGCTTCGGTTCAGGCCGCCTTCTCGCGCCTTCTCGAGTCGGCCATACGCATCGTACCACGCGTGCTCGCCGCGCTCTTGGTCCTCGTCCTGTTCTGGTTGCTCGCCTCGGGCGTTCGCTTCGCACTCCGCGCGCTGTTCGCGCGGGTCATCGAAGACCGCACGGTCGAGAGCCTCGTGAAGCAGGGTGCCTACTACACGATCTGGACGCTTGGCCTCATCGTCGCCGTCGATGCGCTCGGCTTCCAACCACAGACAGTCGTTACAGGTCTCGGGTTGACGGGCCTCGCGCTTGGTTTTGCCCTGAAGGATATCATTTCCAACTTCGTCAGCGGGCTCCTGCTGCTCGCGCTCCGCCCCTTCGAGCTCGGCGACCAGATCGTCGTCGGGGACACCGAGGGGAGTGTGGAACGGATCGAGCTACGGGCAACACAAATCCGCACCTACGACGGCCGACTCGTGCTCGTGCCAAACGCGGAGCTGTTCATTTCGCGGGTGACGAACAACACCGCTTCGCCCGTGCGACGAGCAGTGGTGCCGCTCTTCCTCGGGTACGACAGCGATTTGCCGCTGGCCGTGGAGGTCGTTCGCCGCGCGGTGACGACAGCGTCCGGCGTCCTGCCAGATCCGCCGGTGGCGGTCCGGGTGGCCGAGCTTGGCCAAGACGACCTGGTGCTCGAGGCGCGGTTCTGGACGGACTCGCGGCGTTCCGACTTCACCGCCACACAGGCCATCGTGCGGGCCGAAATCGTGCGTGCGTTCCGCGACGCGAACATCGGGCTACCGGACCCGAATGTCCGCGTGTTGGTCCCTCGACACCCCGAGCGATGGCGGGTCGCGCTCGGCCCAGAGGGAGATGACAGCGACCGAACCGCGCCGCCCGGAAACCACACCCAAGCAAATGGCCGAAGCGAACGGCGCGCGGAGTAGACAGGCTTCGTTGGCAGGTCTTGTGCACTCGCTTCGACGCTCCATCACGTGGCTCGTGCGCTCACCGAGGGCTCTCTGTGACGATGTCATCGCGTATGCTGAGGCGAAGGCGC
>DASQZA010000386.1:0-13821 GCA_035638935.1 Gemmatimonas sp. | reverse complement strand
CCTGTCATGTGCGTTCCGATGAAACGAAACACCGGATTTCCCACTTCTCCACGCTCAGTCAGCGTCACGCGCGATCCACCGGCATCAGCGTCGATCCTCCAGAACCATTCTCCCTGAAACGCAAGATCTTCGTCGAGGATTCGCGCACCGAATTGCACCGGTGGCTCGTCGTGCGTGACGCCGAATCGCATCGAGCCGCGCGACGACGACTCCTCCCACTCCGCGCCTTCCACGAGGGTGGACTGTACTTCCGGACGCCACGATGCGTAAGAGCCGACGTCGCGCACGATTGCCCACACTGTTTCGGGTGTCGCCCGGAGCCGGACGACACGTGATGCCACGTGAGTACGTGGGGTCGTGAGACCACCGACGATGAGCGCAATCACCACCGCAACGATCACGCCCATCACGAACAGAATCCAGTACATGTGCGCGTGCCCGCTCAGCCTGCCCGCACGCCCGCATCGAGCAGGCTGCGGACTCGGCGCGTCAGATCCGCCGGCGTGAACGGTTTCTGCAGGAAGGAAAGTTCATCCGTCCGCACGCCCTGCATGAGCGACTCGTCATCGGTATATCCGGATGTATACAGCACCCGCAGGTCGGCACGCTCGCGAACCAACGTTTCGGCGAGCTCACGTCCATTGATCCCCGGCATCACGATATCGGTGAGCAGGAGATCGATCCGCTGCGAGTAATCGCGAGACAGCGCAAGCGCCGATTCACCATCGTTGGCAGCAATCACGGTGTAACCGCGGGCCGCAAGCGTCGCAGTCGCGACCGCACGAACGCTGTCCTCATCCTCGGCAATCAGCACCGTTTCGGCACCACGCAGCCCCATGCCGTCGGTGGGTTCATCGGGCGTCCGGGCTACGGGACGATCATGGTAGGGCAGCAGCAGGTGGAACGTCGATCCGAGGTCGGGTGCCGTGTCGACGCGGATCGTGCCGCCGGCCTGTTCCATCATGCCGTACGCCAGCGCCAACCCGAGACCTGTGCCCTTGCCGCGCTCCTTGGTGGTAAAGAACGGTTCGAAAATGCGACTGCGCACGCTCTCACTCATCCCGGTCCCGGTGTCGCTGACCGAGATGGCGACCCAGCGCATGCTCGGCTTCACTCCCAACGCCGCCGCGTCCACACTGGCGAGCAACCGCGTGCGGATCGTGATCGTTCCTCCGTTCGGCATCGCATCACGTGCATTCGCGGCGAGGTTCAGCAGCACCTGTTCGAGCTGTCCAGCGTCCGCAAACACCGAGCCCGTATCGTCCGCGAGTTGCGTGCGCAGTGTGATGTGTTCGCCGACCACGCGTCCGAGCAGGCGGTTGAGGCCGCGCACTGCATCGTTCGGGTCGACGAACGCCGGCTGCACGACCTGCTTGCGACTAACCACGAGGATCTGTCTGGTCAGATCGGCCGCGCGCAGTGCCAATGCGCGAATCTCCTCGATGTCGGCGTGCGCCGGGTCGGTCGATTCCATTCCGGCGAGCGCGAGGTCGCAGTAGCCAAGCATGCCGGTGAGCAGGTTGTTGAAGTCGTGTGCGATCCCACCCGCGAAGGCGCCGATCGCTTCCATCTTTTGCGACTGTCGCAGTTGCTCTTCGCTGGCCGCTAGCGCACGCTCCGCAGCGCGTCGTGCCGTGACATCGATGCCGACCGAGAGCCAGCTGGCTCGACCAAGCCGGCGCGAACTCGTGGTGACGACTTCCATTTCGACGGCCGAGCCGTCGGCCTTCCGGTGCGTCCACACGCCGGCAGCCTGTCGCGACTCCATGAATGGCAGTCGGGCCGCGTGGAAACGCGCCAGCTCCAACGTGTCCAGAAGGTCGCCGATCTGCAGCGTGAGGAAGGTCTCGCGATCGTACCCGTAGTGCTCGATGGCGGCTTCGTTCACCGCGAGCAGCGCGCCGGTGTCGGCATCCCACGCCCACATGGGCAAGGGATTGGAATCGAAGAGCAACCGGTAGCGCCGCTCGCTGTCGGCAAGAGCAGTGTTGCGACGCTCCACGGTATCGGCCATCCCGTTGAACGCCTCGCCGAGCTCACGAATTTCCGTCGGGCCATCGGCGCTGGTGCGGTGTCCCGTGATGCCGCGTGTCAGTGCTGTTGCATCGTCCTTGAGTCGCACGAGCGGCCGCACGATGCGCTGCGACATGCGATAGGACACGAAAACAGCGATCGCCGCGCAGAAGCAGAACGCGAGCAGGTCGTTCACCAGTCGCTGGCGTTCGGCGGCGGCAGCGCTCGATTCGAGCATGCCGACGTTCACGAGCCACGGCGCGCTGGCGGACCGCATGGATCCCGTGATGCGTGCGGCGCCGTCGAGGCCACGTACGCGCGCCATGGACACCGTGTCCGGTATATCACCAACCGCAACCCTGCGGACGCCTTGATACTTTGCCGCGTCTTCCGAGCGCGCGATGATGATGCCCGACGTATCGAGCAACGTCACCAGCGGCCGGCCCGGGAGGTCGGTGGTGGACACGACATCCGCGAGCGAGTCGAGCAGCATCGAGACGCCGATGATACCAACGAACTCGCCAGTGGCGCCCCGAAGCGGGCGCGCAAGCACCACGACCCACGAATTGTTCGAGCGAATGCGCGACTGCACCGGCTCGCCGACCACGTATCCCGATGCCGTGCGTGCGTGCCGGAAATACCGACGATCTGAAAGTGAGACGACGGTGTCCGCGCTGGCAATCGGATCAGTCGCCGATGCGGTGAGCGTGCCGACCGAGTCGGTAAGAAACAGATTGGCGTAGCGACCTGCCGACGTCAGGAGCGTCTGCGTGAGCACCGAATCGCTGTGCAGCCGTCCGTCCCGGTCCACGGTCATCTGCGCCGACAGCCCGATCAACAGCGCGTCCGCCGTGCGGATGCGTTCATCGACGCGGGCCGCGACGAGTCGCGTGATGCGTCGCGTCTCGAGTTGCGTATGATCCCGTGACTCGGTGCGCTTTTCGGCCAGGCGCAGCATGTTGAGCACCGCGAACGGCAGTGCCACGAGCAGCACGAGGCCGACGAGGTGCAGCCGGATTCCGCCGCGCCAGCCGGCAGGCGATCCGGGCACGCTTTCCATCAGCCGAGCGGTTCGGCGCCGGGCGGCATGCGCACGGCCATTCCCATCGCGTGGTACCCTTTGTCCACGTACATCGTCGTGCCGGTGATTCCCGACGCGAGTGAGCTCGCGAGGAATGCCGCCGTGTGTCCGACTTCCGCCGCGTCGAGCATCTCCGGCAGCGGAGAGTTCGCGGCGCAGTACTCGACCATCCTGTTGATGATGCCGATCGCACTTGCTGCGCGTGACGGGAACGGGCCGGCCGAGATCGTGTTCACGCGGATGCCGTACTTGCGCCCGGCTTCGAAGGCGAGGAGACGCGTGTCGCTCTCGAGCGCCGCTTTCGCCGACGACATGCCGCCGCCATAACCGGGAATGGCGCGCTCACTCGCCATGTACGTCAGCGAGCAGACATTGCCGCCGGGGCGAAGCATCGGCCCGAAGCGCTGCACCATCGACACGAGCGAGTACGCGCTGGTGCCGACGGCGGCGAGGTAGCCGTTCCGGCTCACTTCGAGCAACGGCTTCTTCACTTCGGGGCCGTTGGCGAGCGAGTGGAAGACGATGTCCAACGAGCCTTCGCCGAAATCGGCGGCGATCCGGCGCGTCAGACCTTCGATGGAGAAGTCGCCGACATCCTTGTATCGCTTCGACTCGCGCACGTCGTCCGGCGCAGCGGCGAGCGTGTCGTACGCAGCGTCCAGCGGGTAGATACGCTCGAACTCGAACATCGACCCGTCGGGCAAGCGCCGGGAGTCGTCCATCTTTCCCCGTTCCAGCAGGTTGAGGAAGATGTTGAGGGCAGGCGGCCACGTGGCGACGCACACGGAGGCGCCGGCCTGCGCGAAGGCCTTGGCGACAGCGAACCCGAAGCCACCGTCATCGGCAACGCCCGCGACCAGGGCGCGTTTTCCAGTCAGATCGATTGAGAGCATCCCTAAATGTAGGGCGCGCCGGATCAGTGTGCAGCACGCGTGAGGCGGTCATGCACTGCAGTCCAGGCATCGTGCGCTGGCGGCAACTCGATGAGCAGCAGACCGATCCCATCGGTGTCCGCGCTCCGGAGCGCCGCGTACAACTCGCGGGCATACAGTTCAGGCACTGCGGGCATCCGATGCACCTCCACGGCGCCACTCGCGAACGCATCATCCCGCAGGCTTGTGGAAAAGGCTCTCACAAGCGTAACTGCTGCATTGGTGCCGCTCAACTGTCGCTGTGATGCTGCTGAAAGGACTTCGGAAATTTCGTCCGGCTGAAACAGCCAGACGTCGGAATTCGGGGCATAATGCCGTGCCGCCTGACCTGGAGCCGGCTGACTGACCAATCCATCGGCGGCCGCACTGCTTCGGTATTGCACCTCACGGCCCAAGACCTCTTGCAGATGATCACGCGAGACCATGCCAGGTCGCAACACGATCGCCGGCGTCGACAACACGTCGATGACGGTGCTTTCGATGCCGACATCCGACGGTCCACCATCGAGCACCATATCGACGCGATCACCCAGCGACTCGATCACATGCGCCGCAGTCGTCGGCGACACTGCCGTGAATCGGTTCGCGCTGGGCGCCGCAACCGGCACCCCGCACTCGCGCAGGAGTTCGAGCGCCATCGGGTGTGCGGGGATGCGGAGCGCGACGTTGCCGAGCCCGGCCGTGACGATGTCCGGAACGTTCGGGGATCGGGGAAGGACGAGGGTGAGTGGACCCGGCCAGAATGCTTCGGCCAGCCGCTGCGCATCGTCGGGCCACTCGGTGACGAGCGCGCGCGCGGCGTCGATACTGGCCACGTGCACGATGACGGGGTTCCAGGCGGGACGGCCCTTGGCGGCGTAAATCCGCGCGACCGCGCCGGCATCGAGCGCATTGGCGCCCAGGCCGTAGACTGTTTCGGTGGGGAAGGCGACGAGTCCGCCGGAGCGGAGGAGCGAAGCCGCGCGAACGATTGCATCGGACACGGGAACGGCGCTACTGCTTCCCATCGAACGCTCGCGTGATGCGTGCGACTCCGTGCCCGAGCACGACGTTGCTCGTGGGCGCAGCGTTCACGGGCGTCCGCGCAGATCCGTATCGTCGAACGGTTCGTTCGCGAGATCGTTGTTCTCGAATGGCGCGTCCAGCACACGCAGCGCCGCGACCGAATCGACGGTGCGCACGGCAAGCCGCACCGGATAGATGAGACTCATCGACGGTAACATGCCGCCGGCATCGTCGCGCAGCACTGCCGCAGGAATACCGTGCGCTTCGAGGACGCTGCGTGCGACCAGCGCCTCCATCTCGTTGATGTATTCCCGGATGATCACCATGGCTTCTCCCATGCGGCGAACATACCGCACACTGTACATTGCGTCCATGCCTCCGTCATTCGGCATCTTCGTGCTCGCCGAACTTCCCGGCGAGGCAGGCGAGATGATCCGCACCATTCAGCAGCGCTTCGACCCGAAGCTCGCTCGGCTCACGCCGCCACACCTGACGCTCGTCGGGTCATCGGGCGTCGGCTCGATCCCCACGGACACGCCTGTCGAGCGCATTCGCGAGGCGCTCGAGCCGATCGCGTCGACAACTGCACCGATGTCGCTGCCGTTCGGCCCGCCGCACCGGTTCATGCAGACGGAGATCGTGTCGCTCCCGCTCGATCCACACGGGCCCCTGCGCACCCTGCACGAGCGCATCGCGCGCTGCGGACTGCCATTCCGGAAGGCGCGATTCATGTTCACGCCGCATTGCACATTGAGCTTCTATCCGACGCTCACACCGGAGCGAGAGCGCGAACTGCTTGCGCTCCGGGTGAATGCGCCGTGCGTCGTGAATTGCCTGCAGGTGTATCTGACGAGAGATCCCCAGCCGTCGAAGAAATTGTTCGAGGTGGCGTTGACGGGTGCGGTGGGGAACACGGTCAAGTCGTAACTGTACCGCGATTCCATCATCCATCAACGATCAGCCATCGACTGACTGCCATCATCCATCATCGGCAGGAAACAGCTGATGGATGACAGCAATCAGATGATCGTTGATGGATGATGGTTGATGGCTGCTGCGGAGGATGCGCCAGTACGGTTACCGACCCCACTCATCGAATCCGATCGTCAGCCCGGCCCTGAGCGCCCACTGGCTGCCGGTCGCTCTCGACACCGATCCCACCGATGTCGTCAATCCCTGTGCGCGATCGAATCGCAGATCCTGCCACATGATTGCCGTGTTCAGCTGCACGTTCGACGCGAGCCAGAACAGCGTGCCTGCACCCAGACCGAGTGCGGTGCCGTTCACTGTGGGTTCGTCGCTGCCGACGCCACTGTCTGGTGGACGGCGGGTGAGGCGTGAGGCGCGTCCGAGTACGTAGGGCGTGAAGTTGCCTGTCGCGAACGGCAGTGCGAGGCGCGGCTCGATGAATCCGCCGTCCACGATCACGTCGTCCTCGTTGCCCGGGCGGCTGTGCCACGTCCGCTGGTAGCCGACGCCGAGCGAGAAGACGTTCGCGCCGATCGAACCCATGACGTCGAAGCCGGTACCGTCGCCGACGTTGCCGAGTGCGTTGCCGCGGAGTGAGGAGAAGAGTCCGCCAGCGTCGATCGAAAAGCTGGGACGTTCGCGACGCTGCTGCGGTGGGGGGCTGCCGCGCCGGCGAACCTGTGCATCAGCTTGACTGGTGAAGAGGGCTGCAAGCAGCGGTAGTGCGACGAGCGAGGCGCGCAGGCGAATGGCTGAGCGCGAGGCTGAGTGCGCCAAAGACGACGGACGAGACATGAGGGTTCCGGACGAGCGGTCGACGGGGCCTCGGACCAAACGAGGCGGGACTCACTCGTTGGACAGCGAGAGAACGCCGAACGTTTACTTCGTACCCGGACGCAGCTTGCCGTATGCCGAGGCCGCTTGCTTGAGTGCGAGCAGTGCAGAGGCCTCGAGCTCGTACTCGAAGTGCAGGTCACCCAGCTTCTCCGCGTCATGCTGCTGCAGTTGCCGCGATGCCTTCTCGGCGATCGAATGACGACGCAGGTACTCACGGGCGGACAGCCACAATGCGTTGGCGCTGTGCCGGGTGTCGGCGTCGTCCGACGCAGGCGTCTTCGCGCAGACGCGCTCGAAGTCGCGCACGCATTCCGCGAGCGCAAGATCGCAGGTGTCGACGAGCGCATGCGACGCTTCGAGCTCCGACTGTCCGACGCCCATATCCATCAGGTGCGACAGACGTTCATGCTGGCGACAGGTTTCGAGCGCAGTGCGTCCAAGCGCATCCGCGCACGCCATCGGGCCAAGTGCATCCGAAGCAGCGTCGTCGAGCTTCTTGCCAGCAGCGGAGGCAGCAGAAGTACGGGTGGCAACCATGTGACACGAAACTGGAGAGGCGACAGCGTCCGGCGTTGGTACTGCAACGACCGGTCGGAGACGCGGTGGGGACTGCCGTGGAGCGGTCGCACGAATCAGGGACGCGACGCGCACCCGGTGGGATCTAGCGGAATCGACTACTGAAAGGGTAGTGGGGGGGTGTCCGACTTGTCGACAGCGTGGGAGGACGACGTTTACTTGCACGTCGGAACGGACGGATCTCTCTCCCTGGCCCGGATCACACGTGACTGCCTTTGACCATCTGCTCGTCGACACCACTGCCGAAGGCGTTCGCACGATCACGCTCAACCGGCCGGAGCGACTGAATGCGGTGAACCCGCGACTGTCGGAGGAGTTGCCGCAGGCGTTGCACGAGGCAGCAGCCGACGATGCGACCCGCGCGGTCGTGATCACCGGCGCCGGGCGTGGCTTCTGCGCCGGTCTCGATCTTGGCGAGCCTGTCCCGATTGGCCAGGGCAGCCGACAGACACGCGTCGACCCGTACTACTGGGTCGGGCGCTGGGTGAAGGCGGTCACGGAGTGCGAGAAGCCGGTCATCGCCGCGGTGAACGGGGCCGCGGCTGGTGCCGGCTTCGGGTTGGCGCTCGCGTGCGATATCCGGATCGTGAGTGCGAGCGCCAAGTGCACCGCGGGCTACGTACGGCGAGGGCTGTCACCGGACGCTGGCGTCAGCTGGTTTCTCCCTCGGCTCGTCGGGCAATCGCGCGCGATGGACATCGTGCTGACGGGGCGCGACATCCTGTCGGACGAGGCGCTGCGCATCGGCCTCGCGAGCACGGTGCTGCCCGACGAGGAGTTCAGCGCCGCGGTCGCGCGCTACGCTGCGGCCGTCGCGAGCGGGCCACCGATCGCACTCGCCCTCACGAAGCGGCTGATGCTCGGCAGCGCGACAACGTCACTCGACGCGCAGCTTCGCGAGGAGATCACGCACATCAAGACGTGCTTCGCGACGGCGGACGTGCGCGAGGCACTGGTGGCCTTCGGCGAAAAACGCATGCCGGTGTTCAAGGGCCACTGACGCGTCAGTGCAGACGTCAGAGCATTCGTGAGCGCAGCGATCCCGGCAATGCGTTGAGCAGCGGACCGAGTTCGGTCGCGCGCTCAAGCGTCGTCACGAACGTCAGACCCTGCAGTGAAACAACGAGCAATCCCGAGATGCCGTACGCCACGACGGAACAGCCGTCGGCGTGGATGACATTGCCGGACGAATCGATGCAGTGCGCCTCACCCATGACACCATTGCCGGTGTCGTCGAGCTCACGCACACGACGCAATGCGGCCCACGTGCCGACATCGTCCCACTCGAAGTCGCCGACGATGACGGCGAGGTTGGAGCTGCGTTCGAAGAGGCCGCGGTCGACGGACACCGACGTCACCAGCTCCGCGAATCGTGGCATGTCGCCCGCGCGCAATGCGGACAGTGCATGACTCACTTCACCGACGTGCGCTTCGAGTTCCTCCATGACGATCTTGGCGCGCGCCACGAACACGCCGGTGTTCCACAGTGCGCCGCGTTCGATGAGCGTGTCGGCCAGCGCTGCCGTGGGTTTCTCGACGAAGTGATCGACGTGACAGGCACCACCATCTTTCGGTGACAGCATCGGATTGAGCGGCGAACCAGGCTGCATGTATCCGAAGCCGGTCTCGGAGCGCGTTGGCTTGGCGCCGATCGCGACCAGCACGGACTCGCCGGCAGCGATGCTGGCGGCGCGGCGCACGGTGTCGCGGAAGACATCGGGAAAACCCGTGGCGAGGTCCGCGTGCAGTGCCACGAACACCGTGTCGGGACCCGCACGCTTCGCGATCTCCGATACGCCCCACGCCAACGCGGCGGCGGTGCCAAGTGGCCGCGGCTCCACCAGCATGTTGGCAGTGGGGACTTCCGGTATCGCCTTGTGCAACGCGTCGGCAATGTCCGCGCTGGTGATGACGAGCACACGCTCTGCGGGTACGAGCGGTGCGAGACGCGCCACCGTGTCGGCGATGAGCGGGCGCTCGTTCACGAGCGCCAGGAGTTGCTTCGGGCGCTGGGGAGTGCTGAGCGGCCAGAATCGCGTGCCGATGCCACCGGCAAAGACGACCGCCCAGAGGGCCTGACGGGTCTCGAGGCTGAAATCCGGCTCGGGTTCACCGAGTGTTCCGGCAAGGGCATCGATTTCCACGTCGTCCAGCGCTTCGACGACGACAGGAGCGTCAGTGCGGGGACCTGCGGCTCGGGGCTCGGACATCGCGCGGGAACGATGAAGTTTGAAGGGGCAGGGCGCACGCGAACGACTGGCGCGCGACGGTGCGACCACACAACATACCCGAGCCGCAGGCGAGCGTCATCCGTTGCCGGCGGTTCGCCGATATCTCGCGTTTCCCTGGTGTATTTCCGATGCTGACCCTGCACGTCACCAATGGAGACGTCGCCGCGTCGGGTCTGGCGCGCTCCGGCCTCCCCGGCGATGTCCTCACCTGGCGCGACGTCCTGCACGACGGGCCCGTCCCCCCGGACTCGGATCGCGCGACGTTCCATCGCGCGCGCGCGGGCTTCATCGCGTCACGCGGGTGGGCCACCGAAGACGAAGTGGTGGTGGACTTCGAGCAGCGTGACGCGCGGCTCGACGGCATCGGCCCGGAGCACGAAGTCGCGCTCTGGTTCGAGCCGGACCTGTACGACCAGCTGCAGCTCATGCAGATCCTGGCGCGTCTCGCCTCGCGCGCGCCGGCCGAGCGTCCGCGGATCACGATCGTCCCCGCGGATCTGCTGCTGGGCCCTCTCGCGCCTGACAAGTTTCCACCGCTGTTCGCGGGGCGGCGCGCGGTGCTCGACATCGACTTGCAGCAGGGCGCGGACGCATGGCACGCGTTCACGGCATCGACGCCGGACGCGCTGATGGAAACCACCGACCGCTTCGACCGCGACGTGCCGGCGCGCACGTACGGCGCGGACGACGACGTGCGGCTTCCCTACATGGCGGCGTCGCTCCGCCGCGCGCTGGAGGAGTATCCCGACAGCGACCTCGGACTGTCGCGCAGCGAGCGCCAGATCTGCGAAGCGCTGTCACCCGGCGAGGTACCGCTGGCCAAGTTGTTCCGCACGGCGCACGAGTGCGCGGAGTCGTGGATGTGGCTCGGTGACTCGAGCTTCGCGTGGTACGTCGAGCGGCTCAGCGACTGCGCGCAACCACTCGTCGTGCACGGCAACGGCACGCGGGTATTGGCTCCGCAGCGTGGGCGCGACTCGCGCAGCTTCTGGGAGCGGACGGTTCGCCTGACGCCATTCGGGCAGGATGTGGTGCGCGCGCGCGCGGATGCGGTGAGCGCGAACGGCATCGACCGGTGGATCGGCGGCGTGCATCTCACGACGAACGATCAGTGGCGTTTCGAAGGGCGTGCGGCTCGGGTAGTCCGAGTCGAATGATTCGACTCGGGTGATCCGAATCGAGTGATCCGAATCGGGTGACGCTCGCGGAACAGCGCGCTACGCGACGTCCTCGCGTGTCATGCCGTCGCATTCCATGATGAAATCGGTGCCGTAAGCGCGACTCGGCGTCTGGAACCCCACGGGTGCATCGCCGCGCAGTGCACGCATCGCACAACGCACGGCGGTATCGGCGGTGAGTGAGTAGCCATCCGGCCCGCGCAGCCGCGAGACGACGGTGCGTCCGGCCGCATTCGTCGCTTCACCCCAGAGCAAGCTGCCGCCCCGCGCACGTGCCGCATCGCTGGGGCCTGGTTTACCGGACTTGATTCGCGCGCTCAGTTTCTCCTGCATCCACGGTGTCTGCAGGAAGAAGCCGAACCATTTTGCGATCTTGAGCGATCGCAACTGCTTCGGATGAATCGACATGTATACGCGCACGTCGGGGATGCCGGTGCTGTGAAACGCGGTGGACACGTCGCCCCACGGAATGGTGACGGCGAGCCGCGGCCCGTCGCCGAAGTCGATGGTGCGCGTGTGGAACCCTGGCGGCACCGGCGTGATGCGCCCCGCGCGGCGGATCACGCCGGGCTTGCCCAATCCTTCGGCCATGGTGAGCGCAGTCCCGCGCGACAAACCGCCGAGCGAACGAAAGCCGAGCGCGAGGCTCGTGGCATCGGGCAGGCGACGTGCGAGATGCGATGCGAGACAGTCGGACGGCACGACGTCGAAGCCGGTGCCGGGCAGCAGCATGACGCCACGCGATTTCGCCTCGACATCCCGCGTAGCGCACGCTTCGAAGATCTCGACTTCGCCGGTGATGTCGAGGTAATGCGCGCCGGCGCGCAGGCACGCATCGACCATGGGCTTGGACGTACGCGAGAACGGCCCGGCGCAGTGCAGCACGACCGTGATGCCGCGCAGTGCGTCGTCGAGGGCCGCAGCGTTGTCGAGCGACGCAGGGCGCGCTTCGAGGCCGTGCTCCGTCGCGAGCGCATTGACGGCGGTGGCGTCGCGCCCGGAGAGAATGGGGCTGAGCCCGCGCGCGACGGCAACCGGCACGATCAGGCGGCCGGTGTAACCGTTGGCACCGTAGATGAGCAGGGACATGATGGGTGTGGAGGCGGAGTTCGGTGCGCGGCGCAGACTTTTGAAATGCTTTCCGCGGATACGAACTGATCAGGGGGGAAAAGCGCGGATTCTTACGGTGAATGGACGTCGACGACGTCACCTAGCCAACATCGTCTTTTCTATGTTGTTGAACTCCGCACCTGCCTCTGCTCCCGCGTGCTGTTCCCAAAAAAAATCGGTGCCCGCCACGCGCACCGCCCGCCTGTGAGACAAGCCGCAAGATCCTTCGTTTCCCCTCTGATCAGTTCGTATCCGCGGAAAGCAGTTGCAGAGTCCGACGTCCGCCGCGCAGCCTTCGATCTCCCGTCCTTCAAGATCGCATCACGCGACGCACCTCGCACACTCCAGTCTGCCAACAATGCGCTGGCGCTGGCGTGGATCGCGTTGCACCGTGAAGCAAGGCCGCTATCCCAGCGGTGCCTTCTCACGAGGTGTTTCGATCAGGGAGGACTGATGACGGTCGCTCTTCCTACCCCGGATGTGCAGGCGTTCCGGGCGTTCACCGGTGGTGACGAACATGCACTCGAGTCGATCTTTCGCAGCGAGTACGATGCGTTGATCGCGCAGGCCACGGAGGCGCTGGGTCCCGAGTGCGCCCATAACAGTGGCCGAGTGGTGCAGCAGGCCATGCTGGCGGCATGGCGACGACGGTCCGAGTTCACGGAGCCGCACGGGCTGGTCGCGTTCCTCGAATCGGCTGTGCAGGACGAGGCAGCGGTCCAGAAGCGCAAGCACTCGGCGCTGCACCATGGCAAGCACTCGCACACGGCTGCGGCCCCGCGCCAGAATCGCATTCCCACGCCCGACGAAGCAGTGGCATCCATCCATGCCACGCTCCATGCGCCACCACCCGATCATGATCGGCTGATCGAAGAAGCACGTCAGGCGAAGAAGCATCATGCCGCCGAGCATGTGCAGTCGGTCGGTCGCAAGTCGTCGTGGGTGATTCCCACCGTGCTCGTCGTCGTCGCGGCTGTGGTCATCATCGCCGCGCAACGGTGGGCACAGGATCGCGGGTCCGACATCGCGGCGACGAAGGCGCTGCAGTCGGAGGAGGCGCGCGACATCAACTCCCTGCGCGGTCAGCGCGGCACCGTCACGCTCGGCGACGATTCGCGCGCGACCGTCGGCTCGGATTCACGGTTGCGCGTGCCCAAGGAGTTCGGGCTGTCGTTGCGCACCCTCGAACTCACCGGCACCGCGCGATTCGTCGTGTCGCAGGGCAAGCCGCTGCCGTTCACGGTGCGTGTCGGCAACCTGGACATCGTCGCGACCGGTACCGACTTCACGGTACGGGCGTTCCCCGACGACAGCACGCCGAGTGTGATGGTGCGCGAAGGCAGCGTGCAGGTGCGCGTGCGCGACACTGGCGACGATCACACCGTGTCCGCCGGACAAGCGGTGCGGATCGCGCGGGACGGGTCGGTGTCGGCGATGTCGCCGGCGATCGGCGACGCGGCATTCGCGTGGACGCGGGATTCGCTCGTGATCAACGACATGCCGCTGCGCGAGGTGGTACCGCAGTTGGTGCGCTGGTACGATCTCAAGCTCGCGATTGGAGATCCGTCGATCAACGATCAGCGCGTGACGGCACGGCTCGGGCTCGAGTCGTCGGGGGCGGCGCTGGAGGCGGTGCGGAAAGCGGCGGGGTTGGTGATCGAGTTTGGGGCCGACAAAGAGGTGGTGCTGAAGCGGGGTGGGTAGGGGCGCAGGGAGATTTGCGCGAGGAGGCTGGCGGCTGGGAGCTTGGGCCAGCGTCTCGGCGCTCAGCGGGATCGGCGCGAGATCGGCTGTCAGGCATAGCTGAGAGCTATAGCTGAGAGTGGCGGTACTGAAGCTGTCGGGCGTGTCAGGAATTCTGTGTATGAGTCGGTGAGCAGATCACACCA
>DASQZA010000385.1:0-13482 GCA_035638935.1 Gemmatimonas sp. | reverse complement strand
CACTGCCCGGTTGGAGCCGTGCAGCGGCAGCGATGCTGCTCGTGATCGGTGGGGCAATGGCCGGCCGTGTGTCTGCCGGCGGCAGCGCGATTCCGGCGACGATGGTCGGCGGTGCGGGCGCGGCGAGCGATGCATCCAACCGCTCCATGGGCGTCGCGTTGCAGGGCACGTCGTTTGGCGGTGGTGAGGCGTTCTCCTCGGTCGAAGAGGCCACGGACGCACTCTCGGAAGCGCAGCGTGTCTACGAACGTGCGTCGCTCTGGCTCGCCAGCAACGACACCACGACGCGGTCGTCGGACGTCTATCGCGCGCGGCTCGCTGCACTCGACCAGATGATGGCGGCATCGCGATCGGCTCTGCGCGACGCACCGCAGGATCCGGTGCTGAATCACTACTTTCTCTCGGCGTACACCGCGCGTGAAGCGACCTTGCAGCAGATGACGAGTGCGCTGCCGGTCGACAAGACCATCGAGAGCTACTGATCACCATGACGACGCAGCAGAGTTCCTCTCGTCCGGTGCGGCGGCGTGCGATTCGCTCGTCGCTGGCGGCGCTGTTGATCGGCGCAGTGCTCGGCGTCGGTGGGCTGAGCGCCGCATCGGACATCGCGACGGCGCAAACCCCGACCCGGCAAACCACGCCGCAGCCGACGCGACAGCCAACCCGTGTCACGCAGCGCGTGCCACGCGATCCTTCCGGCCGTGTGCTCAATCCGGTGTGTGCCGAGTTGGCATCGATGCCGACGTCGCTGGTGCATGCGCCCGAGGGACGCGCGTTGCTCAAGTTCAAACGCGATCTGGAAGGTGCGGCGCTTGCACTCGGGGGACGTGGCGAGATGCCCGAACGCGTCGAGATACGCCGCATCGCCGAAGTGAATCGCAACGTCGATTCCCTGATGCAGTACGTGGCGCGCCGGATGCTGGATGCCGACGGCAAGGAATTGCCCCGGGATGCCGCGCGTGATCTCGCGAATGGTCTGGCAATCGTAACCGTGCAGGGTCGTGACGGAGCGCGCGCCAGGACACACGTTGAGCCTCTCCGCCAGATGGACCCGCAACAGCGGGAGCGGCTCACGGCGACCATTCGTTCGCTGGAGCCGCAGATCGCCAGAATGACGTACGAGATCGCGGCGCGTTCAGCCGTGCGCGTTCCGATGCCGAAAGGGTGGATGGGCGTGTCGTTCTCGCAGTCGACGCTGGAGGTCCCGTCACCATCGGGCATGCTGACGCACTACTGCGAGTACCCCGTGGTCGAAGTGGTGCACGCTGGTTCACCGGCGGCGCGAGCGGGGCTGCTGGCGGGTGACACCGTCGTCGCGTACAACAAGAAAGATCTGCGCTCTGCCGCGGTGAACATGACCACACTGCTGGTTCCCAACCGCGCTGTGCTGGTCGATTACAAGCGTGACGGTCGCAACGGCCAGGCCGCGTTGCGCATCACCGAACGCCCCGAGAACGCGGGGACGACATTTCTCCGCACGACGTGCGCGCGCGGCGAAGGGTGTGATGGTCGCGTGATCGCGATGACGTTCGATTCGTTGCGGACGACCCGTACTCCAGTTGCGGCGGGCGGAGCACCCGGTCAGGGGACCCGCGTCATCGTGCGCACGTCGCCGTCGGCCGGAACCATGATCGCATCGGCGAATGCCTCCGCGGGTACGGGGCTGGCAGTGTTGGCCGGGGCACAGTTCGCCGAGATCGACGATGGTTTCGCTGCCGCGATGGGCGTCGAGCGCGGCGTGCTCGCGCTGTCCGTTCCCCCCGGCTCGGCGGCCGGACAATCCGGGCTGCGCTCCGGCGAGATGATCCTCGCCGTGAATGGTGTACCGCTGCGTGATGTTCGCGTGCTCCGTCGCGCTTTCGAAACGCAGGGTGCTCGAGAAGTACGCCTGACCGTGACGGGTCGCGGTACACCGGCTCGCATCGTGACTGTGCGCTGGTAGTGCGGACGACGACAGGCGGGCCCCGGCCTGCTCGGACGGGCCCGGCCCCGACCGGTTCTACTTGATCGATCCCGCCGGCATCGAATAGAGTAGGCGAACTGTCCCGCGATCCGCGTCGGACAGTTCGCGGACGCGCACCCGCGCCGACATGATGTCCTCGACCGATGACGAGTGATCGAGGCCGAGCAGGTGTCCGACTTCGTGCAGGGCGATGGCCCGCATCTGTGACGGACTCACGACACCGCCACTCGGGTGCTCGACGGCGAGCTGTATGTCACCCGCTACGAGCCACCACCCGCCATCGCGACTCCAGACCGTCTTGCCGCTGATGCCGTTGGCCAGCCTGCTGGTGAACCGCACGTGCACATCGGCCGAAGCGGAGTCGACGACGAAGTCGAATCGCACAGGGATACCGGCGGCCGACCAGCTGTCGAACGCACCGCGCACTGCGGGTACGAAGTCCTCGTGCCATCCCTGGAGGGTGTCTGTCTCCTGCACCCAGACGCGCAGGGGCTTGGCGAGGCGATCGGGCCAGCGTGCGAGCGCGGAATCGCGCGATGCGAGCAGTTCGGCGATATAAGTGCCTTCGGCGCCCGTGCTCACCCGTCGCCGCATCTCACGCACGGTGCCCGCGTCGGACAGTCCGCGTGACGACGGCAGCCGAGTCACCAGGGTGCCCGGCTCTGAATCGCCGCCCTCGAGGTCGGTGGTGCGCTCGCCCGCGTCGTCAGTTCCCTCAGCGCCGTCAGTGGCTGCTGCAGCGCGTGACCCCAAGCCCGACGCGTTCGGCTCCGCGAAACCTGCCCTGTATGGTGCGAGCGTACCTGCCGATTGCGGCGATCGTGCGGAACGGGCTTTGGCTTGCGGCGCGGTCGCGATGGTAGTCGCGATGGTGGTCGCGATGGCGCCGGCTGCCTCGCCACTGGCGTTTCCCCGCGTGGCCAATACCTGCATGCCGATGAACCCTGCGAGCGCCACGACGCAGCCGCCGAGCACCAACTCGACGACCTTGCCCGAAAATTTCTCCGCACCGTTCATCGGCGGCATCGCATGGCGGAATCGCATCGCGGTGATGGCGATGCGACTCCGTCGCATGCCGTGCTGCGCGGCAGAGGGGGCCGCGGTGCACGACGATCACGCGGTGCTGCTGGTCACGACACCAGCACCACGCGTGGCAGTAGCAGTCCATCACATTGGTCAGGTGATCACGGTAGGCGCATCGCGCCCGGTGCGTTCACGGAGGCCCGAGAGCTCGAGGGCCGCGAGTACCAACGGGCGAAGTGCTTCCTGCACGTCGAGGTCGAGATATGCGGGCCGCGATTCGAACCCCTCGACATACAGTCGCAGCGTGGCACCCGTGGTGCCGGTACCGGAAAGCCGAAACACGATGCGCGCACCGTCGCTGAAGAGGATTCGGAGTCCCTGGCCTGCGCTGGTCGATCCGTCGACCGGATCCTGGTATGCAAAATCGTCGGCCTTGTCGACAGTGCGCCCAGCGAACTCGGTGCCGATCAACGACGGCAGCAGCTCGCGCACGTGTGCCATCAACCCGTGCGCTGCGTCCGAGGGGATCTCCTCGTAGTCGTAGCGCGTGTAGTAGTTTCGCCCGAATCGCGTCCAGTGCTCCCGCACGATCGCTTCCACGGAGATCCGGCGTTCGGCGAGAATGTTGAGCCAGAAGAGCACGGCCCACAGTCCATCCTTCTCGCGCACATGATCTGATCCGGTACCGAAGCTCTCTTCACCGCAGAGCGTGATACGCCCTTCATCGAGCAGCGAGCCGAAGAACTTCCATCCCGTCGGGGTTTCGAAGCACGGGATGTTCAGCGTCGCGGCGACACGATCGACGGCCGCACTGGTCGGCATCGACCGCGCGACGCCAACGACACCCTGCCTGTACCCCGGAGCCAGTGTCGCATTCGCCGCGAGAATGGCGAGGCTGTCGGAGGGCGTGACGAAGAAGTTGCGGCCGAGGATCATGTTGCGATCGCCGTCGCCATCCGATGCCGCGCCGAAGTCCGGAGCATCGGTGCCGAACAGCTCGGCCACCAGTTCGTGCGCATACGTGAGGTTCGGATCGGGATGCCCGCCGCCGAAATCGGGAAGCGGCACGCCGTTGATGACGGTCCCCGGTGCGGCGCCAAGCCGGCGTTCGAGAATCTCGTGTGCATATGGCCCCGTGATCGCATGCATGCCATCGAAGCGCATGCGAAAGCCGGTGCGGAACAGCGCGCGGATGGCCTCGAAGTCGAAGAGCGATTCCATGAGTGCGGCGTACGCCTGCACGGAATCGACGACCTCGATGGTCGCGTCGCCGACACGGTGCACGCCGATCTCGTCGAGTGAAACCTCGGGCATGCTGGCGATGCGATACGACGTGTTGGCGGCTGCGCGCGCGGCCACTGCATCGGTGAAGGATTCCGGCGCGGGCCCACCATTCGCGCTGTTGTACTTGATACCGAAGTCGCCTTCCGGTCCGCCGGGATTGTGGCTCGCGGAGAGGATGATGCCCCCCGCGGCGCCCGTGCGAATGAGGTGTGACGCGGCCGGGGTGGAGAGCAGTCCGCGCTGGCCGACGATCAGCCGGGTCACACCATTCGCGACGGCCATCTGTACGATCGTGGTGATCGCCTCGCGATTGTGGAATCGTCCGTCACCCCCGATCACGAGGGTGGAATCCGCGGGAAGGGCCGCGATGTCGAACAGCGCCTGTACGAAGTGCTCGAGATAACGCGGTTGCTGGAAAACCGCGGTGCGCTTGCGCAATCCGGACGTGCCTGGCCGCTGGTCGCCGAACGGTGCCGACGGAATGGTGCGAACGGTGAATGTCATGCCGGAAGATACGGCGCATTTCCACGAGCCGGCGAGGGCATGACGGACCCCTCCACAGGGCTGCACGCGCGACTGTCAAGCATTGATCTTCGGGTCACATCGGGTAACCGTTCTGAGTCAGGGCAGGCGGATACGCCGAGCGGATACGCCGAAGGTTGCTCGCGACGCCAGACGACGCGACAGATGGTGTACCAGGCACGGTGCTAGTCCGAATCACCGCAGGGATCAGGAGCTTTACGTGGCCAATGTCGTCCAGGACTTCTCGTTCGTCGATCGCGGTAACGAGTTCGAGTGCACACTCGAAATGGCCAGGTCGGCGGATCGCCCGTCGTGGTGGTGGTTCACGGTGTCGAGCGACACACGCCGTCAGCGGTACGCGCCGTTCCAGATGCAGCCGACGGACACCGAGCACAACGTGAAGCAGCGCATCCTGGAGTACTACGACCGCCTGCTCGAAAGCCGCGCCACACCGACGCAGTCCCATTGGCAGCAGCGCCGCGCGCAGCGCCCGGCAGCGGCGCCAGCGGCCACGGCGGCGCCGGCAGACGAGTCTGCTTCGACGCAGGCTCCGTAGACTGCGAACTGCTTTCCGCGGATCCCGCGGATTCTAGGGATACAAGGGATAAAGCAAAAAGGAGAGCGCCCGACAGATCGAGGCAGTCTCCTTTTTCTTTTTCTTGGTGGGGTCCGTCGCATGCCACGGAGCCACTCCTAAAAAGGTCGCTACACCGAACCCGCCCCCGCGGTTTGATCCGCGTCATCCGCCAAATCCGTGAGATCCGCGGAAAGCAGTTCGCCGTTCGCAGCCAACGATCAGCGCGGCGGCACGCGATACTGGGCCAGCCAGCGCAGGTCGATGTAGCGCTTGAGCCTCATCGCCCACTTCGAGTGGCTCGACCATCCACGCCAGTAGAGCAGGCCCTTCCCGTCGGCCGTGTCGAGGATCGAGAGGATGTGTTGCTGTGCTTCGTAGAGGCGTGGCTCCGATGGCGGGCTGCGTAGCACTGCGCGCAGGTTGGCGGTCAGCACCGGGGCCTGGCGTACCGCGTAGACGCCTGCCTTGGCAGCCCATGGCGACTCCACGAGCGCGATGCAGTCGCCGGCGCCGAAGACCGCGTCGCCCGTGACGCAGCGCAGGGAGGCGTCCACGCGCAGGTAGCCGTCGTGATCGACCGGGAGCCCGGAGTCGCGCAGCAGCGGTGGGGCCGCGCTGCCCGTCGCCCAGAGTGTGAGTGCTGACTCCACACGCGTGCCGTCCGAGAGTTCGATGTGATCGACGGCGACCCGCGCGACCGTGCGGCCCGTCAGGATCGTGACACCACGCTCGCGCAGCAGCGCCCGTGCGCGCCGTCCGAACCGTGGCCCCATGTCTTCCACGATGTCGTCACTTGCCGTGACCAGCGTGCACGTCACGCTCTGTCCGGCCGCACGCCCGCGTGCAACCAGGGCCAGCATGAGCTCCACGCCGCTCGCTCCGCCGCCGACCACCGCGACCGCGAACGGCGCGCTGTCGCCGGCGCGCATCACCTCATGCACGAGCGCGACGAGCGCGCGCCACCGCGCGAGCGGTCGGACCGTGTAGGCGAACTCCGCGACACCCGGTACGTCGGCGCCTACCGCGGCACTGCCAATGTCCAGCGAGCAGACGTCGCCCGTGACCGGTTCACCCGCGGTGTGCACCACCACACCATCTCGCGACGCCTGCACACGAATAGCAGCGGCTTCCACGAAACGTGCACCCGCTTCCACGCACAATGCGCGCAAGTCGATCGAGAGCTCTCGCTCCTCGACCGCGCCGCGCAGCTGCGCAGACAGCATGCCGGTGTAGAACTGTTCGGGATAGGGGGAGACCAGCACGATCTCCCCGCCAAGCGGTTGTTCCGCAGCGCGGCGCAAGACTTCCACGTGGGCGTGACCGCCACCGACGAGCACCAGGCGACGGCTTCGCGGCATGCTAGCGCAGCACGCGAAAGTATCGCGCGAACAGGGACTTCACCGTCGGTGTGAGCTTGCGGCGACGCCATGCGTCGGCCGCCTTGCGGAGCATCTCGCTCTGCGTCGGATACGGATGCATCGTGTGCCCGAACGCACCGAGTCCGAGCCCGTTGGTCATCGCGAGTGCAACGGCGCCAACATGCTCTCCCGCGTGCGCCGACACGATGCTCGCGCCGACGATGCGGTCGCTGCCGCGTGCAACCAG
This sequence comes from Gemmatimonas sp., assembly GCA_035638935.1. Taxonomy (GTDB): domain Bacteria; phylum Gemmatimonadota; class Gemmatimonadetes; order Gemmatimonadales; family Gemmatimonadaceae; genus Gemmatimonas. The sequence goes on along the minus strand of DASQZA010000385.1, from coordinate 6,508 downwards.
CACCCGACAGAAGCCCTCCGTCGCATCATCCAGCCGCGCGCGGTCGACGTCGTGCATCGGCACGTCGATGATGTCGACCTCCACGCCGCTCTCTGTTGCGGTATGCTCGGTGTGCCCGATGCCCGCAACTTCGGGATCGGTATACGTCACCCAGGGCGTCACCAAGGCGCTCGCCTTGCCGCGCCCGAAGAACAGTGCATTCTGCACGACCAGCCGCGCCTGAAAATCGGCCGCATGCGTGAGCTTGTGCGGAGAACACACGTCGCCCACCGCGTACACGCGGCCGTTCGTGGTGCGCAAGCGGTCGTCGACCGCGACACCCTTTCTACTGTCGAAGTCCACACCTGCTGCCTCAAGTCCCATTCCCTCGACATTCGGCGCACGCCCGACGGCCACCAGCAGCGTGTCACCGCGCACCTCGAACTCCCGGCCATTTCGTCTCACAGTGAGTGTGATGTCGCCCGGCGGAGCCTGACCAGCGTCACTTTCCGCACCGCGGGGCGCCCGTGTCACCCGTGTCACTCGCGTGACGCTCGCATCGCGCACCAGCGTGACACCGTCGCGCTCGAGTGCCGCCGCCAGCAGCACAGATGCATCGGCGGTGTCGCGCGGAAGCACTCGACCTTCGCGCGCGAGGAGCGTGACACGGGTGCCGAGTCGCACGAACGCCTGTGCGAGCTCGCATCCGATCGGCCCGGCACCGATGATCAGCAGGTGATCGGGTCGTGCGCGCAATGAGAAAATCGTTTCGTTGGTATGGAAGCCGGAGCCCGCAAGGCCCGGAATGTCCGGCGTCGCGGCACGCGCACCGGTGGCGATCACGGCACGACGAAAGTGCAGGCGTTGCCCGCCGACATCGATGCTTCCGGCATCTGCGAATCGTGCGTCACCCAGGAACACGTCGATCCCGAGCCCCTTGAACCGCTCGGCGCTATCGATCGGCGCAAGATCGGCGCGAAGCCGGCGCATGCGAGCGAAAGCCTCCGCAAAATCACCGTCACCGCTGATCGAGGGCCCTCCGAAGCGCGCGGCCGCATGGCGAGCCTCGTGCCAGGCGCGAGCAGCGCGAATGATCGCCTTGCTTGGCACGCATCCCACGTTGAGACAGTCACCACCCATCAGGTGTCGTTCGACGAGCGCGACGCGCGCACCGAGGCCCGCCGCTGCTGCCGCGGTCACGAGGCCACCCGTGCCGGCGCCGATCACGACGAGATGGTAGCGGCCTCGCGGTGCGGGGTTCTGCCAGCCATCGGGGTGTACGAGGCCCACGAGCCGCTGGTCGTCGCCATCATCGGCGAGAATGGTACCGGCCGGCAGCGCTGTCGTGGACGTGATCATCATCGATGCAGGGTAGACGATGTAGCGCTCATTCTGTTCCGCCGTGCATCGTACTCGCCTGAAGTGCGCGTCGCGCCGAGCGTGTGATGACAGCGGTCACGAGAATCGTGGCGACGAGCCCGAGGCCGAGCAGCGCGTAATAGCCGGCACCACGCGCGGGGGCTACACCCCCGGCGACCGCAGCGACGTCGCCCGCCAGTTTGCCGTAATAGACGAAGAGGACGGTGCCCGGCAGCATGCCGATCGACGCGACGACGAAGTCGACGAAGCTGACCTGCGAGAGTCCCAAGGCGTAGTTGAGCAACGTGAACGGAAAGACCGGCGACAGTCGCAGCAGAAAGACGATGCGGCGGCCATCGTCGGAGATCGCGCGGTCGATGGCCTGAAAGCGCGGGTTGCGCGACACGCGCCGCTCGATCGCCGATCGCGCCACGTAGCGCGACACGAGAAATGCGGCAGAGGCGCCGAGCGTCGCACCGACGAACACATACGCGACGCCGGCCCACAGGCCGAAGATGGCTCCGGCCGCAAGCGTCAGCAGTGAACCTGGAATACCGAGCACCGTGGCCACGATGTAGCCGGCGATGAAGAACAACGGGCCAAGCGGGCCCAGGCCGCCGATCCATGCGGCGAACCGGGGGACGTATTGGCCACCCCACCGTCCGAGCACGAAAAGCAGGGCGAGCGCCGCAAGAACCAACAGCGCGGAGCGCACCCACCCGAATCGCCCCTCAACAGCCTGCGGGGATCCAGTCGACGGTTGGGAACGTATCATAGGCATATGCTATCTCATCGTCGTGTGTTTCGTGGGCGCTACGGGGCGTCACTCATCACTGTCGCGGCTTCGGCCCTTTTCCTGCTGGTGCTTCCAGGTTGTGAAGCCGCGGGGTCGGTGCCGGTTCCCGCCCTGGAGATGCCAGCGCTCATGAACCAGCCTCGTCCCGAGCAGACGTCCGACACTCGTACGTTCGATCATGGCCCCCTGGATGCACTCCTACGTGCGCACGTCGTGCGGGGCCTGGTCGATTACGACGCGTTCGCGCGATCGGCGCCGTTTGCCAGGTATTTCGCGGCACTGGCGACTGCAGATGTGGCGTCGATGCCCCGGAACGAACAGCTCGCATTGTGGATCAACGCATACAATGCGTATACGATCCAGCTGATCAACAAGCATGGGGAGCGCAAGTCGATCCGCAACATCAACAAGACGGGCGGGTTCATCAAGGCATACGGGCCGTGGACGGAGAAGCTCGCGGTCGTCGGCGGACGTGCGTACGGGCTGGACGAGATCGAGCAGGAGATCATCCGGAAGGGATTCAAGGAGCCTCGCATTCACTTCGCCCTCGTGTGCGCGGCGATCGGCTGCCCGCCCTTGCGGAGCGAGGCATACACGGCGGCCAGTCTCGATGCGCAGCTCGACGATCAGGCGCGCCAGTTCCTGTTGCAATCACCGAGCAAGAATCGGGTGGACGTCGCGAAGCGCACGGTGTACCTGAGCCCGATCTTCGTCGAGTTCCGCGACTACATCAAGGACTTCGGTGGCTCGAACGCAGCGGTCGGCCAGTACGTCGCCCGCTTCTTTCCTGCAGGTCCGGAGCGCGATTTGCTGCAGCGAGGTGACTTCAAGGTCGTCGTGACCCACTACGATTGGGCACTCAACAACCGCACGGGAGCACGGCAGTGAGCACAGAAGTCAGCATGGCAGCACCGAGTGGCAGGACAGGAATTGGAAATCTGTGGAGAATTGCTCGTTCGCCGGTCGGGGCGGAGGCGCGGCGACTCCTTGCCGGAAACTGGTCGACGTTGTCGGAGCGCATGCGGGTTCCGCAGCAGATGTTCGGGCGGCAGGGCAATGGCTGCAGCGCCACGATCGGTGCCATGCCACGCTGCGACTTCGCATGCCGGGGCTGCTACCTGAACGAGGATGCGAACCGGGTGCCGGCGGAGTCGGTGGAAGCAATCAAGGCGCAGATGCGCGCATTGCGCCCGTTGATGGGACATGCCGGCAACCTGCAGCTCACGGATGGCGAGGTGACACTGCGTCCGGTCGGCGAGGTGGTGGAGCTGCTGCAGTATGCGCGCTCGCTGGGCCTGATCCCGATGCTGATGACGCACGGTGATTCGTTCCGCCGGCGCCCGGGGCTGCTCGAGCAGCTCATGTTGGAAGGCGGGCTCACCGAAGTGAGCATCCACGTCGACACGACCCAGCGCGGGCGGCAGGGTGACCGCTGGCGGAAGGCAACGACGGAGGCGGATCTCAACCCGTTACGGCAGGAGTTCGCGGAGATGATCCGCACCGCCGAGCGGACCACCGGGCAGCGGGTGCGCGCGGCGACGACGATGACTGTCACGCGCGACAACCTCGATGGCGTGACCGATGTCGTGCGGTGGCTGACGAAGAACACGGACGCCTTCCGCATGATCAGCTTCCAGCCGATCGCCCAGGTCGGCCGGACGGAAGACGGGTTCGGTGGTGGGGTCAGCGTCGAGTCCCTGTGGGACCGTATCGCGGACGGTGTCGGCATTCAGGGTGGCGATGCACGCATGAAGGAGCTGGGCGTGTGGTTCGGTCACGAGGCGTGCAATCGCATGATCAATGGGGTGCTGCTCAATCACGACGATGGGCGCACCGATTTCCATGCGTTGCGCGACGCGCGCAACCCGCTCGACACGCGTGTGGTGGATGGGTTCCTGCAGCGATTCGGCGGCATCTCGTTCCGTCTGGACTCACCGGCCGAATCCGTCGCCCGCGCTGTCGGCGTGTTGGCCGGCGCGCCGCTGTTCATCACACGAAGCGTTGCTGCGTGGGCCCGACAGTGGGCGGCGCGCGCAGGCCAGGGCAGCGCCGTCAACGGAGCATTGCGTGTCGCGCGCGGAAAGACCCGCATGACACCGCTGGTGCTGGTGAGTCATCACTTCATGAGCCGCGCGGAGATCGAAAGCCCGTTGGGCCAGGAGCGCATCGCGCACTGTGTCTTCACGGTGCCGATCAACGGGCAGATGATGTCGATGTGCGAAGTCAATGCACTTGGCATTCGCGAGCAGTACTACGCGGGGCTCGCGCGGGCACGGCACGCGACCGCGACCGCGACCGCGACCCTGGAGACCGGGTCGAACGCGACGCGAGTGACCCAAGTGGAAGTGGACACCGTGGCGGCCATGTAGCCGAAGCTGGCGCAGGTCGGTTAGCGTAGGACATGCCACGACCGGTACCGCCACGCCCAGAACTCCGCACTGTCCGCGAACGCTTCGGCGCGATGCGGCATGTGCTCCCGCTGTTCAAGCTCGTGTGGCGCACCAACCGGCTGCTCACGTTCGGAACGATGATCGTCCGTCTCGTGCGTGCGCTGCTGCCGGTGATCACGCTGTACGTCGGCAAGCTCATCATCGACGAGGTGATCGCCAAGGCGGCGCTGCCACTCAAGCCGACCACGTTCACCGAGTGGCGCGACAGCGGACTGCTCGATCGCGCGATGTGGCTGATTGCGGCAGAACTCGCGCTGGCCGTCGTCGCCGATCTGACCGGCCGCATCGGCGCATTGCTCGACATGATGCTGGGCGCACAGCTCTCCATCTCGACCAGTGTGCGGCTGATGGAGCATGCCGCCACGCTCGACCTCGAGCAGTTCGAGGACAGCGAGCTGCAGGACCGACTCGAGCGCGCGCGCCAGCAGGCGGCGTCCGGACTCGGCGTGATGGGGCAGGTGTTCAGCCAGGTACAGAACCTGATCACGATCATCAGCTTCGGTGCCGGCCTGGCGGCATATGCGCCCTGGCTCATCCTGCTGCTGTTCGTGGCGCTCGTGCCGGCCTTCATCGGCGAAGCGCATTTCAACGCGCGTGAATACGCGCTGCAGTGGGCGCGCACGCAGGAGCGCCGGCAGCTCGAGTATCTGCGGCAAACGGGGGCGAGCGTCGAGTCCGCGAAGGAAGTGAAGATCTTCGGCCTCAACCCCTTCCTGATCGAGCGCTTCCGCACACTGTCGAACGATTTCTATCTCGTGCGCCGTTCGCTCTCGACGCGCCGGGCGTCGGTGATGGGCGGGCTCACGGCGATCGGCACGATGGGGTACTACGCCGCCTATGCGTACATCACGTGGCGCACGCTCGTGGGCCAGTTCACGATCGGCGACCTGACATTTCTCGCGGGCTCGTTTCGCCGGTTGAGCGGACTGCTCGAGAGCCTGCTGGTGGGTTTCTCACAGACGGCAAGCCAGGCGATGTATCTCGACGATCTGTTTTCGTTCTTCCAGATCAAGTCGGAGATTCACTCGCCGGAACATCCGCGCCGCGTGCCGGTCCCGATTCGCATCGGAATGGTCTTCGAGAACGTCGGCTTCCGCTATCCGGGCGCGGAGAAGTGGGCCGTGCGCAACATGAGCTTCAGCCTGCGCGCGGGAGAAACACTGGCGCTCGTCGGGGAAAACGGTGCAGGCAAGACGACGCTCGTGAAGCTCATCGCGCGACTGTACGACCCGGACGAGGGGCGCATCCTGCTCGACGGGCATGACCTGCGTGAGTACGACCTCGACGAGCTGCGAGCGAATATCGGCGTGATCTTTCAGGACTTCGTGCGCTACAACCTGACGGTGTCGGAAAACATCGCCGTCGGCCGCATCGAGGCGCGCGACGACAGCGACCGTATCACCCGCGCTGCGGAGCGAAGCCTCGCCGACGGCGTGATCGCGAAGTTGCCCGCCGGCTACGACCAGCTCATCGGCAAACGCTTCCGCATGGGAGTGGATCTCTCAGGCGGCGAATGGCAGAAGGTGGCGATCGCGCGCGCATACATGCGCGATGCGCAGCTCCTCATTCTCGACGAGCCGACGGCGGCGCTCGACGCGCGCGCCGAGTTCGAGGTGTTTCAGCGATTCAAGGAGCTGAGCGCGGGGAGATCGAGTGTATTGATTTCGCACCGTTTCTCGAGCGTGCGCATGGCGGACCGGATTCTGGTGCTGGAGAACGGAGCCGTTGAAGCGATGGGCACGCACGACGAGCTGCTCGCGCAGGGTGGACGGTATGCGGAGCTGTTCGAGTTGCAGGCGGCGGGATATCGGTAGATTAGGCGCGAGACGACAGACGCCAGGCGCCAGAGACAAACAATGCAGCTATCATCCATCATCCATCATCGATAATCTGTAAGCCATTGTCCATCATCCTCGGTTGATAG
>DASQZA010000384.1:0-2821 GCA_035638935.1 Gemmatimonas sp. | reverse complement strand
GCCGTCGAGCGCATGCACGGCACTTCCTGCGTGAATCGTCACGTTCGGCAGCTGGGCAATGCGTTCGATCAAGTACCGGGACATGCTCGCCGAAAGATCTGCACCGCGAATCACGAGGTGTACCCGTCGCGCCGATCGCGCAAGAAACACGACGGCCTGACCTGCCGAGTTGCCACCACCGACGACGACCACTTCGGAGCCGCCACACAGTCGTGACTCCATTTCACTAGCCGCGTAGTAGATCCCAGCCCCCTCGAACTCCGTAAGCCGCTCGAGATCGAGGCGACGGTACTCGACACCCGTCGCCACCACCACGGTCCGTGCCCGTATCACACTCCCATCGCTCATCACGACGCAGCGATCACCGCCATCGATGCGCAACCCGACCGCCGTCTGCGGCACGGAGAGCTGCGCTCCGAACTTCTGTGCCTGCAATAGCGCCTGTCGGGCCAGTTCCGCACCGGAGACACCCGTGGCAAAGCCGAGGTAATTCTCGATCTTGGAACTGGTGGCCGCTTGTCCGCCAGGCGCAATGGAATCGATCAGAAGCGTCGACAGGCCTTCGGACGCACCGTACACTGCTGCGCCCAAGCCTCCAGGCCCAGCGCCGACCACCACGAGGTCGTGCACGGTCTCCGGCACCGTCGTGATCTCGAGACCCATGTAGCGCGCGAAGTCCGCCACAGATGGGTTCCGCGCGAACTTCCCATCGCGCCCGATCACCAGCGGTGTCTCGTCTGCGGTCACTCCCAGCTCCCTCAACAGGACCTCAGCCTGCGCATCGGCCTCCACATCAAGCCAGGTGAACGGAATCGAGTTGCGTGTCGCGAAGTCGCGCAGCGAATGCGCGGCGGGCGAATATCGGGATCCGATGATCCTTATGCCATCGTAACCCTCGCCTACCAGCAACGCGCGCCGCATCAGGAAGCCGCTCAGCAGGATCTCACTGAGCTCAGGAAGCTCCGCAATGACGCGCCGAAACTTCGCTGCCGGGATCTCCAGCACACGCCCAGCATCGCCGACCCGTGCCGTGATCAGACTGGCACGGCCGGTAAGCAGGTCGGCGTCGCCGACGAACTCTCCGGGGACATGCACCGTGACATTTCGCGTGCGCATCGGGTAGCCTGTCAGAATTTCAACCGTGCCTGAAAGCACGACGAAGAACGGGAATCCTGTCGCGCCTTCCGAGAACAGCAGCTCGCCTTCGACGGTATCACGCTCGATGCCCCATGCGCCCAGCGCACTTATCTGGCTAGGTGACAGGTGCGCAAAGGCAATATCGTGGTCGTTCATGACGGTTCAGCGGTCAAATGTGCAGTCACTTTCAAGGAAGACTTCTCCCGCGGTAAGCTATGACCGCGGCACATCGCCATGGGGCTGGGGGCCGCCAGCGCGCACGAGGGCGGACTCGGCGTCCATCAAGAGCAATTCACGGATGCGCGGAACCACCTCACGTCCGTACAGTGCGATACTGCGCATCATGGTCGTGTGAGCGAGCGCGCCTGCACTGTATTTAAGGTCGAAGCGCGATACGCCGAGCACCTTCACCGTCGCCGCGATCTTTCGCGCGACGGTGTCAGGGGCTCCCACGTACAGCGATCCACCATCGATCTCGCGCTCGAACTCCGCACGGTTGGTCCGGGGCCAGCCACGCTCAGCACCGATCCGGTCGCGCATCTCACGGTACGCGGGCCACAGTTCCTCACGGGCCTGCTCGTCGGTGTCGGCAATGTGCCCAGGCGAATGCACGCCGACGGGACGCGGCGCGTGGCCGTGCTGCGCGAGCGCACGCCGGAACAGATCAGCAACCGGCTGGAAGCGGTGCGGCGGTCCGCCGATGATCGCCAGCATCATGTTCAGCCCGTGCCGGGCCGCGCGCACCGCAGACTCCGGGCTGCCGCCGACCCCGACCCATGTGCTGAGCCGCCCATGCTCCGTCGACGGAAAGACGCGCTGGCCGATCAGTGGTTCGCGCGTTGCGCCGCTGGTGCTTCGCCATGTGATTGGCTCGCCCGTACGGTCGGCCTCGAGAAGCGTGGTGAACAGCTCGAGCTTTTCCTCGAACAGCACCTCGTACTGCCGCAGTGAGTACCCGAACAGCGGAAAGGACTCGGTAAACGAGCCCCGGCCTAGCACCACCTCCGCTCGCCCATTCGACAAAGCGTCCAGCGTGGAGAAGCGCTGGAGGACGCGGACCGGGTCGTCAGAGCTCAGCACTGTCACGGCCGAGCTAAGCCGGATGCGTTCGGTGCGGCCCGCGATTGCGGCAAGCACCATTTCGGGGGCGGAGACCGCGAAGTCCTCCCGGTGATGCTCGCCGACTCCTATGAAATCGACACCCAATTGGTCCGCGAGCACCGCCTCGTCAACCAGGTCGCGGAGGACCTGCGCGTGCGGAACGGGCTGTCCGTCGGCGGTTCGGGTCACGTCGCCGAAGGTGTCGAGGCCGAGCTCGAGGGGTGCCAGGGGAAGCGTCATGTCACGCAGGACAAGAGGTCGTGGTGCCCTGAAGAGGGATGATTCAGGTGCCCGAGTGACAACGCTGCGTGAATGCGAGCCCGATCCCATCGAGCCGCGGAGGCCCACCTGCAATCTGTTGGCTGTGGCTCTGTGTCCGACTCCAAGGGAACGACCGCGTTGTCGGCGCCAACGCAAATCTCGGAGCGATTCCGTACGACATGGACCAGTCGGCGCACGGTGCAGAGCCGAGCCTCCACCTTTCGGGGTCTGGCCGGCGACGAAGTCGTCGGCATCGTCCGCGATCCCAACGAAAGCCTCCTGCAGCCACCACCTGAACGCATGCGCCGCCGATAGCGGCGAC
>DASQZA010000383.1:0-11597 GCA_035638935.1 Gemmatimonas sp. | reverse complement strand
GCCGTCGTTCGCTTCCGACAGCGCGAAGCAGTTTGCATCGTTCATGATTCGCACCGGTCGACCGAGCCGTTGCTCGAGGTCCGCACCGAGCGGCTCCCCGATCAGCCAAGTGGAATTGGCGTTTTTCACGAGGCCGGCCGGGGTGATCGCCCCCGGTATACCAATACCGATTGAGCCACGCGTGCCGGCGTCGCGCTCGAGGTGTGCGATGAGCGCGTGAATTGCGTCGAGCGTGCGCTCGTAGTTGCCGCGCGGTGCGTCGATGCGTCGCGCCGCCAGCGTGCGACCATCGCCAGCGAGCGCGATGCCTTCGATCTTCGTGCCGCCGAGGTCGATGCCGATGCGCATGGGATCGGGAGGAGGTATCGGGCGAGTCGCGGCCAGGACGCACCTCGCGAAACCCGCCGACGGTGCAAGTTGGCGATACCGTGCCGGCGAGACTGCGGTGTCCAAGGATTTCGAATGGGCATGCTGGCGCCGTCTCGAGTGATCGGTATCTTGGCGCATGTCCGCTCGGTCATCCAGACTCCGACGGCAACCACGTTCGTACTCGACCGGAGATGCAATGGCTGCTCGACGGACACGCCGGGAGTTCATGGGGCTCGCGAGTGCGGGGGCGACGGGCATCCTGTTTCCTGCGCTCGGAGCACCATCGTCGCCGCATACGTCGTTTTCTGCACCGCCCATCGACCGTGCAATCGATCCCGACCGCATCGTGGTCAATGCGACGGTGTACACGATGGACGTGGCTCGGCCGCGCGTCGAGGCATTCGCGGTGAGTGCCGGGCGCATCGTGGCGGTTGGTACGTCGGCGGCGGTGCGCTCCCTTGCAGGGAAGGGAACGCGAATCATCGACGCCAAGGGCATGACGATCGTGCCGGGGTTCATCGACACGCACAACCACCCAGCCGGAACGACGCTGCTATACGAGGTGCTCGTCGGCAATCCGTTCGAGGTGGAGTTCGTCTCGATCGACAGAATCGTCACCAAGCTGCGCGAACGTGCGCGCACCACGCCGGCCGGTGTGTGGGTGGAAGGCTATTTCCACGACGACACGAAGGTGAAGGACAAGCGGCCGCTCTCGATCCGCGATCTCGACAGCGTGAGCACGGAACATCCCGTCTGCGTGCGCCATCGCGGTGGACACACCGCGTTCTACAACAGCAAGGCGTTCGCACTGGCAGGCGTCACCAGGGAAACGATGCCCCCACCAGGCGGCACGTTCGACAAGGACGCCAATGGCGAGTTGAACGGTCGCGTCACCGACCGGGCGATGAGCGTGCTTGCGCGCGCCGGTGTGCGGCGACAGTTCACCCCGGCCGAACGGGAGCAGCGTGAGCGCGACGGCATTGCGCATATCTCCAGGGAATATGCGCGTTATGGCCTGACCACCGTGCACCATCAGGGTGGTGACCTGGCAGCTTTGCAGGACGTGCGTGCGCGCGGTGAGCTGCGGCACCGGGTGAGCTACGAGGCCGACGAAGCGATGCTCGATCGCATGATCGCATCAGGAATCCGCACGGGATTCGGTGACGAGTGGATCCGTTTCGGTGCGACACGCGAGCACACCGTGGACGGCTCGTTCTCCGAGCGCACGATGGCAATGAGCGAGGCGTACCAGGGCTCGACATACAAGGGGAACGTGACGGAGACGCAGGCGACGCTGGATGCGTGGGTGGAACGCGTGCACCGTGCCGGCATCCAGGTGAACTGCCACGCCAATGGCGACGTGGCGATCGACATGTATCTCACCGCGATGGAACGTGCACTGGCGAAGGTTCCTCGCGCGAACACCCGGCCCAAGATCACGCACTGCACGCTCGTGAACGACAGTCTCGTGCACCGCATCAAGGCACTCGATGCCATCCCGTCGATGTTCACGACGTACGCCTACTACAACACCGACAAGTTTGCCTTCTACGGCGAGGCGCTCATGAAGCGGAGCATGGCGTTCCGCACGATGCTCGATGCGGGTGTGAAGGTCGCGGCGGGCTCGGATTTTTCACCGGGGCCGTTCTCGGCGCTCATGGGCATTCAGGGTATGGTGACGCGCACCGGGTGGGACGGCAGCGTTTGGGGAGCGAACCAGCGCATCACGGTGAGCGAGGCAATCCGCATCAACACGCTGCACGGTGCGTACGCGGCGCATGAGGAAACAACGAAGGGGTCGATCGCCGTCGGCAAGTTTGCGGATTTCGTCATGCTCGCCGACGACCCGCACACCGTGAAGCCCGATGCCATCAAGGACATCCGCATCGTGCAGACAGCGGTTGGTGGCGAGGCGACGTATCAGGCGTGAGTCCTATTGAGTCCTATCATGGCGTGGGAATGTCCCGTGTTTCGGCGATCCACACATTGTCCCGCAGCAACCGCAACTTGTCCGGAGCCATACCCAGCCGTAACGCGCGTGCAACACGCGGGATCGGTCGGGATGGGCGACGGATTGCGGGGGTCGCCATGAAGAGCAAATGAAGCAGCGCGCGCAGCAGCAGGTCTGAACTCCGGCAGGGGGTCGTGGGTATACGCGCAATCATCACGAAACGAGCCCGATACCAGGTAGAACCTATCAGAATGTTCATGTTCGGAGGCGTGCTGCTGGCATTCAGTGCCATTGCTGCCGCGAGTCATGGCAATAAGGCACACTGGCAGAGCACGGAACCGGTCGCCGCATTCGGCGCTGCGCCTTCGGTTGCGGTACGACGCATGACCGTCGAACCGCTCGACTCTGCCCGCCTGGCTCGTGCCTACGCCGAGGCAGCGCGACTGCCACGACTGCGCAGCCTGCTGGTGCAAAGTCGCGGCACGATGGTGGGTGAGCGCTATTATCGCGGGGCCACCGCTGCCACACCAGCGAACATCAAGAGCGCATCCAAGAGCGTGATCTCCGCGCTCGTCGGCATCGCCCTGCACGAGAAGCGGCTGCGCGCGCTCGAGCAGCCGTTGTCGGAACTGTTGCCGGACGCCGCGCGCGGCCTCGACGTCGCCAAGCGTGCCATTACGCTCCAGGACCTGCTCACGATGCGCGCAGGCTTGCAGCCCACGAGCTTCGGCAACTACGGCGCGTGGGTCTCGAGTCCCAACTGGGTGCGTGATGCGCTGCGGCGTCCAATGGTGTCGCCACCAGGCCACCAGGGTGGCCCGATGCTGTACAGCACCGGCAGTACTCACCTCATGAGTGCTGCACTCGTGCGCGCGACCGGCACGAGTACCCATGAATACGCGCAGCGTGTGCTGGCGAAGCCGCTCGGCTTCCGGCTACGCGGCTGGACGACCGATCCGCAAGGCATCCATTTCGGCGGAAACGAGATGCGCATGACGCCGCGCGAGATGCTGGCGTTCGGAACCATGTACCTGAACGGTGGCCGCGCACCGGATGGCACGCAGGTCGTGCCGCGCGAGTGGATCGACAGCTCCTGGGTCGTGCGCACCTCCTCGCCGTTCAATGGCAACGGGTACGGGTATGGATGGTGGCACAAGCGCCTCGCCGGTCACGACGTGCATTTCGCCTGGGGCTACGGCGGTCAGTTCGTGTTCATCGTACCGGATCTCGCACTGGTGGTCGTCACGACGTCGGATCCGAATGCTGAGCGGGAGCGCGGCCATCTGGATGCGATCTATGGGTTGCTCGAACGCGAGATCATTCCCGCTGTAGGCGGCGAGCTGGCTCTCGTGCCCAAGGCGCTGCATCATTGCAAATGGCGAATCGCTACTCCCTCGACGGATGCAGGTGGGCTGACCGCGTGGCTGCGTCGCTGTGCGTGATCCTGTGCAGCATGACCGCGCCCGCTCAGGCGCTACAGCCCACGCCGTCGCGCACGCAGATCGTCATGCTGGGCACCGGCACACCGATTCCGGATCCTGACCGCGCTGGCCAGGCGATCGCCGTCGTCGTCGACTCGGTCGCGTATCTCTTCGATGCCGGGACCGGTGTCGTGCGCCGTGCCTCGGAAGCAGGACGGCGTGGCGTGCGCGCATTCGCGCCGCGCGTGCCAAATGGCCAGCCGTCTCCGCGGTTCGATCGCGTCTTCCTGACGCATCTCCACTCCGATCACACCCTCGGACTCGCCGACGTCATCTTCACGCCGTGGATTCAGGGGCGTGTCGCGCCGCTCGACATTTATGGCCCCACGGGCACGCGTGCGCTGGTGCAGGGCATACTGGACGGGAATCGCCCGGACATCGTGGAACGCGTTGGCTCTGCCGGCGGTCCGTCGGCGAGCGGCTGGAAGTCGGCGGTGCACGAGATCAGCGAGGGCGAAGTGTTTCGCGATGCGCGAGTAACAGTGCGTGCGTTCGCGGTCCCGCACGCCGACTGGAAGCATGCGTTCGGCTACCGCATCGAGACACCTGACGGCACGATCGTCATCAGTGGTGACGCACGGGCCTCACCAGTCATGGCGCGACAGTGCAACGGCTGCGCGGTACTCGTCCACGAGGTCTACTCCGATTCGGGGTTCGCCACGATCCCACCCCTGCGCCAGACGTACCATGCGCGTGCACACACTTCCGCCACGCAACTGGGTGACATCGCGTCGGCGGCGCGACCTGGGCTGTTGATTCTGAATCACCAGCTGTTCTTCGGTGCGTCCGACGAACGGTTGCTCGCCGAGGTCAGCTCACGATTCAGCGGGCGCGTGATGTCTGCAAAGGATCTGGATGTGTTCACGCTGCCGTCTCGTCGCTGACCCGGAGATCACGTGCACCGCCGGTTCCACAGCGCCAAGCGGCCTCGGCGCTGCAACCCGTAGCGACGTCCTTACCAATTCGTGATGGAATGTGATCGGCCCGTGACCTGTACCGGGCACTATCTGTGACGCTGTCGACCGACCACGGCGCACCTCGGGTCGACGTCTCGCAACGAACCGTCACAGGTACCGCATCATGCTCTCCCGAAGTCTTCACTCGGCGGTGTTGGCCATCGCCGGCAGCACAATGATCTCGTCCGCGGTCGCTGCCCAATCCGCAGCAGCCCTCACCGGAGCGGTGGCGACCGATGGGGGTTTGCCGCTCGCCGACGTCGCCGTGACGCTGGTCAACAGCAGCAGCGGCTTCACCACGCGGGTCCGCACGAACGAGCGCGGGCAGTACAACATTCGCCAGATCCCGCTCGGCGGACCGTATCGTGTGCGTGCCGAGCGCATTGGCTATCGCCCCTCGCAGCGAGACGATGTCCAGTTCGTGCTCGGCGATCGGCTGCGCCTGGATTTCGCGCTCGTACAGCTGACGACCACCTTGAGCGAGCTTGTCGTGCGCGCCGATGCTGCGACGCAGACCGCCGGCCGCTTCTCCGCCGCCACGAGCATCCGCGGCGAGGCCATCGACGCCCTGCCCACCGCGGCGCGCGACTTCACAGATCTTGCCAGCCTCGATCCGACATTCGTGCGCACAGGCGGTCGCGATCTCTCCATCGGAGGCCAGCGCGGAACGCAAACGGAGTTCCTGATCGACGGCATGTCGACGCGACGCAGCCTCTCCGGTGGCACATCGGGCCAGGGTGCGTACACGATGTCGATGGCAGCAATCCGCGAGTTCGAGGTCACCCGCAACGAATATGACGTGACCTATGGTCGATCGGGTGGTGGCGTCAACGTCGTCACGAAGTCCGGCACCAACGACTTCACCGGCGAGCTGTTCTCATTCCATCGGAATGAACAACTCACAACGCGCGACTATATCGGCCGCGAGCCTGAAGCATTCACGCTTACCCAGGTCGGCTTCGCCGCGGGTGGTCCGATCGTGCGTGATCGGCTCCACTACTTCGTCGCCTACGATCAGCAGCTCGAATCGACACCGTTCCTGAACGGCGATATCCGCACTGCAGAAGACGAGATCGCGTTCGGCGTGAACCGCGACTCGCTCACCCGCATGTTCGACATTCTGGAATCCAAATACGGGCTGGCGAGTCGGGACGGGCAGTTCGGGCAGTTCACGCGCCGACCCACCAACCGCGCGCTGTTCGGACGCCTGGACTGGAATATCGCCGCGAATCATGCGCTGACGGTCCGCAGCAACCTCACCAACTGGAACGATCCCCGCTATCGCGGCGGCAATCTCGCCCTGACGCTGATCGAGGCGAAGGAAGGGTCGCGCAGCACGGAGCTCTCGGCCCACGCCTCGCTCCGCAGCACGTTTTCATCGGCATGGACCAATGAGGCTCGTATTCAGGTCGTGCGACTCGCGCGCTTCAATGAACCCAACACCGACATACCGCGCGGCTTCGTGCGCATTCAATCCCGCCTGCCGAACGGCACCCCTGGCGACACGCGAGTGCAATTCGGCGGCAACGCCCTGTCTCCTTCGCAGCACCGCGAGACGCAGCTGCAGTTCACCAATACCAGCTACCTGCAAGTCGGCCGTCAGCTGCTCACGTTCGGTACCGATAATCTGTTCACCCTCAGTCGGTCACAGGAATCGAACAACCAGGGTGGACTGTTTGAGTTCAATTCGCTCGCCGAGCTCGATGCCCAGCGTCCATTCCGCTACTCGAGACAGGCTCCCTTGCGCGACCGTCTGAACTTCGCGACGCCGCGTGCGCTGTGGACGGGGCTGTTCGCCCAGACCGACTACGCAATAAGCCCCGCGCTCGCGGTCCAAGCCGGGCTGCGCTGGGACGCACAGATGTTCTTCAATACACCAGAGCGTAATCCTGCGGCCGAGCAGGCGTTTGGAATCCGTACGGATCGATTCGCGAAGTTTGATCCGATCGGGGGACTGCAGCCTCGCCTGCAAGTGACGTGGGATGCCAAGCAGGATGGGTCTCGCGTGCTCGTCATCGGTGGCGGCGCATTCCGCTCCCAAACACTCAACTGGACCACGGTCAACGCGTTTCTGGGGACGGGCAATCAGTTTGCCGACATCACGGTCCAAGGTACCAATGTGCCGACGCCGGATTACCTGACGTATCGCACGGATCAGTCGACGGTACCGGGAATCGAAGCGGCAGGGAGCGCTCAGGTCGCTCCGGCCTTCCTGAACGTGTTCAGCGAGGACTACCGTCTGCCCATGATCTGGAAGGGCAACGTCTCCTATCGCCAGCAGGTCGGCCCTGTCTCGCTCGGCGCCAACTTCCTGCTGTCGCGCACGGTGCGCAACTACGCGTACTACGATCGCAACCTGAAGACGACGCCCGACTTCCGCCTTCCGGATGGGCGCGGGGTGCTGGTGCCGTCGGCGACGATGCCCACCAACGGCCGGCCGAACACGAACAATGCGCGCATCAACCAGGCGTTCGGCCGGGTGTTCGAACTCGTCGATGCAGGGGAAGCAACGAACCGCGCGATGGTGCTGGATGCCATGCTCCCCCTGCGCGGTACCGGTTCGATCAGTGCGTCGTACACGCTCAACGAATCGCGTGACAACCTCTCCTTCAATTGCTGCAATCCGGTGATCAGTACGCCGGTCGTCGACGATCATCGGGGAATCGAAGGGCAGCTGTCGGCCTCGGACTACGACTTCCGCCACAAGTTCGTCGGCGTCGTCCAGTTGCCGGAAACGTGGGGATTCCGCGTCAGTGCACGATACGAGGGACAGGCGGGCACGCCATTCTCGCTGGTGACAGGCAGCGACATCAACGGCGATGGCCAGGCCAACAACGATCTGTCGTTCGTTCCCGACCCGGACAACCCCAACACTCCAGCGCCCGTTGCGGCCGCGATGCGTCGCGTGTTGTCGAACCCCAACAACCTCGCGCGTGACTACATCCAGGATCATCTGGGCGGCGTCGCCCCGCGCAACGGTGGTCGCAACCCATGGTTGCATCGCCTCGACGTCCGCGCGAGCCGCTTCTTCGGCACAGTGCGCGGTCAGCGCATCGAGATCGTGGGCGACGTCTTCAATCTTCCCAGCCTGCTGAACCGGAAATGGGGTGGCCAGCGGTCACTCGGCCTACGCCAGACGTTGCTGAACGTCACCGGCTTCGATCGGGTGCAGCAGCAATACATCTACACCGTGAACGAGAATGTGGGCGTGACACAGCTGTCCGGCACGCCGTACCAGATCCAGCTCGGCGCACGCTACCATTTCTGAGGGGACATTGAAACGCCCGGCCTTCGGTTACACGAAGGCCGGGCGTTTGTGTGTCAGCGGTGTCGACGGTGCGAGTGAAGTATCTGCGTCGTTCGAAGCGTGCGGGAGTCAGCGACAGTCGCGCGCTGCGCGCGCCACTGCCTCGGCTGCATCTGTGATCAGTACACCGACGCGTGCCGAGACGAACTGGCAGTACGGCTGCCAGGCGCCGGTTGCCAACGCCAGGGAGTCTACCGCACCGAACGTCGACACCATGCCTCGAATGCCGTGCGCGCGAAGACTGTCGAGTACTCCGCGGTCCCAGCCATCACGCACCGATCCGACGCCCACGACGACGCGGCGGCGATCGATAGGTAGCACGAGCAGCCGGGGTAGCTCGTCCGGCGAGAGACGCCCGTTCCGATCCGGGTCGAACCAGACGCTGAGCATGAGCTCCGGGGCGAGGCGGTGATACACCTCGACCTCTTCGATCGAACGGGCGATGGCCATCGTGCGGTCGAAGGCCTGTTCCGCGGCGAGCGTCGCGACGATGTCGGCTGGCGAGACGCCCGACTTGACGTCGAGCCGGAGCACTGCACGTCCACGTGCCCACGTCAGCGCTTCGACGAGACTTGGAACACGTGATGCCGTCAGTGTCCCGTTGTCGTCGCGAAGACGCAGGCGCTGCAGGCTGTCGAGCGACAACGTGCCGGCGCGTCCCGCGCCATTGGTGCGAAGTCCCACGTCTTCGTCATGCAGGATCACAAGCTGTCCGTCCGCCGTGCGTCGTACATCCAGTTCGATGAGCATCGGGCCAAAACCAACGGCACGCTCGAACGTCGACAGGGCGTTGTCGGGGAAGCCGGGGCCGGGGCCACCGCGATGGGCACTAACGAGCATTCGATCATCCGACGGCGATGCAAAATACCTCGTGAGTGCGCCGGCACTTTCGAACGACCGATAGTTCGGCCGATGCGATACATCCTGGTCGGGGATCCGCTGCACCGGCATCATGGCCGACATCGGTGCGGCCGCGGGTGGAGCAGGCGAGGCGCGCGTACAGCTGCACAGCAGCACGGCAGCGATGGTGCGACTGCGCGACAGCGAGCGTCTCGCGCGTTCAATGTGCACTGGATGGCCCCGCGAGCAACCCAGGAAGCAGCAGGCCATCCGGCGCAGTGAAGGGAATACCGAGCAGGTGAGCCGCGAGTGGTGCGATGTCCGCAAGGGACATCTCGCTTACGCGTGCACCGCGTGCGATCCCCGCGCCCCACGCGACGAATCCGGTCTGGATGTTCGGAAAGCCCGGGTAGTGCCCATGCGTGCCCCCTTGTCCGGGGCGGATGGCCGCTCCGCCTGCAGCACTCGACATCGAGACACCATCCACGCCCGAAATGCTGAACGGCGCGTGCGGGTCGGCACCGATGCGCGCCATTTCGTCGGCGTCGACGAACCGGAAGTATCGGTGCACCGCGGCTGGCTGGCGCAGCACCGCATCTCGGGCCAGACGCACGGCCGCGGTGTCGGCAGGGTCGCGCAACATGAGAAAGGCGCTCGCTCCGGAGGTGTGAAAGGTCGCGCGCCACCGTCCACGATCCTTGCGATCCTCCATCAGTCCGGCCTCGCGCAGCCATACGTTGGGAGCGACGACGGTGTGGATGTCGGAAAATCCATGGTCACCAGTCACGATGAACGTGGTGCGGTCGAGGATTCCGGCTTCCGCTGCCGCCTCGACGATCCGCGCAATTCCGCGATCCACGGCCTGTACCGCACGCTCCACGAGATGGTGCTCGCGACCGTAGCTGTGCTGGTGCGAGTCCGTGGTGGTGAAGTGCACGAGCATCAGACTGGGCCGCTTCGTACGCAGCGTGTACGACGCCATCGCCGCCATGCGATCGTCGCGAGAGAGCACTGATCCGCTGAAGCGATCGTCCATCGGCTCCGTGGCGCGCGATTCCAGTTCGGCGAGGAAATCGCGCGGGCGTGTTTCCGCGCGCAGGCTTGCGGTGCGGTCACTGCTGTCGAGCGGCCAGATCTCCGGCACGTTCCATGTGATCGGAGCGCCAACCGTGACCGGCCACCAGAGTGCGGCCGACGTGCGGCCGGAGCGGGAGACCGCGTCCCACAATGTTGGCGTCTTGATCGTGCTCGACTCCCAGTACCAACGACCCGTCTGTCCTGATGGCTCGAACGGCGTGTTGTAGTACACACCATGGCGGACAGGCAACGCACCGGTGACGATGGTGGTGTGTGCCGCGTACGTCACGGAGGGGTGAACGCTACGGACGCCGACGGCGTGGGCACCATCGCGCGCCATCTGACGCAACATCACGGCAGGCCAACGCGATTCGAGGTAGAACTCCGGACGCAGGCCGTCAACGGAGATCAGCACCACGTGACGGCCCGTGTCGGCTGGTGCCGTCGCGGTTGCACGAACCGCGTCCATGCCCGCCTGTGCAAGCAGACGCGTCGTCAGCGGACGGGCGAACAGCAGCGCAACCACCGCCAGGGCTGTCGTGTGTACTGCGCGACAAAGCGACCGTGGAATCATGCGCGTGGTACCTCAGTCGAGAACGTACGTCCAAAGCGATCGACAGCCTCGATGCGCAGCGGTCCGCGCACCGTGTCGTCGACCGGCGCAAAGAGCAGGTGCTCCGTCGCGAACGGAGTGACCCATTGATGGCGCTCCGGCAACTTGTCCGGCACCAGCGTTCGGCGAGCCAGCGGATCGATGGCGACACGCGGTGCGAGTATGCCGCGCCGGTCGCCGCCCTCGTACCACGTCACGCGCCACTCCGGATCCCAGTTCCAGACGTTGGCCACGATCTCGTGTGGCGCCTGCGGCACGGCGCCGCGCGCGTACGCGCGGATCTGATGCGTATCCGGAAACCCGGTCGATTTGTAGCGCCAGGTGATGGTTTCGCCACTCGCTTCGTAGACCGCGTACCCATTGGGCGTCCCGTCGCCGGCGATGTCGCCGGTCCACCACGCGCCGCAAACCGTGCCGGCAATCTGCGCGTGCGTCGCATGCGCGAACACGTGTTCTCCGTCGTGGGTGTGACCGGCGATGATGTGTGACTTGAACGGTGCGAGGAGCTTGTACAGGTAGTCGCGGTTCGTGGTGGATCCGCCGGGCGTGTGGCGGGGTCCGCCCGCGCGGATACTCCGGGTCCCTTCGACCGGAATGTGGAGAAGCACGACGACCGGGCTCCCCGGGGTCACGCGCGCGAGATCCTGTTCGAGCCACGCCAGCTGGCTGGCATCCAGATATCCGATGTACCCGCCGCCGTGCCAGAAAACGTTGTCGAGAATGACGTAATGCACACGGCCCCGATCGAAGGAGTAGTACGTGGGGCCGAATCGAGTGCGGAATGACTTCCCGCCGGACTCCCAGGTATATCCATCCTTATCGAGATCGTGATTGCCAATGACTTGAAACGCCGGTATCCCGAGGCGTTGCATTGCCTTCTCGTAATCCTCGAAGAGCGCCAGCTGGTCGAAGACGATGTCGCCGCAGGACACGGAGAATACGGACTGGTCTACGAGTGTACGGACCGTCTGCACGAGATCAGGCATCGTCTCGTCATTGAAGC